>JBCCOI010000487.1:0-5993 GCA_039025515.1 Planctomycetota bacterium
CATGCTCTCCGTTGGTGTTCCGGTTGCGGCGGCTTCGCTGCTTGTTTTCCTTGTGGAACAGCTCGATTTGCTGTTCGCCGGCTGGACACTGAGCGAAGATTCTTTGGCCGACTACTCTGCCGCAAAGCGTGTGAGCTTGGTGCTTCGCATGCCCTTTGCGATGGTTAACATGGCTGTTACCGGCATCATCACGAAACGCTACATCGCCGGCGAAAAGGAATCGCTCCAGTCTTTACTTTCCGGCACGGCAACGATCTCGTTGGTTGCTTCATTGATGGGTGCCCTGCCGTTGTTCCTCTTTCCACAGACGATGCTTTGGCTCGGCTTTGGTGGAGGATATCAGCAAGCCGCGACAACGATGTGCATCCTATTGATCGGACAGTTGATCATCGTGCTCGGAGGAAGTTCTCAGCAACTGCTCATTCTGACTCAACATGAACGGAAGGCGTTGATGGTGAACGCCGCTGCCGCGATGTTTTTTATTCTTTGCTTGGTACTGCTCACTTTCCGAGGGGCATCAGTGGTGCCCGAATCCGTGGCGTGTACGTTTACACTGACGACCCTGCTGAGGTCCTTGGGGATGTGGTGGTTGGCGCGTCGTCTTGCAGAGATCAACACGGCTCCCACACTTGTCGGTGCCCGCTGGGCGTGGATTCAGCTTGGGACCTTGCCCGTGCTGAAGCGATTCTTGGGACGCCGTGCAAACGAGGAGTCTTTCCAATGACGCTTCCAAATTTTTTGTTTATTGGTCCTCCAAAAACCGGATCCACTTGGCTCTACGAGGTGCTCGCGCAGCACCCGCAAGTATTCGTACCGACGCTGAAAGATCTTTACTTTTTTGATCGTCACTACGACCGCGGCACGCAGTGGTACGCGAAGCAATTTGTCGGTAGCAAGTCGGCGATCGCTATCGGAGAGATTTCACATGATTACATCTACTCAGAATCGGCTTGTCAGCGGATTGTAAACGATCTCCCAAATGTAAAGCTCATTACGCTGTTGCGCGAGCCGACCGAGAGAGCGATCTCGCACTACAAGTATTCGCGTCGTTTCGGCAACGTCACGGGCAGCTTTCTGGAGGCGGTGGAGCAGAACCCTGACATCCTGGAGCGCGGCCTTTATGGAAAGTATTTGCAGCCGTATTTTGATACTTTCTCGCGCGATCAGATCGGGGTCTTCTTCTTCGACGAACTCAAAGAAGACCCCGCGAAGCTTGGGCATCGCATTCTAGAGTTTCTCGGACTCAAACTCGATTCGGACATCGAGTTTGACCGAAAGGTGAATGGGCAAGCGGTTTCGCGTTCCGTACTGTTATCGAGGTTGGCGCGTCAGGGCGTCCACGTTGTACGCCGATTAGGATGGACCACGTTATTGGGGAAGGCGAAGAACTCGGCGATGGTTCAGCGAATGTTCTTTCGCGAAGCGACGGCATCCGATTCGGGCGAATTTGATCTGACCGGTGCCCGAGAGAAATGTGACGCATTTTACGAGAAGGATCTTGGTGTTCTTGCGGAGCATTTGGAGGGTCCGCTCCCGAGTTGGCTGGAAACGCGAGCGACCGCGTCATGACATTTGCCGCCGCGCTGCTGCTGGTGTTCGCACACAGCCAAGACTTGTATCCGATCGCAGCGGTTCTAAGCGTGATCGTTTTTGTCTGCGCCTGTATCGGTCGATACCCGATGCTGTCAGCCTTGCGAAGCTTGGACGTCGTGCTTGCAATCGTCTTGGCGGTTTTTTCCGTCGTCATCGCTTGGCTGCAGTGTGGCGACTTGGTGAGCGAAAACCCTGTCGGATACTTCGCTAGCGACGGCCGCGCGACTTACATGTTTCTTTTCTATATCGCGGTGCGTTTTGCGTTGGCGTCGCGCCCCGAAGCTGTCGACGAGTTGCTCTCGGCCGGGATATTGGTTGCATCGGGAATTGCTTTGATAAGCCTGCTGACCTTTGTCGCGGGTCCGATCACGGTTGGCGATCAATACGTCGGTTCAATGCCAACGGCCGGCGGACGAGTGGCTGTGGGACTTCTGGGTACGAAGAATTCCTTTGCCGGAAACAACACTGCGGCACTCGTGTTGGCGTTTTCACTGTGGGCAATGCGGCCACGTTTGCGCGTCATGTCCCGTCCATTCTTGATGCTCTGCATGACGTGTCTGGCGGTCGGCTCGATGATCTCCGGTTCGAGGGGTTATCTGCTGGGTTGCTTGGCAGGATTCGGTCTGGTGATCTTGTGCTTCCGGTCCGAAGGACGACCATCGAAGCGTCATGTGGCGGGCGGCCTGTTGCTGGGAATGGTGTGCGTGGGCGTACTGTCCGCAACGTTTGTCGCCGTCAACTCCGAGCGGATGGAAGAGTTGAGCAAGGGGAATGACACCAATGTCGTGCGTCGATTTCAACTATTCGGATATGCGACATCGCTTTGGTCTAAAAGCATGTTGGTGGGTGTCGGTCCAGGCAGCATCATGCAACCAAATCTCGCTCTGCGAGAATCGAATGCGCCTTGGTATTCCGAAAGGCTGGGCGGATCGAAACCGGACTACGGCGACTGGACGTGGGTGGGTGACCTTCCGCTGGGGCAGCACGCCCACAACCAACTACTGCAGTTCCTGGCAGACTACGGAGTTTTTGGACTTGGAATGCTGATCGCGGTGCTTTCCGCAGGAATTCGCGGCGGCGTTTTGCGAGGTTTCTCGCCTTTCGACGATCAAGAACTCGGCCGTCGTCGCCTGGCAATCACGTCGTTGCTGTTTGTCGCGGTCGCGGGAAGTTCAGCCGGATACACACTGACCAGCGCCTCAATCGCTTGGTCGACTTGGGTGCTGGTGGCTGCCTGTCGCAGTGAAGACAACTGGTATGAGGACGACGATCACTTTGAAGACGATGACGCAGAAAACGAAGATGACTTTGAGGGTGATGACCCGTTCGATCATGATGACGAATGGCATCACGGAGAACGTTATTGGTGATGAGCGAGATTGAAGACACTCCTGTCGAATCATCGCTGCCCGGTGACGCGGATGGTCGGCGGATCGCCGTTTGCGGCGTCCGATATAGCCCGAATCTGGGTGATGGTGTCATTTCGGACTGTCTGGGCTGGATGATTCGCCATCTGGTACCGAACGCAATTCCGATTCACACTGATTTGGCGGGCCGTTCGTCGTTTGGTGAAGAGACGATTTCATCACGCCGGCAAAAGCTCAAGTTGCTGCTTGCCCTTCCCCAATTCGCACAGGATGCCATTGTGCGAATGTTGCTGGGAAAGAAGATCCGCGCGACATTGCTTCCCAATTGGTTGGAGAACTTGGACGGTTGCGAAGCGGCAATCATTGGCGGCGGGCAACTGCTTTCCGATTCCGACCTCAACTTTCCGCTAAAGATACGCGGCTTGATGAGCGGGCTGCGGCAAAAGGATCTTTCATGCGTGTTCTACGCTTGCGGCGTCACCTATCGAGGCGGGGCGGGTGCGTCAATTTTGGGACAGTGTTTGAATGATTCGATTGTCAAAGCAATTTTCCTACGCGACGAACGCTCCATCGAAGCTGCAGCCGGATTCAAAAACGCACTAGGAGTATCGCCGAGTTCGAAGCACGCTTATGACCCGGCGATTCACGTCTCCGATGCTTACGCGGATCGTTTGACGAACGAAAAGGAGTTTGACGTGGGCGTCAACTTCACGGATCCCGTAAACATGACCTATTCGTCGGGTCGAGAGCTTCCCTATGTGGCGACGCTCGATGCGACGATGTCGGACGTTGTCTCAGCGCTCGCAGATTCAGGTCAACGTGTGGCACTCTTCACCAATGGTGCGACGGAGGATGAAGAATTCCTGTCGCATTGCGAACAGTTGTATTCGCTGACGGCCAAACCAAGCGTTGTGCGTCTGCCGCGGCCGATTCAGCCAGCTCAACTGGTTCAATCGATCGATCGCATGCAAACCGTGATCGCGCATCGTTTGCATACCAACATTATCGCGTTCGGGTTGCGAATTCCCTCGGTCGGATTGGAATGGAGCCAGAAGGTGCCACATTTCTTTCAGCTGGTGAATCGCCAAGGCTGTTTGGTTGAAAAGGATGCGATGACGAGCCAGACCGTTCTGCGTCGTCATGCTTCGCTCAAAGACTTTCCCGTTGGGGAGAGCTTCTTGGTCCAAATGAAAAAAGACAGTCTCGGATCGCTCCGCCACGCGTTGGGTTGTCTTGACATCTGTCACGAAGAGAACGGTTGATCGATGGCAAACATTGGACTCGTTCATGAATGGCTCACAACGTACGCCGGTAGCGAACGTGTTGTCGAGCAGATTGCACTCACGATGCCGATCCGTCGGCTTTACGTGTTGGTTGATTTTCTGAAAGAATCTCGTCCCGCGGCGTTTGAAAACGTGCCCGTTTCGACGTCCCTGCTGCAGCGTTTTCCATTTGCCAAGTCCAAATACCGTGGCTTCCTGCCATTGATGCCGTTGGCCGTTGAGCAACACGACGTCACCGAACACGACCTGGTGATCGCATCCCAACATTGTGTCTCGCATGGGGTCATCACGAGACCCGACCAGCCGCTGATTTCCTACGTACACTCTCCCATGCGGTACGCTTGGGATTTGCAACACGAGTATTTGCGAAATCGCGGCATCGAGTGGGGCATACGATCATTAATCGCCCGAAAGATCTTGCACTACACGCGGCTCTGGGATCGAGCCGCCGCCGACCGTGTCGACCATTTCGTTTGCAATTCGGCGTTCATTGCCGAGAGGGTTCGCAAGTTCTATCGCCGTGATGCGACCGTGATTCATCCCCCCGTGGCGACCAACGACTTTCAACTGCGAGAACGGAAAGAGGACTTCTACCTTACCGCTGGCAGAATGGTGCCCTACAAGAAATTCGAGTTGGTGGTTCGTGCATTCGCACAGATGCCAGACAAGCATCTGATCGTCATCGGTGACGGGCCCGAAATGAAACGGGTGAAGGCTCATTCGGCTCCCAATATCACATTCGAAGGGCACCAACCGTTTGCCAAGCTCTGCGAACGGATGGGACAAGCCAAAGCGTTCGTCTTCGCTGCCTGCGAAGACTTTGGCATCATGCCCGTTGAAGCTCAAGCTTGTGGGACTCCGGTTATTGCATACGGTCGAGGCGGAAGCGTGGAAACCGTAGATGACGGCGTGACGGGTGTCTTGTTTCCCGAGCAAACTGAATCGTCTATTATCGATGCCGTCGCTCGTTTCGAAGCGAACGTGTTTCCCGCCGAAGTATGCCGTCGCCATGCGGTCAAGTTTTCGGAAGAACGATTTCGTAAGTCATTTGGAGACTACGTTGATCGTGTGCTGGATGGTGAGGCGACATAAAAATCAAAAGACGACGGTAGAACCGTATCGTTCAACGTGGCCCGACGGATTTTATCTCAGTGCAGACCACCATTGGCAAGTTACTCGGTCTGGCCGGTTGCTTTGCAATCACCTTCGCATTGATTACCTATGGCGAAGTCCATGGTTGGGGTCTGCTGTGGTTTGCCGTTCCGTCACTTATTGGTGGCCTGCACGGAACGTATAAGAAGGGGCTGGCGGGATTCGCCGAAGGAGCATTCTACGGGGCGTTGCTGTTCCCCGTTTACTTCGCCTGCTTCTTGGTTCTCGCGGTGCTCTTCTATCCATTTTCGATCGTGTTCGGCTGGGCAGCGTCGACTCCGTGAGCCGCGCCCGCCTATCGATCCCGAAGCGCCGGGAAACGCCTTCGCCATCGCCGTAATTCGTCGATGTCGATCTCAGCGGATATCAATTGGGGATCGGCGCTCGCTTCGAATTGCGGGTTTCCGAGGTGATCGAACGCCGCGCTGCGACCATCATAGATCAGCCCAGGTTCTTCGCCGCATCGATTGACGCCAATGACGGCTGCAAGGTTTTCGATCGCCCGAGCTTGCAGCAAACGTACCCAGTGTTCTGAGCGAACGTGTGGCCAGCAGGCGATCACGACGAAGGCTTCGGCGTCCAACGCCAAGGCATCTCG
>JBCCOI010000488.1:0-5989 GCA_039025515.1 Planctomycetota bacterium
CGTGCGTCTCCTCTTCGGTGCAAAGTTCATCCGCATCGAAGAAGAGTATGGTTTCAACTCGCAGACGGCTATCACGACGGCATCGCTGAACAGCCAGACTGAGAACAGTTACCTCGGAGTCCAAGCCGGATTGGACTTGCTTTACCCGATCGCCAAGCACGCCTACTCGGACTTCCGAGTCCGCGGTGGTGTTTACCTCAACTTTGTCGACACGGAGGTGCGGCTGCAGAACTCCGGAGTGACTATTTTGAACCCACGTCGAAGCGACGAACAGGTTGCGGGTGTGTTCGAGTTCTATTACGGGCTGCGATACGATCTGGGCGAGATGCTTTCGCTGAAGGCCGGCGGCGAGATTTGGTACATCACGAACGCCGCAACCGCAGTCGACCAGATCAGCCCGGCCGTTACGAACGCACTCGGAACTCGAGTCGATATCGACGACGACTTGTTCTACTACGGTGCCGTGGTCGCGGCAGAACTGCGGTATTAGAGAGGAGACTGCATTGCGAACCGGCCTCTGTGCCGTTCGCCGAATCTGTAGCCGGCCTCTGCGAGGCCGGAATCACATTTGTAGTCTGGCCTCTGCGAGGCCGGACCGATTCTCAGAAGCGATCTCGGAGAGATCGCCGACTTTCAGTCAGCCGTTGCGGATGGCGGCTTGGGCGGCTGCCAGTCGAGCGATCGGCACGCGGAAAGGACTGCAACTGACGTAATTCAGTCCCGCCCGGTGGCAGAAGTCGACGCTATCGGGATCACCGCCGTGCTCGCCGCAGATACCGACCTTGAGGTCTTTCTTGGTCGAGCGTCCCTTCTGTACGCCCATCTCGACCAACTGACCAACACCGGTTTGGTCCAGCGATTGGAATGGGTCGACTTCCAAGATCTCCTGTTCGATGTAGTCGGGAAGAAACCCGCCGACATCGTCTCGGCTGTAGCCGAACGTCATTTGCGTCAGGTCGTTGGTTCCGAAACTGAAGAAGTCGGCGTGCTGCGCGACTTCGTCAGCTGTCAGGGCGGCACGCGGAATCTCGATCATCGTTCCGATCAAGATGTCCAAATCGCCATCGAATTTCTTGGCGAGCTTTGTCGCTTCGATGGTTTCTTCGACCTTTGCTCGAAGCAACTCAAGCTCCTGAAACGTGCCGACCAGCGGAATCATGATCTCGGGATGAGCGTCGATCTTCTTTTTCTCGCAATTGATCGCAGCTTCTGTGATCGCCTTCACCTGCATCTCCAAAATTTCGGGATAGGTGATGCTCAGTCGGCAACCGCGGTGACCCAACATCGGGTTGGCTTCATGCAACGCGGAATTTCGCTTCTTGATCTCGGCGGGTTTGACACCGAGTTGTGTCGCCATCTCTTTCTGTGCGGCGGCTTCGTGCGGAAGGAACTCATGAAGCGGTGGATCAAGCAAGCGAATCGTGACATGCAAGCCCTTCATCGCTTTGAAGATGCCTTCGAAGTCCTTTCGCTGGAACGGAAGCAGCTTCTTGAGTGCGTCGCGTCGTGAGGCTTCATCCTCTGCCAGGATCATCGCCCGCATATGGATAATGCGGTCGGGTTCGAAGAACATGTGTTCCGTGCGGCAGAGGCCAATTCCCTCTGCACCAAAGTCCCGTGCGCGTTTCGAGTCCGCCGGTGAGTCGGCGTTGGTGCGAACCGCCAGCGTTCGGTACTCGTCGGCCCACTTCATCAGCTTGGCGAAGTCGCCGGAAAGTTTGGGCTCCTGGGTCTCAACGGAGCCCAGCATGACTTCGCCGGTAGTGCCGTCCAGGCTGACAACGTCGTTGACGCCGAGAGTCTTGCCATTGACCTTGATCTTCTTTCCCTTCTCGTCGATGTGAACATCGCCGGCACCGGCGACGCAGCACTTACCCCAACCTCTCGCAACCACCGCCGCGTGACTGGTCGCACCACCGGTGCTAGTCAAGATCCCAACGGCCGCGCTCATGCCATCGACGTCTTCCGGGCTGGTTTCGCGACGGACGAGGATAATGTTCTCGCCGGCGTCCTTTCGTTCACGAGCCTGTTCGGCGGTGAAGGCAAGCTTGCCGACCGCTGCACCCGGCGAAGCGTTGATTCCCTTGCAAAGGACTTCTGCGGCATTGCGTGCCGTGGTCTTGAAGCTGGGAAGCAGTAGCTGGGTCAGAGCGTTCGGTGGAACACGCATCACCGCTTCTTTTTCGTTGATCAAGCCTTCCTTGACCAAGTCGCAGGCGATCTTAACCGCCGCGATACCGGTCCGTTTTCCGCTCCGCGTTTGTAGCATGAAAAGCGTACCGCGTTCGATCGTAAACTCGATGTCCTGCATCTCGGTGTAGTGTGTCTCGAGCGTCTTTTTGATCTCAAGCAACTGCTTGTGGATGGCTCGATTCCACTTGGGCATTTCCGCTACAGGCTGCGGCGTACGGATACCCGCGACAACGTCTTCACCTTGAGCGTTGATCAGAAACTCGCCGTAGAACTTATTTTCGCCGGTGTTCGGGTTCCGGGTGAACGCGACACCGGTACCGGAGTCGTCGCCCATATTCCCGTAGACCATGGATTGAACATTGACGGCAGTTCCCAGCAGGTGCCGGATGTTTTCGATCTCACGGTACTTCACCGCCCGCTCGGTATTCCAGGAACCAAAAACGGCTTGGATCGCAAGTTCGAGCTGCGTGAACGGATCTTGAGGGAAGTCTTCCCCGGTGTGTTTCTTGTAAACGGCCTTGTAAGCCACGCAAAGTTCCCTCAGGCCATCGGCGGGCACCTCGGTGTCGTCCGTGACCTTGTATTTTTTCTTGACCTTGTCGAAGGCATGCTCGAACTGGTGATGGTCCATGCCCATGACCACGTCACCGAACATGTTGATCAAACGGCGGTACGCGTCGAAGGCGAATCGTTCATTCTTGGTTGCCTTCGCCAGGCCTTCCGTCGAGACGTCATTGAGTCCCAGGTTCAGAATCGTGTTCATCATCCCTGGCATGCTGACCGCGGCGCCGCTGCGGACGCTGACGAGAAGCGGGTTGGAATCGTCCCCAAACTTTTTGCCCAGCTCTTTCTCGAGCTTCTTGACCGCTTTGGCAACGTCTCCCATCAAGCCCTCAGGCAGCTTCTCGCCCGATTTGTAGTAGGAGTCGCAGACTTCGGTCGTAATGGTAAAGCCTGGAGGGACCGGTAGTCCGATCGAGGTCATTTCGGCCAGGTTGACTCCTTTGCCGCCGAGAAGATCCTTGGACTTTCCTTTACCTTCGGTTTTAGACTTACCGAAGTAATAGACCATCTTGTTCGCCATGGTTGTTCTCTATCGAAACCGTCTTGCAGAAAGGCGTGAGCGTGCGGCCGGAGATCGTCGCGTCCCTTTTGACACAAAAGATGACGCGGGTCGAATTGCCGCTAAGCTCGTGGGAGAAACAGATTGATTATCGGTTGGGGATCAGGAGGGGATCGCTGGATAGCGACCCACTTGCCGCCCCGGAGAGCGGTCCGGAGGACGCTGCTGCCGCGGCGAAATCGACCCAATCCGGCCGTGCGCGCCTAAATCTATTTACGACAAGCGTTTTGGTCAATGAGAGGCGACCTCCGGAGAGATGCGGCCGGTGTTGACGCCCCGTGACACCCCGAAGAATCGAAATCGGACCGCCGAACGCTCTGGTTGCCGGATCCTCCAGTCGCTCGACGAAAATCCACTGGACCGGCAGTCACGCTCGTGCCCAGTGATCTCTGACGCAACGACTTCCAACGGATTGGATCTCTGACGCAAGTACGACTGAGGATGGCATCGAGAGGGATCGGGCTCGGCGGACAAGCTCCATATTCGTACAATTCGGGACGGTGTATTCAATCTTCAGGCCAACCCCATCATGACTGTCCGCGAAATTCCCCGACAACTCGCCGATCCAACCGTGCCGACTCAAAGCAAGTTGCGCGTTTACAACACGCTGACGAAAACCAAGGAAAATTTCGAACCGATTGCCGCCCCGAAAGTCGGCATCTACCTCTGCGGTCCAACCGTCTACGCTGAGTCGCACATCGGTCACATGGTCGGCCCGGTGATCTTCGATACGGTGAAACGCTATCTCCGCTACAGCGGCTACGAACCAACTTGGGTCGTCAACATCACGGATGTCGACGACAAGCTGATCAACAAGAGCCGTGAACGTGGCATTCCCGTTTCACAAATCGCAACGGAGATGACTGCGGACTATCTCGCGAACCTCCGCGAACTGGGCGTCAACCAAATCGACTTTATGCCTCGTGCGACGGATCATATGTCGCACATCATCAAGTTCATTGAAAGACTCATCGCGCAGGACCACGCCTATGAAGTCGATGGAGACGTGTTCTTCGATGTTGCAAAGGACCCGAACTACGGTCAGCTCTCCAATCGAAATGTTGACGACCAGCAAGGAGAGGGCGGTGGCGCGGCAGCGAAGAAACGATCTTCAGGTGACTTCGCGTTGTGGAAGAGCGCAAAGCCGGGTGAGATTGCTTGGGAAAGCCCATGGGGAGCCGGCCGACCGGGTTGGCATATCGAATGTTCCGCGATGAGCCATGAGATCTTGGGCGAGACCTTCGATATTCACGGCGGTGGCTTGGACTTGATGTTTCCCCATCATGAAAACGAACTTGCCCAAAGTAGCTGTTGCCACAGTGCCCCCATGGTCAAGTACTGGATGCACAACGGGCTGATGCGGGCGGGCCAAAAGGGCAAGGTCGGCGGAAAAAGTGATCGCGAACCATCGTCTGCCGGATCAGCCGTTCAGGCTGACGCCGACTCAAAGATTAGCCGATCGAAAGGCGACGGCGGGTTGAGCTCGCTGATTCGTCGTCACACCGGAACCCGCATCCGGTTTTTTTTGCTGAGAACACATTACCGGAGCACCATTCTCTACAGTGAAGAAGGGCTTGAAGAAGCCGGCGTGGCGCTCGACGGTTTCTATCGTTTCTTCGATCGATTCGAAGAAATCACGGGAAGATCGTTCTATGATGATAAGAACGTCGGAACATTCGGGGCGGAACGAGTCAAAGCCGAAGGCATCAATTTGCGCCCCGCCGCGACTCGCGATGAAGGTGACTTTGATCCCGGCGACAACCGTCTTTTGTCGCAGGTCGCCGAGTTGAGAGATAAATTCATCACTGCGATGGATGACGACTTCAACACGGGAGCCGCAGTCGGTGTCTTATTTGATTGGCTCAGGCTGCTTAATCGTTTCGTGGATGAACATGGTCTTGCCGCAGGTGCAAACGCCGGGTCCTCTGAAGTCGTCTCGTTGGTGGCGGCGACACGTAGCCTGAAAGAACTGACGAACGTGTTGGGGCTGTTCATTAAACAGCCGATGACCGGCGGAGAGGATGACGCTTCGGCGGAGTTGTTGGACCAGACCGTCCGGCTGCTTATCGATTTGAGGAAAGAAGCACGCGAACGAAAGGATTACGACACTGGCGACGCGATTCGTGATCGTCTGACCGAGATCGGAATCGCGCTGCTCGACAAGAAAGAAGGAACGAATTGGGAACTGAAAAAGTAGAGCAGCCCGTCTCGGAATCTCCCGTCGGCTCCCACATCGTCTTGGGCGTCGATCCGGGGTTGAACGTCTCCGGCTACGGAGTCATTCGAGCGGATTCGGGCCGCTGCGAGCTGATCGAAGCGGGTATCGTCCGCAGTCGCGCGCGACGGTCCATTGAAGAACGTATCGCCGAGATTCACGAGGGGATGGCGGAAGTCGTTCAGCAGCACCAGCCCGCCTACCTCGCACTCGAGCAGTTGTTTTCTCATTACTCGCGTCCGAAAACCGCGATACTGATGGGGCACGCCCGCGGCGTGATCTGTTTGGCGGCGGCACAAAGCGGCATTCCGGTTCGGAGTTACGAGCCGACGAAGGTTAAGAAGGTGATGACCGGCAACGGCCATGCCCCCAAGCACCAGATGCAACAAGCCGTCAAACTGCAACTCGGACTCCATGAAGTTCCCGAGCCGGCGGATGTCGCCGATGCCTTGGCCATC
>JBCCOI010000489.1:0-5977 GCA_039025515.1 Planctomycetota bacterium
CGGTTCCTGTCTTTGATGGCACATTCGAAGTCACAGCCGATGCCGGGTTGCATGCAGGAACATTCGTCGTGCGTGTTTCATTGCTGCCGCCGGAAGTGCGAGCAGCACTTCCCGGCGAACAGCGGTCGAAGTGTCCGCCAGTCAACGCTGTGGTCGCGCCAAGGTTCGACGCGAAGTCGACGCTTCAGAGTCGACTTGAAGGCGGCAAAACGAACACGCTGGAGTTCGAAGTTCGCTTTCTTTAACGCGAGTTTTCAAAGTAGGCTGCCATCAAGGAGCCTTCGGGCGACGAAGATCAGCAGTTGGTCAGATTAGTCGATCTTAAATCGAAGCCAAGGATTCGTGAGGAGGCGAAGAGTGATCAGTGATAAGAAGACAATCGCCGTGACCAAGAAGCCGCACGCCGCGATGGATCGGTTGCGAGAAAGGATCAGGTAGCTGCCGGTCCAAAGGGGGTGAGGCGGAGGGTATTGGCGACGATAGTTCCGTCGCTCTTCATCCGTCAGTCCGGCATAGGCGAGGGTCCAGCCTTTGAAATGTGAGTCTTGTTTCGGAAATCGCCAGTCGAGGCTGAAACGCGGGATTCCCGGAAACTCCAGCCAAGGCGGCTGCGGTATTTCGCTTTTCATTTGTCGAAGTCCTCAGTTCTTTTGGGCCTGATCGCTACCGCATCAGGCGCGATTTTTCGCAAGAATGGTCAAGCCGACGGACCGGCCGCTTTTTCAGTTGCCACTTGAGATCCGCGGCATCGTACGTGACCAGCTTGTCGAGACCTTGGGACCGATGCCGTAGGAACCGTGAAGCAACTATACGGGGCCAGATCTGCCTCGAATCAACGTCCGATAATCACTCTTATGTTGTATTCGAAGTCTGAAAAACGCCGTGTTTGACACATTTCGGCGATTACGCCTGCACCTCGTCGAATCTCTCATCAAAGCGATCGAGATACGGCTTCAGGACGTCGTGTAGCTCCGGCGGAATGATCGACTCGGCCTGATCCAAGTGCTCGGCGATGAAGTGTCCACTCTTGCTCGCGACCACCAATTCGCGAATACGATCACCCATCAGCGTGACCGCAAACAACGTGATCAGCGTGCAGTAGAGAACGCCTTTGAGTAATCCGAAAATTGCTCCGATCTGACGATCAAATTCCTTCAGCTTCAAGCGATCGATCGTCTGCCGCACCATATTGAAGACGACCCAAACGACCAGCGAAGAGGCGACGAACAGAATCAACATCGCGAGAAATTTGTTCCACGGCGGTTCGGCGACGATCGAGCGACTCAGCGGCTCGCAAAACCGCAGCGCGACGAAATAGCTGACCGCGATCGATGCGATCGAAGCGATCTGCCAAGCAAGACCCTTGATCAGCCCGAACAAACCGGCGCCAACCAGTACCACCAGCATCACGATGTCGTAAATCTCCATTGGGATATCGTAAGCGGAGCCCGCCGGCCGGGCCAAGATCGGATTGCCGGCACGAATCACCACGGCGTCGTCTGACGCAACGATCAAATTTCCCGAAGCATTTCTTGAGTATTTTGCTAGCAACTGTCGCGGAATGACCTTCCATCCGTCGGGCAGAAATTTGTAAGACCCAAGTTGGTGTCGACTTCCCGAACCAGCGTCCCGAACCAGCGTCCCATCGACCCGTACCACGAAAACGTGGCCGATTTCAAAACCCACATTACCGCCAGCACGATCGCCGGAGTCGGCTACGGCTATTGGGGCGTGACGACTCAGGGCATGACGCTGGAGA
Organism: Planctomycetota bacterium; assembly: GCA_039025515.1. Taxonomy (GTDB): domain Bacteria; phylum Planctomycetota; class Planctomycetia; order Pirellulales; family Pirellulaceae; genus Stieleria. Next base: position 1,760 of record JBCCOI010000489.1, read on the forward strand.
ATGGGATTCTCGCGGGCGGACTGTGCGCGGTCAGTGGGATGCTTCCGGATCTGGACAGTGATGGCGGGATCCCGCTGCGGGAGATCAGCATGTTCGCTGCGGCCGTGGTCCCGATGATGATGCTCAATCGATTTCGTGATTACGACCTGTCGCACGAATCGATGGCGCTCGCGGCGATGTTGATTTATGTCTTTATCCGGTTCTTTGCCTTCGAGTTCTTCAAACGTTTCACGGTGCACCGTGGTATGTGGCATAGCTTGCCGGCGGCGGCTTCGGCGGGACTGATCGCATACCTTGTGATGCCATGTCCCAGCAACGGCGAGCGCGCCTACAAGGCGGTCGCCGTTGTGGTCGGATTCCTGGTTCATCTAATCCTGGATGAAATCTGGGCGGTCGAAATCGGCGTCGGTCGTCTGAGAACGAAGAAGTCTTTTGGAACGGCGCTCAAGTTTCTTGGTAACAACCCGATGGCGAATGTTTTCGTGTACGCGATGCTTTTTGCCTTGGCTTATACGGCTTGGAGCGACAACGCGATTGCGGCACGTCTGCGGGACCGTGCGCGATACGATTTGAGCGAGCCTCGCAATGGACAGTTTGCGCCCTTCCCATTTGAGTGGCCACAGAATGCCGGGCGTGGCATGTCACGCTTTGAATGAATCTCGTTCCAGCAGCAGTGTGACCGGGCCGTCATTGATGAGCGAGACTTTCATGTCGGCGGCGAAGACTCCCGTTTGCACTGCAATCCCCTGCTCTTCAAGTTTGGCGACGTATCGTTCGTAAAGGCGCTCGGCGATCGCCGGGTCGGCGGCATCGGTGAATGCCGGGCGTCGGCCTTTTCGGCAGTCGCCGTAAAGTGTGAATTGACTGACCGCCAAGACCGAGCCTTGGACGTCGCGGATGGAGAGGTTCATCTTGCCCGCGTCGTCCCGAAAGACACGAAGGACGGTCGTCTTTTCAGCCATCCAGTCAATCGTCCCTTCGTCGTCTTCCTTGCCGATGCCGACAAGTGCGAGAAACCCGGCACCGATCTGCCCGACGATCGTGCCGTCAACCTTCACCGAGGCTTCACTCACTCGCTGGAGCACCACTTTCAATGGATCTTCCTCTAAACTGTAGCTAGTTGATTCGTCACATTTCTGGTAGCGGAACTCGCCAAGGTTTTGGCGGTCACCGAGCGACTCGGTGTTTTTTGCTATCCAATACACCTTGGGTAACTCCTTGATATTCACCTGTCCACACTGTCAAGCCAAGACCGATGTGCCCAAGCAGTACAGCGGGCAATCAGGTAAGTGCTTTGCGTGTGGAAAGCCGATTCAGATACCACATTTTGATTCGTCCAAGAAGTCATCTTCATCGGGTAAGAAACGTCCAATCGGAGTTTTTTTGGGGGCGGGACTAATTCTCGTTTGCTTGATCAGTGGATTGCTGGCGATCGCGAGGCTGGGTGGCAACAGCCTGTCGCGGCTGGCGGAGGCTCGTATGCAAAACGGTTCGGTTCGAAACCTGGAGAAGATCGCAGCGGCGCTGAATGCCTATGCCATGGACCATGGCACGTATCCGGTTCCCGTCACGTTGGATTCGGCAGGTCGCCCCATGCACTCGTGGCGTGTCTTGATTCTTCCTTATCTCGGCGAACAAGCGTTGTTTGATCAATTCGATCTAAACAAGCCGTGGGACCATGAAGACAACCTTGCTGCGGCGATGGACATGCCTTCGGTGTATCAGCACCCGGCTAACGATACGGCGAATTCCTTTGGCGTGTCCGCTTACTATTTGATTACCGGACCCAATACCCTGTTTCCGAAATCGGGACCGCTGGGGCCCGATCGAATCACGGATCGTTCGTCCCAGACGATTCTTGTGGTTGCTGCTCAAAGCCCGCCGGGTTTAACGGCCATCGGGAAATGGGCTCAGCCGGGCGACTTGGATTCGCGGAAGATGCAAGGCGTCATCAATGGCACGATGGGTGTGGAGATAGGCGGCTACTTGGAATCCGGCGCCACCTTTGCAACCGCAGATGGCCGCGGTCACTTTGTCGGCGACGATGTTCCGGCGACAACCGTGAATGCATTGATAACACCCAGGGGCGGCGAACCACTTGCCGATGATACGTTGGACTGATCCTTCGTCAATCGAGCACATCGGTTTCGAGATGCACCGAAGTGATCGTCGTGCCGTCGGGTGCATCGATCGAAATGGAATTCATTGCCCTCAGGCTTTCCACTGAGACTTCGATCGAAACGGGTGCGAAGAGGTTCTGAAATTCGCCAAGCCATTCACGATGGACGTTTAGCACTTCATCGTTCAAACGAGCCGTCAGCTTTCCGTCGAGTCCGCCCTGGCGGCTGACTCCGATGACCAAGCGAGCCTTCGTCGGGTTGATGGCCGGATCGACTTGGATGTCAAACGCGGAAGCGCTCTCACCGGCTCGCACAGCCGTTTCGGGAGCATACCAGGCGCGTCTTTCAAGTTTGCCCGTCGGAATGAGCGGAGAATCCAGCTTGAGCGTGATGAGAGTCGTCTCACCAACATCGACGGGAATCGACTTCAAGTCGATGTCGATCGGTTCATCCTGAAAGATGATGTTCCCGTCGCGAAAAAGGAGTCGCCGCTGAGATGCCGACTGAATGGTTAACCCTTCGCAAAGACTCGAAAGGTCAGCCGATCGTTGTCGACCATACATGTTGGTGAGCGCGACATGCAGTTGGCTTTCACTGCGGAGTGCCGTGACATCCAGCCATTCGGCATCGGTCTCGGTCAGCAATCGTCGGCCATCGAAGTCTTTCCAAAGATCAAACAAGTAGGCGACAGGCGTGCGATCAAACTCATCGATTCTCCAAGGGCGTTTTGATTCTTCTTTGGGAACAAACGCTGCGTCGCCGCTGGTCGGGTTCCAAGGCATGTGGAGAAATGCGAACGGGACCGCGAGATCGATTTGATGCGGTCGCTGCATGAACTTATGCATGTAGGCGCTGTGTACGATCGAATCCGCAGCCAATAGTCGCTCGCGGATCGACCGAGTTGCAACGATCCGCACTCGGTAATCAGGATCGGCTTTCGGTTGTTCGTCCCATCCATGTGGGCGACGAACATGTTGAGCGTCGCTTCCAGTCTTCCAAGTAGATAATTCGTGTACGTTGTGGAACGGCGTTCCCAAGCGCCCAAGCTGGCAAAGTCTTCGTAGAAATGGTGTGAGTAAAAATCAACATGGTCTTTTGTCAGATCCATGAATCGACGCTGTTTGCGGTACAGGCCGAAGTCCGCAGCTTGCATCTGCATCCAAGCTGATGTCGGCCCGCCGACTTTGACGGAAGGCGTATTCCCATGAACGGCGTCGGCAACGCGGTTATGAAAGTCTGCCAGCAGCTGCCACGAATCGACGTCTTTGCGGTAGTGGTAATCCCACTCGGACTTGATCGTCGATTCGTTCTTGACTTCCCACCACGTCGCGGTTCGTCCGCCATCGGCTACTTGGTCCTCCACGTAAGCTGCGGCAAGCTCGGCGGCAGCGTCAAATTGCTCAACAAGCGGTGTTCCGCGTCCGACTTGCTTGACGGACATGAAATCGGGATAGTCGTTGAAGCACATCGCGTAGGGCACTTTTTCAAACGCCGGAATGTTCCGGCTGCGTCCGCTGTCGAACCGTTCAAAAAACGAAGTATCCGCAAAGCCTGGCCGATTCGGATCTTCTGCGAGCTTGGGTTGATTCTTGGAGTAACCGACGACCAAAGCCGGTTGGAGCTTCATGATCTGTCGACCCGGAACGAAGTTGCGTTCGGCAGCCCAGGTCTCAAAGCTTTGGTCGACGTTTCCCGGAGCCGCATAGTACCGGCAGAATTTTTGCCGCTCCAAACCGACATGGCCTTCCAACGAGAGTTCGATGTCGGGATTGATGTGTACGACCACACGTTCGCGAGGAAACTCACTTCCCAGGTTGCGATAGGGAATATCATCGAAAGTCGCGGATAGTTTTGCCTGTGAGTTGAGTGCGACGGATTGGATCAGCACCGATTTGTCGTCGGGACACCGAGTGCGGAGAACAATCGGTTGCATGTTCTCGCTCGGTGCCGGCATCGTGGCAACTTTCACACGGAAAAGACTCTCCTGTTGAGTGCTTATCGGAAGGTTTGCGCCACTCGAATAGGGGTCGAGCCTGATTCCCTCCAGATGCTGCAGGCCTTCACCGCGAAGCACGAAGTACCGAAACATGCCCGCAAC
>JBCCOI010000490.1:0-5957 GCA_039025515.1 Planctomycetota bacterium
ATCGGCCTGATGTACAAGTCATCAGACGTTTGATTTCATTAAGGTAACTCGCAGGGCCTTAAGTGATCATTGAGGACTCGTTGTGCAGTCGAGTTCGGAAAAGGGAAAAAATCAAATGCTTTCAGTCGGACACGAGACAGTTGCGCACTAAACAATCTTGTCGATCCGTGCACAACTAAAAGCAGGGGGATTCGCGAAAAGTCTACGGATACACCATGTTGATTTCGGGGCTTTGTTTCGCTGGAAATGACATCAAAAGGAAAGTCACACGCGATTCAAACAATCGACAACAGTGCAATCTGGACTGATGTTTAGCCACCCGATTTGCTCTGCTGTACGACTGTAAACTCAACTTCTTGTGGACACTTGGAAGCGACTTTCGGCTGTCTTGTTCGCCTTCGAAATTGAAGCAATCGAGAGCTAACGGAAGATCGTCATTCGTTGTTTTCAGTGGAACGACCCACTGACCGTCACTGATGCAATTCAGACTTTCTTAGAACACGTGCTCGACGACGGGTTCAATTTGCAACGCAGTCGCTCGGGCATAGCATCCAGCCAGTACCACTTTCGTCCGCAAACCCAAGGAGGTGAGTATGAGAAGTTTGGTACTAGGGCTATCGATCGTGATTGCCCTTGCCTGTTCGAGTGCCGCATCAGCGATGTCGGTAATCGGAACAGCAATGGACACGAGTGACCCGACGTTTGGATTCGTCAGTTTCGACTTTATGTCGGTGACGCCCACTTCGGAGGACTCGGGGACATTTACGTTGACGTCTGTTTCGCCGACGGCTCCGACATTGCTTTCTAGTGATGTCACGTTCGGGTCGACAACCGGGATTCTTGACCCGGGTGGCGATAACCCTCCCTTCACGTTTGTCTACGAGATTGTGAGCGGTTTGGCAGCAGCCTCCGCGGATGGCATGATCGAGATCAACGCGCTGGGGGCACCCGGAACAGACTTCCTAGCCGTCTTATTGTCGTCGGGAAGTTCTGGCTCGGTTGTTCCGGAGCCAGGGACGTTCTCGATGCTCGGCATCGGATGTTTGGTTGGTTGTTTAGGCTTCCGACGAAAACGGGAATAAGTCGTACCGCTGGTATGCCCCCTCGACGGAGACCGTCTCTGGTCACTCAGGGGCAGTCTCCTTTTCCACTGCACCGCTCCCGTTCAAACAGAAAACGTCACGGATGCCTGAAACGGTCGCTCAGTTAGAAGATGTTTCCTCAACCTTCGTACGTCATGAGACGGGCGAGGCAAACGACGCCGATCTCCTTGCCGGACAGCGTCGAACGCTGTGGTCAATTCCCATTGACCCGATCCGCATGGAGAATGCACTCGATCGAATCGAGCAGTGGATTGAGGAACGAAGTCGAGACTGCAAGCTGGTGGTCACGCCGAATGTAGACCACGTCGTACAACTTCATTTGAATCCTGGACTCTTTGAAATTTACCGGCGTTCGAGTCTGACGCTGGCTGACGGGTGGCCGATCGTAACGCTTTCAAGACTATTTGGGGATCGTCTTCCGGAACGAGTCGCCGGTTCTGATTTAATCCCTCGGCTCTGCCAACGAGCGGACGAATCCAATCGTCCACTCAGGTTGTTCCTGCTGGGTGGAGATCAGGGTGTCCCCGAAGCGGCGGCACGAGCACTTGAGAAGTCCTGGTCCGCCGTCCAAGTCGTAGGAACCTGTAGTCCTCCATTCGGCTTTCAAACCAGCGCCGAATGGAATTCAAGGATCTGCGAACAAATCAACGAATCCGATGCGGATGCCCTGATCGTTGGGCTTGGCTTTCCGAAGCAAGAGCTCTGGTTATTGGAACACCGAACTTCGCTGAACGTCTCAGCGGCCATGGCAGTGGGCGCGACGATTGACTTTCTCGCCGGTCGCCAGACTCGCGCGCCTCAATGGATGCGCAGCTTCAAACTGGAGTGGTTTCATCGCTTGATGAGCGATCCACGCCGACTCGCTTCGAGGTACGCGAACGACGCGATTCAGTTCCCTTTGCTTTGCCTTATGTACTCCATCCAGCGAATCTCAACTCGATCATCGTGACACTTCTTGTTCCCCTCGCGCTTTTCGGCTGGATTCCGGTCGTCCTCATGCTCTACTCGCTTCTTCCTGCGAAGTTGGCGACCGGTATCGCGTTTGCAGCGGGTTGGTGCTTTTTACCGATGGCAAGTTATCCCCTTCCAGGGCTTCCAGACTATTCAAAGATGTTCGCGACGTCGATCGGCTCGCTGGTGGGCTTGGCGATCTATCATCCCGCAATGCTAGCAACACTGAGGCCCCGTCTCGAAGACGCCTCAGCAGTGGTGTGGTGCGCTTGCCCACTTGCAAGCAGTCTTACCAACGGTCTGGGCATCTACGACGGGTTATCGGCAATCGTCCATCAAACGATCACTTGGGGTTTACCCTACCTCATCGGTCGAGTCGTCTACCGAAAGGCCTCGGATCTCGTCCCTCTCGTGAGTTCGATACTTTTTTGCGGCGTTCTTTACGTTCCACTCTGTTTGTGGGAAGTACGAATGAGCCCGCAACTGCATGCCAGTCTCTACGGTTTTCATCAGCATTCGTTTGCGCAGACGATTCGTTTTGGTGGATGGAGGCCGACTGTGTTTATGCAACACGGCCTTCAAGTTTCACTCTGGATGTCGAGTTGCTTTGTGATTGCGTTCGCCTTGTGGCTGTTTCGTGGCAAAAAACGTTTTGGCTCAATGCCAGTGATTTTGATCGCTTGCGCCCTCGGAACAGTACTGGTGCTTTGCAAGTCGTTGGGGGCATTGGTCCTCGCCGCAACAGCTGTGGGCTGCCTCCTTGTGTGCCGACAGTTGCGAATTTCTCTGCCAGTGATGTTCTTGGCATCATTTGTGCCTGCATATGCTTTGACGAGAGTCAGTGGTGTCGTGTCAGGTGACACTGCTGTGCAATTGGTCAGAACAGCCATCAATGAAGACAAAGCGGAATCTCTTCAGTTCCGACTCATCAACGAAAACATGTTGATCTCGCGAGCGATGGAACGCCCGCTGTTCGGATGGGGTGGCTGGGGGCGGAATCGAGTTCGCGACGAGGCCGGTAATGACATGTCCGTGACCGACGGTCTCTGGATCATCACGCTCGGAATCAATGGATTTGTCGGGCTGTGCAGTCTCTATGGCATGCTACTACTCGGCCCGGTTCGGAACTTGTGTTCGCTGAGGGTCCGCGATCTTTCTTCGCATCCCGAAAAAGCTGCCGCGCTGGGGCTTGCGGCGGTTTGCATCCTTCACGCGATCGACTCAATGCCCAATGCGATGGTGATTCCAGTTTTCGCCGTTGCTTCCGGCGCGCTGGCGTCAACCGCAGGCCAAAAGCGTGAAGCGAGGAAATCGGCTTTGGAGCGTCCCGCCGTCCGACCAGTTCGCCGCGCTCAACCCATGGTGATTCACTGATGAGTACTCCAGTAATCTCCGTTCTAATGGCGGTGCGAAACGGGATCCGATTTGTGAACGAGGCTGTCACAAGCATCCTGACTCAGACTGAGTCTCGATTCGAGTTTCTCATCATCGATGATGGTTCGACGGACGGAACGGCTCAATGTCTTGAGCAGATTGAGGATGAACGCGTTTCCGTTGTTCGACAGGACAACGTCGGGCTGACGAAGTCGCTCAATCGACTACTGGCGAAAGCACGTGGACAGTTCATCGCGCGAATGGATGCAGACGATTGCTCACTACCAAAACGATTCTCGCGACAGATCGATTTTCTCACGCGGCATCCAAGCGCTGTGGCCGTGGGATCGGACGTGATCTACATGAACGAGTTTGGGAGGAGGCTGTTTCGTCGACGGATGCCGTCAAGCCACGCCGAAATTGAAGCGTGTCATTTATCCGGATGGGGCGGATTCCTTGTTCATCCAAGCGTGATGATGCGCGCCGATGCTGTCAGAGAAGTCGGCGGATACGACGAATCGCTCACCTTTTGCCAGGACTATGACCTCTGGACACGGTTAGCGTTGCAAGGCCAACTCGCGAACCTGCCGGAACCGCTCTTGCTTTATCGTTATCACGACAGATCCATTTCTCGTAACGAACATGACAGGCAAAATCGCTTTCGCGACAGCATCTTGGCCGGCGAGCTTGGCCGCCGCGGATTGAGCAAACCTATACCACTGAGCGAGAAGTTCAGGATTCGCGTCGAAGATTGCGAGTGGATGATGCGGCAAGCTGCCATTGATGGATGCTTTCAGCACTGCATCCAGCGAGCGGCGGAAATGATGAGAAAGCGTCCAAAGCTTGCTCTACGCTGCCTCAAGTCGCTCGTTCTTTGTTCCGGAAAGATCACGGCAAGGCATCTCGCACTCACGATGGGAGCATACAAATGAGAGTGGCGTTTGTGAGCGGAATGAAAGGGTACCCATGGGGTGGCTCAGAAGAGCTTTGGAGCCAAGCCGCGCTCGAACTCAAAAATCGAGGTGTTAAAACGTTTGCCTATGTCAACCAGTTTCGTCCTCGGCATTCCAAAGTGTCAGAGCTTCTTAGCACTGGCATCCGAGTTGTCGAAGGTGATCCGAAAAGGCGTTCCCTTGGGGAGCGCTGCCAGGATGTGATCCGTCGAAACCTTTTTGAGAAACCCAATGGTTCGGCGACGGAGCCCATCAGGAACCGCCGCTGCAAGCTCGCGCTACTCGAGTTTCAACCCGATCTCGTTTGCATTTCGAATGGTGCGATCGCCTGCGGCTTGGAATGGATGCAATGGTGTTTAGATCATGGCTTGCCGTACGTCACAGTCTGTCAAGCCAACTCGGAAACCTGTTGGCCCAGCGACCGGGATGCTCAGCAGCTGCGTCATTGCTACGAAAACGCCGAACAATGCTACTTCGTCTCGCATCGAAATCGCGAGCTCTTCGAGTTGCAAGTTGGAAAACGCCTCGAGAACTCGGAAGTGGTTCAGAATCCGATTGGAGTACGAATTCCCGATTGCCCCGTTAAATATCCCGACGATCAAATACTACGGCTTGCGTGCGTGGGACGGTTGGAGCCCACCGCCAAGGGGCAAGACATTTTGTTGCAGGCGTTGTCACTCCCTCAATGGCGTGAACGTAAGTTCCGGCTCGAGTTCTATGGAAATGGAGCATCGTCCGATGGTGTCAAGCGGATGGCTGAGCTGCTGGGCCTTCGTTCTCGCGTTCAGTTTCGCGGACATGTTTCGGACATCCGCACCATTTGGGAATGCTCGCACGCACTTGTTCTCCCAAGTCGCTACGAAGGATTGCCACTGGCCGTCGTTGAAGCCATGGCATGCGGCAGAGCGGCCATCGTCACGGACGTCGCCGGAAACACCGAGATCGTCACTGATGGTGACAACGGGTTCGTAGCAGAATCGGCAACCGTAAAGCATTTTGCAGAGGCGCTGGAAAGAGCGTGGCAAGAACGGAAGCGGCTGAGAGCGATGGGTCAGATGGCCCACCAATCGATCAAGGAACGGTACACCGCTGATCCCGCCGTTGTTTTTGCGGACAAACTGTCCGCCCGTGCCAAAGATGTTCTCGTCGGATCGGACGAGAAGTACTCACCGAACCAGCCCGAATACGCTTTGCGATCTGTTTGAGAAATGTCATCTCTTGTAATCGCTTGGTCGTTCACAAATCTGCTGCTACGAATCGATTGTCAACACACGAGGGAGGGTTCAGTCCGTTGATGAGTCAAACGCCTGAGATTTCGGTACTCATGCCAGTCTTCAACGCGGATCGATATGTGATGTACGCCGTTCAGAGCGTGCTACATCAGTCATTCCGTTCGTTTGAGTTCATCATCATTGATGACGGATCGAAGGACGCATCACTCGCAATCTTGAGACACTTCGAAGCAAGTGATGAAAGGATTCGATTGGTCTCTCGTCCGAACACGGGTTACGTTACCGCGCTCAATGAGATGTTGGAGATGGCTCGGGGTCGGTTCCTGGCCAGAATGGATGCGGAC
>JBCCOI010000491.1:0-5947 GCA_039025515.1 Planctomycetota bacterium
ACTACGAAGCCGTTTGTTCTGTTGGCGTCCGCGTGGCGGATTCATCGGAATCTCCATCCCGCCAAGCTCTTCCATCATTTCGTAGAGACGACGTTGCATTTGTTGCTTCGTACTTGCAAATGCCAGATCATGGATCAGGTTTTTTTACTCCATCGGATCAGCCTGAATGTCGAATAATTCATCGGTATCCCAAAGTCCGTAGTATGTCGTGTACTTGTATTGCGCTCCTCGCAGGCAGAAATGTGTTGGCGTTTGCGGGTAGTTCTGTTCCCAGTAATAGCAGTAAAGAAAGTAGTCTCGCCATGGGATAGTCTGGCCCTGTGCGATTGGCAGGAAGCTCCGTCCGTCCATGTGAGGCGGCTTCTTGAGTCCCATGGCCTGCATAACCGTTGGAGCGATGTCGATGTTTGCGACGACTTCGTCGACGACCGTTCCTCCCTTGATGATGTCAGGGCACTGCATCAGCATAGGAACGCGACTCGACGTCTCGTAGGCCACTCGTTTGTCGAACAGTCCGTGCTCGCCAAACATGAAACCGTTGTCACCCATGTAAATGACCAGTGTCTCTTCGTAGATGCCCATCTTTTTCAACTGCTTCAATACGGCACCGATGCTGTCATCAACGCTGCTGAGAGCTTCGCAGTATCTCTTATAGAACGCTTCGACGCTTTGGCCGGTGTGCAAGGCAAAGTCCATGCCGTGCCAACTGTTGCGTTGGTCTAGCAGCCAACGAGGACGATTTTTCGAGTTGTTTCTCAGCAGTTCACTCGACGCCGGGAATTCAAAAGGCCGTTCTTTAAGCGAATCTTTGTACTTTGATTCCGGAGTAAAAGGATCATGCACCGCTTTGTGAGATAAGTAGAGAAAGAACGGTTCCTCCGCGTCTTTCTGCTGCTCAAGAAACTCGATCGCCTTGCGGGTTAACAATGGAGTGATATAGCCATCCTGCGGAACTCGCTTGCCGTTGTCGTTGATCGTGTATTGAGGGCCGGGCGGGTAGTAGTTACCTTGGCCTTTGAAGCTAAACCAGTAATCGAAACCCGGACGTGGATTGTCGTTTGCACGGCCCATGTGCCACTTTCCAACGAATCCAGTTTTGTAGCTTACCTGTTGCAAGTACTGCGGGAAGAAGAGCGTCCCGTCAGGAACAGCGCGTTGATTGTCGATCACTCGATGGCGGAAGGTGTATAGTCCGGTCAGAATCGACGCGCGGCTGGGCGAACAAAGCGAAGTCGTCACGAACGCGTTCTTGAGATGAGCGCCGCTTCTTGCCATCGCGTCCATGTGTGGCGTCTTCGCCAGCGGATGCCCCATGAAACTCATCGCATCGTAGCGGTGATCGTCTGACAGAATGAAAACGACATTTCGGGGCTTTGCGCCTTCGTTCTTCACCGCCGTAACTGTCGCAGGGACAGGCAAAACTTCTGCCTCTGCCACTTGGACGAGACACAGCGTTAGCAGCCCGAGCAGCGAAAACTTGACGGGCTTCCATCTGTCTCTGTTTTGAGCCGGTTTCATATCGTTGTGATCTTTGGTGGGTTGAGAGAGGCTAGTGACTCAGATCGCCAAGATGCCGCGTCAATATCCTTTATAGTTCGTGCCGGCGCGAATCCTGCCGCCTCCTGCTCCAATTTTCCCGACAGAGGATGTCTGTGGAGGACTAGGTGCCTAGTCCCGTTAATCAGCTAGGAAAGGAGTCCACTCAATATTGATCCATTTTCCGATGCAGCTCACTTGTTGATCGTCGTGCGTTTCGCATCCCAGGTTTCTTGAAAGCCATTGGGCTTCCAGGCTGCGGCATAATCCAAGTGATAACCAACACCTCGGAGGTCGAGGCAGAATCTCTGGGCAAGGACAGTTTCTCTTTTCTTAGCAACCAGATCACGCTTGATATGAAACGCCACACCGTTGATACGAAACAACGCTTCGTCTGCAAAAACTTCGATGGTGCCTTCGTACCACTTTCCGTATTCGAGCTTTAGTTCCTTGTTCCCAACGATCACTTCCTTCTGCCCTCGTTTGTCGAGGATGTAGTTCTGGAATACGAGCTGGGAGCCTTCTGGCGTCATTTCCAGGCGAATCCAGCGATGGCCAAGATCGATGAAGCAGACCTTTTCCCGCACCGCTCTGTCTAGTTCTAAGAACTTCACTCGAAAAGTAAAAATGTAGTCCTGTCCGCCAAGCTTAAAATGAGATCGGACAAACTCATCCTTACCGTACTTTGCGTCTTTAGGGGCCTCGCCGTGAACAGACGGGGGAATGGTCACCATCACCCCATTTGCTACCGTTCCCTTGGTGTGCTTCCTTAGGTCGAGCGTCGCATCGACTTCTTTCTGCTCATTGAAGTTCTTTTCAAAGATGTAGTCACCCTTATTGAGCATGACTGGTTTGAGCGATGTTCCTTCTACGTAGTCATCTGCAACTGCCTGACTACCAACGATCGCGGAGCTGATCGTAATGAGCAAGGTAAGAACGTTCTGTTTCATTGATCGTTTCTCTGGATGTTCTGCTGATTGGACAGTACCACTCTGAATTGAGCCGCAAGGCGGTAGCCTTGGGTTATGGCGCACCAACCGGCCGCTACGCCTACCGCTCACGGTGGAAAGAAACTCAAGTCACGCCTCGAGGCCTGTCATCGTTCCGGTGCTCGTGGCGAAGGAGTCTTGCTCAAGTCCTAACCGCTGCAGTGCGCTCAAATAAAGATTCGGCAGCGGATAGTTGTTCTGCTGATCGAACGCGATGTGCCCGCCATGACGGAATCCGCCACCGGCAAATAGGACCGGCATGTTCTTTGTGTCGTGACTCGACGCGTTGCCCAAATTCGATGTCATTAGCACCATCGTCTCGTCGAGCAAGCCGTCGGACTTCAATGCTTGCAGGAAGCGGCCCCATTGGTCGACCATTCCTTGTTCCACCGAAGCTAGTTGTCCAATGGTGTTTTCATCCATGCCGTGATGACTCAGGCCGTGGTAGTCTCCAGGAACGTGTAGTGTGACGAAACGCGTCGAATCCGTTCGCAACGCCATGCGGATGATGTCAAGGAATGTTCCGGCAATACCAACAGTATTGCGTGGTATAGACTGAGGCTTCGCCATATCAACCTTTGGCTTGGGCCGGTTGGTCCAAGCTTCATTCGCGACCATTCGCTGCTCAAGTTCGCGAACGCTGGTGAACCAATCATCCAGCTTGTCGCGATCACCGGCTCCCACTCTTCGCTGAAGTCGTTTTGCCTCCCCGCCCACAACGTCCATAATGCTCCGACCGCGCCGAATGAGCTCGGCTTGACGCTCACGTTCTGCGGGCGTGTCATCAACAAAGAGCGTGGTGAATATACGCATCGCATTATTCTCGGCCGGAATCATCGAGCCATTTTGAGTATACGAAGGGCTGGTCTGAGATCTGGTGTTCAGAACCAAAGACGGAAACCGCGTTTCGTCCCCTAGTTGCTTCGCCATCAATTGATCCAGCGAAATCGTGTTTCGCGATGCCGAACCACGTGCGTTGGGACAGGCAGAAAAGATGCTACCCTCGGCAGAGTGTCCGCCAGAAACACGAGGGTGGGATGTACCCGAGACGACCGTGAAGTCATTTCGCAAATCACCTAGCCCCGTGAGATAGCGAGATGGCTTGTAGTTCCTGCCGCTGGTCTCTGGCACCAGGTTAGGGTTGTGTAAGCCAAGCGCAAGACTGATGCCCACAAAGCGTTTTGCATTCTTCCCATTGGGCCCCGAAGCAAACGCCGGCTGCATGGCGTCGAGTAAAGGCAGGGACAGTGCAACACCCGCGCCTCGTATCACTGTTCTTCGAGACAAGACACTGGGTCGCGGTAGATTTCTGGATGTCAATGAGTCTCGCGACATGGTTGTTTCTCATCGGTTGGAGAAGTAGATCACTTCTTGAGGAATAGGTCGCTGGTAAGCGCTGCATGAATCAAAGTACGCAGCCCGTATCCGGATGCCTTCGACTTAGCAACGATCTGATCAATGGTTGGTCGATCGCTGAATCGAATGGGCGCGCCAGTGGCGTAGGTCAAGAATTGCTCGGCGAAACCGTGGGCAATTCGTTCTGGCTGATTCGCATAGAGTTGCTTCCATGCCAGAAGCCCATCGAAGGTTTCTCCGTCGGCGGTTGTTCCCGACGGATCGATTGCCGCGCCTTGGCCGCGCATTCCGTAGCGGTCACGCCACACTCCAACTGGGTCGAAACTTTCAAGGGCGAATCCAGGCGGATCAATCATACGGTGACAGGCGTTGCAGGATTCGTCCGAGCGATGCTTCATTAGCTTGTCACGGATGGAGACTGCCCCTCGTACATCTGGTTCGACCGCTGGGATTCCCGGAGGTGGCGGAGGAACTCGCACTCCAAGAATGCGTTCGTTGACAAAAACGCCACGAACCACCGGAGATGTTGTGGTTCCATCAGCCGTCACTTTCAGGATAGCGCCCTGAGTGATCAGGCCGCCACGCCGACTGCTTGGCGAGAGCATTACGGTGTGAATACCCTTACCAGGTTCCCAACCGATGACATCGTCGGTGACTCGATAATGCCGGAGCAGCCGCTCGTTCCAACAAGCAAAATCGGATTCGACAAAACTGGCGACACTCAAATCCTGTTCGACAAGCTTTGCAAAGTATGTGCGAGTTTCCCGGAGCATTGACTCCTGAACTACAGGATCAAACGTGCGAAACTGCTTAGTGTCGGGCGTCGTGAAGTCGATCTGATTGAGTTCCAACCACTGATCGGTAAAGCTGTTGATGAACTGACTCGAACGCGGATCACCAAGCATGCGATCGATTTGAGCGTCGAGCACTTCCTTGCGTTGGAGCTTTCCTTCGGCTGCCAGCTGCGAGAGAGTCTTGTCCGGCATATCAGTCCACAATGCATAGCTAAGACGCGATGCGATAGAAAAGTCATCCAGTGGTCCAGGTGACTCGACGAACGTCAGCATCCTCGGTGAACAAAGAATGCCGCTGTAGGCAGCTCGAAGGGCTTCGACGAAACCTCCGTTTTCAGAAAGTACTTCCAGACCGATCCGCTGATAGTCGGCGACCTCATCGGCATTGACGGGGCGACGAAATGCCTTTGACGCAAAGCGAGTCACCAACCGTTTGAGCACACCTTTTGGATCAGACTCCCAATCCTCTGGCTTTGCGTCACCGAACAAGTTCCGAGAGACCTGCTCGCGACTAGCTTTGGGATAAACCCGCTCGATGCGGATGCCACGATGTGCAATCCCTGAGAATCCTTGATCTTCATTCCGCTCGTGGTAAGCGATTGTGTCTGGTCGCCCGGATTGGTTGGGTGCTCTGCGGAGGGTTCGATCATTCGGTTTCAATTCCAATGTGTGTCTTCGCCGAATCCAAGCCTCGTATTGAATATCTCGTGGAGCCTCGGTCGCTTCTACGATTCCTATGTCGTATAGGATGGGTTGAGCGGCGACAGCGGCCCCCGATCGCAACGTTCCCCAGACGGTGCCACCTTTCGCCGGGTTGATTGCACGGACATCGCGAAGCGTGATTCGATACCATCCGTCTTCCGGAATTCGCACCGAAGTCATACGCCCGTAGAAGGCCAGGTAGATTGGCCATGAAATACTCTCGCCATCTCGGGGTTCCGGCCCCCGATAGTTTCGTCTTCCAATTCCGCGCGCCAAACGCTGCGGCGAGTAGTCCTCGGCATAGTGGACGTCCCCGTTCACCGCGCGGTCGAATGCTTCCGCCAACGCTCGATCGGCAACGTCCAGATATCTTGCCAGCAAGTGATACGACAACTGTTGGCCGTCGGCGACCGTTTCAAAGCCATGCGATTCACCATCCTCTGGCAACTCATCTCGCAGTGGAAGATCTATCCCGAGCAGGGAGTGAATCGTATGTTCGTATTCCGTCCTTGTCAGGCGTCGACCACGTACCCGGCCTCGATCAGCAACGTCGCGCGAGTCCGACTCCAT
>JBCCOI010000492.1:0-5938 GCA_039025515.1 Planctomycetota bacterium
ATGTTGATGGATGTTAATGCAATCTTCGCATGTTTTGTGATGAACGTTCCACTGTGTTTTGTGTTCTTTGATTTTTTCGATGCGTCCGTCCATCATGTCACTCGGCGCGATCACATCGCAGCCGGCGTCCGCTTGAACGACCGCCTGACGACAAAGCACTGCCACGGTCTCATCATTGACGACGTCTCCATCGCGAATCAGACCATCGTGTCCGTGGCTGCTGTAGGGATCGAGAGCGACGTCACAGATGACACCCAACGAATCGCCGACGGCATCCTTGATCGTCCGCACGGACTGACAAACAAGGTTGTCAGGGTTGACTGCTTCGGCGGCATCGTCGGTCTTTAGCGATGCCGGAGTCACGGGAAAAACGGCAATGGCCGGAATGCCTAATTCAACCGCGCGCTTGGCTGCTCCGACGATCTGATCCGTTCCGAGGCGGTTGACGCCCGGTAGCGAATCGATCGGTTGCAGACCGTTCCCCGGATGAACAAAAAGCGGCCAGATGAGGTCATCAACGGAAAGGGATGACTCTGCGACGAGTCGGCGCGACCATTCAAATCGTCTCAGCCGACGCAAACGCGTCCCCGGATAGGGACCGCGTGAAAACTCGAACATCTGGATGCTACCCGGAAGACGTTATCGAACGATGGTCGTTCGGCGAATCAGTCAAGTCCGCGCTCATCCGCGTAGGAACGAATTCGGTAGATCTGTTGTTCCGCGACCGAGTCCTTCACGCGAAGACGCCCCTGGTCGTCGATCATGAGGAACATGCCCGGCTCGGTCATTTCTTCCTCTTCGACAATCTCCAGCGGCAAACCGCCTTCGATATCGATGATGGTGGCGGATGAATCGACGATTTTGTCGGTGACTTCCTTGATCTCCAACGTGATCGGGTCAACGACATCGGCCTTTTCAACCGCCGCGCTCAGGACCATGCCCTCCTTCACCGTCATCCGCGTGGGAACAAAAACTCCTAACCTGACGTCAAAGCTCTCCGCGACGACCTCCGCTTCTGGCGAACCCGATTCCACGACGATCGAACGATTGCCCGACGAGATCCGCCTGGGCCTATTTGCCTTGACGGGACCGACGACGGCGCGGTCGAGTGAAGGCAACGAAACAGGAGAAGAAATCTCACTCCATTCGCTCCATCGTTTGAAGTCGCGAATCTTCGTTTCCCGCGACTTGGCCGTCTTGGCAATGAACTGCTCGTAAGCTTCGCTGTCCAGGTCCCGTCCCTTCGGCTGCAGCTTGGCGTCTTCAGGGAAATTGGGATCGTTGACCGCAAAGCGAATGCGATAGACGTACTTGCGATTTGGCCGCGGAGCGTTTGCGTCACGAGCAGCACCAGGGATCCACGCAAAGTCGTAGAAGCGAAGCAGCTTGTAGTCGACCGGGTTGGCTTCTGCCGGTTTCCCAGCCATACCCGTCGAGCCGCCGTAGCCACCCATTCCGCCCATCATGCCACCCATGTCCCCCATCATATCTCCATAATCATCCATTCCACCCATCATGTCGCCGTAGTCACCCATGCCACCCATGCCGCCATAATCATCCATTCCACCGCCGCCCATGAATCCGCCATTGCTGTTGCCGGTGATATCAATCTCGATATCTTTGCCAGTCATCGGCGTCGCGTTCTTCTCCTCTTCCTCTTGCTCTCGTTTCCTCTTCTCAAGATCCAGCTCCTTCTTTGTTTTAAGGGGAACGAGAGCGTTTGTCGCGAAGTCCGTCGCGGGGTCCAGCATGACCGGGGGAATCCACATCGTGACTCCGTCTACCCAATAGTCGCGTGGCACAATTTCCTCAGCGACTCCCGACCAATAGAGGACGGCGTTACGTAGTGTTCGCTCATTATCATCACGCAGAATCCAGTCGTCGTCTTTCAACTCTTCCACGTTTTTGTCGGTCACATCGGCGCGTTCGACTTGATACGCTAGATAAATGGGACGATCACGTCGGTCGGGGAGATAACCGGAAGCGTTTGACAACGCTTCTTGGTAGGCGTCAATCATTTCCTTGTGAGGAATCGCAGCCGTCCCGGCGATGAACAGTCCCATGCCGGGAACGGGTTCCTGATCCGCCTTCGTCTTGAGATCTTTGGTAGTGCCGGGTGTGAATCCAAGATTGTTACTAGGATCGAGCTTCCGCACTGTCTCGGTGCCGGTCGCTGTAGAACCTCCGCCCATGTTGCCGTAGTCACCCATCATGTCGCCGAAGTCTTCATCGCCGTAACCACCACCGCTCATATCACCCATGCCCATCATGTCGCCGAAGTCATCCATGCCACCGTTTCGGCGATTGCGGCGACGCGTTCGAGTAGGCTTCTCAACGACCTCGAGTTCGCCGGCCGGTTCAAAATCTTGCAACGCATAGAGACCGTCGGTGGAGCGATAGGCGATCGAGGCGATGACCCCGTTGACCTCAAGTCCAACAGGCTTGCTCAACGTGGGATCTTTTCGTGCGACCTTCTCGGCAGACATCGTACTGATGTCCCATGGCGATTCGGGCACGTAGATATTCGAAGGGATTGCTTTCCTGGCTTTTCGAAGCTCCTGGGCGATATCAAAAGTCGGCTCGCGGGGATCAACCACTTGAGCATTGTGATCATTGTCGATCTCACCCTTGACCAGCCTCGCCTGCGACTCTTGGTCTGCGGGGTCGTATTGGTTGGTGACGACTGGCTTCCCGAGCCCACTCCAAATGAGAAATCCTGACAGGGCAACGACACCCAAGACAATCGCTTTCTCGAAATTGTGGACGATAAAGTCCTTGATCTTGTCTGCGTCCATGAATCGGATACCCGCGTTGTTGGTAAGTGTTCAGCTTGAAAAGGATTGAAGTCTAAAGCTCTTCAAGGGATTGGGATCAATTGCTAGTTGTTTGTTTGTGTCGCACCGGGTGCAGGCGTCGAATCGCCGGATTGGTCGCCGCCAGATTCGTCCGATCCGTCCGTAGACGTCCCTGAATCTTGTCCCTCCGCCTTCCGTAATGTTGCCGAATCACCACCGCCTGACGGACCTTCGTTGGCCCCCGAATCATCTACTGCCGGAGGCATTGTGGTTGTGTCAGTCGGTGGATCGCTGGGAGCCGTATCAGAAGGTCCAGGCAACGTTTCAACGGTGTCGTCGATCGAAACATCGTCGACGACTTTCTCCAACCCTAGAGATTCTTCGCTCGGAGGATTGTAGAAGTAGATCAGTCCATAGATTTCGACCTCCATATCCATTGGGAATTCATCATCCTTGGCTCCGACACTGCCGGTCATCCCGCCGCCCATCATGTCACCCATACCACCCATCATGTCGCCCATGCCGCCCATCATGTCGCCCATTCCACCCATGCCTCCGACCGCCGAGCCGCCCCCTTTGGGCATGATTCGGACTTGGTGGACATCCACCGTCAAGGCTGCATTGCCACATGCGGCGAGCAACTTTGGGATGCTGCGTTGATCCATCTGAAAACGCATCATGATCGGTAATCGTTTTGCGACCGCGATGGCCACTTGGCCGGGATCGTTGCTGCCAAATGCGCTGCGAAGCGTCGAAGCGTCGATGGGTTCAAAAGCGGTGTTGACGTAGCGATTGTCACCCGGGTCTGGGCTTGCTTCTACCTCACCACCACCCATCCCACCCATCATGTCCGCATAGTCGCCCCCGCCCATATCTCCGTAGTCATCCATGCCGCTCATGTCTCCCATACCCATGCCCATACCCATCATCCCACCCATGCCACCGAAGCCACCACTCGCTCGAGAGCCAGGAACGGAAATATTCCCCTGGTCGAATTTGACGCTCCGTCCCATCGAGATCATCTTAATTTCGCGGATCTTTGCCTCGAATCGTTGCTTCGCGTCACCGTTCACTTCTGCGATGACCTGCAAGAGTTGCCGCAAGATCCACAAGTTCTCTTGGGAGTAATAAACATCGAGTTCGGAGGGGTAGTCTTGACGGCCTCGCCATGGGAACAGGTCTTTCAGCAATGCGTCTTGGCTTCCGCTGCTCCAGGCGACAACGGGTTCGGCAGTCTCACCGGTAAGTTCGTCGACATTGCTTGCACGACGTCCGGTGCCCATGCCCATCATGTCACCCATCATGTCACCGCCCATTCCGCCCATTATTCCTCCTGTTGGGCGGTCGAACTTGGCGGTCCATTTGGCTTTGCAAATCTCGGCGAGGTTTGGCAGTGAGTTCCCGATGTACCTCTCATAGCGCCGGAGCAACTCGGGCGGAATGGACTCGCCGTCTCCCGATGAGTCAAACTCTTCATACTTCTCGAAAGGTAGCTTCAGTTTGTTTTTGTCGACCTTACCCGTTTCCGGATCTTTGACGTACTGGAACTCGTTTAGGAATTCTTCTTGCATGATTTCAGGCCAAGTCAGGATGTTGGTCTGAGCATCGAAGACTTCCTGCCAGGCTTTCAAGACTTCATCGGTGCGACCTTCGATCAGCACGTTCATCTTTGCGTGCGACAGATCATTCGGCTGTTTGGGAAGTTCGTTCCGCGTCGAACTGATCGTTGTCGCGTTCTGTTTGATCTTTGAGATCTGCTTTTCCGTTTGTTCGTTCAACTCGGTGGTGGAGAGAAACCAAACGGCGACACCGCTGAGCAGGATGACGGCGCTGCCGATCCAGAAGCCGTGCTTCACAGCGGCCGCGAAATACTCTTTGACTTGGTCCATCGATTCGCCAAATGAAATAAGGTCTTGTTTTGTAGCTTGGGTGTGACGATGAAATGGTTACGGAGTCGGATTTGATGCGACGGACTCGTCGGGACCCGCAGCGGCATCGCCGCTGTCCGCACCTTCTTCTTCTAGCTTTTGCTTCCGTGCCTCCATGCGGGCTGCGTGGTTTGTGGGCTTC
The DNA here is from genome assembly GCA_039025515.1 of Planctomycetota bacterium. Lineage (GTDB taxonomy): Bacteria > Planctomycetota > Planctomycetia > Pirellulales > Pirellulaceae > Stieleria. The sequence continues at coordinate 4,866 of JBCCOI010000492.1, forward strand.
CAAACGAATTGAAAGACAAAGTCCATTCGCTTCGCGGGAATGAACTGCGGCTCCACATCCTCTTCATCGTTATTGTTTCCGGCGGCGCCGGGCATGCCTCCCGGGCCACCGAATCCCATCGCTCCCGCGTTACCCGCTTTCGTTGCGTCATAATCGGGGTTCGGAATCTTTTCTTCGACGACCGTTCCGAGGTTCAATAGGAGTGGATAAGAGATTCCGAGCTCCGCCGGCGTGTATTCGTAAACGGTCTCCGGGTCACTCGGGTCCGGCAAGCGAATGATTCGGTTCGCGACGTCTTTGGGTAACAGCGACGGATCGCGGAACGCTGTCACGAGGTAGCGGCGGATGTGGTTGTTGCCGTCCAGTCCAACGCGGTCTTCGTTATTGAAGTAGTGGTACCCCTGCAATTCCACGACCCAGGCTTCCTCCGTCGGGCCGGTGTCTTCTTCTGCGACGGCGTCTTCGTCCTCACTCGGCGTGACTCCCATCTTGGCCCGCCAGTCGAGGTCCTCTTCTTCGAATCTCTCTTTGCGGGGCTCATACCATTCGGTGATGTCCTCGTAACGTTTTGTATCGATGGAGGTGATGTGGAAGTCGATCCGGTCTTCGTAGGGCATTTCCTTGATCGTTGGCACTTCGCCGTTTTCGTACTTTCCGCGAGGAATCATCTGATTCACCGCGCGCATCAATTCCATCCAGACGACGCGGTCTTCCGCTTCACCCGCGATCTCTTCGCCGATGGCGTTCAAGAACGTCAGGTTCTTATTGAGCTTGTCGTCTTCATCGAGGTGGTCCTGAGAGTAACCAGACATCAAGCTGACTTCTTGATGAGCTTTGCCCCAAATATCGTCGTGGCTTTTGCGATAGCTGTTTTGAACGAAATAGAAGTTCGTCGATAACCCGAGCATGAGCACGCCGAGTCCCGCAACGGTCCAAGGTTTCTTAGCGCGAATCATCCGCTGCGTCAGAATCTCTTGCGGAATGAGGCTGGCGTGGATCTGTGACAATCCCAAACCTTGCAGGCACAGTCCGTAGCAGACGGCGAACGTGGTCGCGTTATCGCGGAACGTGGG
>JBCCOI010000493.1:0-5916 GCA_039025515.1 Planctomycetota bacterium
CTTTGAAGCAAGTCAGAAGAAACGCGCCTCTTGACTGCGTTGCGTAAGAAGCGGTACCCCATTCTGCGTTTGCGAACGCGGCGGCGGTGTCCTTCCGTCTCATAGACGATCCCATCCAAGAAAACGCCGCCCACGATGCGGCCGGAATCAATCGCGACTTGATGTGCGTTGTAAGCCCCACTGCAAAGTCCTAGCGGAACAAACGTGGTGGCGCCGCAGACTTCCTCGAGTGCTCTCATCGCATCTCGAAAATCAAGTCGCGCCCGGTCTTCACCCTCCGGCAAGACTTTGCGTGTTTCGCTGTCGCCCAAACCGGACAAATCCATGCGCAGGCTTGCGTGACCGACGTCAGACAATGCCCGTGCCAGATCAACATGGAGTCGAAATGGCCCGGCACGATGCACGATTCCGGCATTCAGGATCACCGCAACAGGTGATTGCTGCGACCAATGCTCCGGAACATTCAGGATGCCTAGCAACGAATCATCGGGGCCGAATCGAATAACCCTCTCAGTCATCCCAATACCCCCGAAAGCATCGCCCTGTTTTCAAGCCTCGAGAATAGCTCTACCGCGAGCGAAACTATCTGGTTGCTTGTCTTCGGCCGTAGCCAAGCAACCTCCAGGTCACAGAGCTTGCACCAGGAATCTTCGTCGTCCACCAGCAATCGTCTTTGCCAACGCGGCGAATCCCCGACGTTCGACGGACCATCCGATAGCTCAACAAGCAACTGAGGTAGTTCCACGGCCCCGAATGACTCATGAATTTCCTCCAACTCACGAATGAAGCTCCGTCGGTACTTGGTCCCCAATAGTTCTTCGAAACACTCGTCATTGACGGTTTCCACAGGCGAAGCCCAGAGATCTATCATTTTCTGATGCAACGAGCGGAGTTGATTCATGTACCTTGCACCATCCGTGACCGGTTCCCAGGCAACGACTGCATGGACGTCATCGCGTTCCTTTGCTGACTGCAAAGCGAGCGTCGCCCCCGTCCGTAATCCCAGCAGCATCACAGCGTCACCCCCGGAGAGACGCTTTAGCTGACTGATTGCCGCACCCACGTCATCGGTCCATTCAGACATCGAGCATACATCATGCGGCGTTCCGAAAGAGTCTCCTAATCCGCGATAGTCGAAACGAAGCACATGCATTCCTTTCCGCGCGAATTGGTTGGCGAGCAATCGAAGTGCCCAGTGTGAGCGAATGTACTCATGTCCAAGCGGCGGACAAATCACAATACTCTTGACCGCCCCCTCGGCTACCCGCGGCGCGTGATGGCACCCAAGCAGTCGAACGGAACCGGAATCAAAGAAGCTCGCATCCATTTTCAGTCCCAAAACCCATTGAGCTTCTTGAGATAGGCGGCTCGCTCTTCTCGATCCTGGTCAACCGCGACGGCTTCACCACTTACGTCTCCGCTGGCGTCGATCGGTTCGGTAGTCCTCGGCTCGGATGCAATCGTGGGTGCTTGTTCGCCACTTGCCTCTCCAGCTTCGAATCCCTCACAGCCTTCCAACTGCTTTGCGAGCTGTCGAATCGTCTTCACGAGGAATTCTTGAGGGGAGAGCTTGACTCCAGCCTGATCATCAACCTTCGCAATGAACTGCATTACCAAGAGCGAGTGTCCGCCGAGGTCAAAGAACGTTTCATCCAATTCGACGTCATCATGCTCAAGCAAGGCTCGGCATAGCCCGACAAGGAACGACTCCGCCGGCGTGAACGCCGATTGAGCGATAGGACGAACACTCAAATCCTCGCCCGGTGGAGGCAACTGCTTAAAGTCAATCTTGCCGTTGTTGGTCAGCGGCATCTCGTCCAAGCTTACGAAATGCTGAGGAATCATGTAGCCAGGAAGCGTGTCGCGAAGAAACTCACGAAAATCTGCGGCCGTCGCATCAGTCCCTCGATTCGCAATCCAGTGAGACACCAACCGCGTATCACCCGGGTTGTCCTCACGAACCGTCACGACCGTCTGTGCAACCGCAGGATGTTCTCGAAGACTTTGCTCAATCTCACCCAGCTCGATCCGGTAGCCGCGAACTTTGACTTGTTTGTCGTTTCGTCGAAGGAATTCGAGGTTTCCATCGTTGCGGAACCTGGCAACATCTCCGGTCTTGTAGATCCGATCACTGACATAGTTTGCGAACGGATTGCGATAAGGATTTCGGACGAACCGCTCACCTGTTTGATCTGGGAGATTGCGATACCCCGACGTCACTCCGGCACCGCCGATGTAAAGCTCTCCCTCGCAACCCGGCGGAACCTCGTTGCCGTACTGATCAAGGAGGTAGACCTGCGTATTGTCGATCGGACGCCCAATTAAGATCGGATCGTCGGCGCTGGTAACGCGGTATGCAGTCGACCACACCGTCGTTTCGGTCGGTCCATACATATTCCAAAGCTGACCACAGCGATCGAGTAGAGGCGCCACGATCTCTTTCGGCATTGGCTCTCCACCGCAGAGTATTTTCAAATCAGCTTTTCCTTGCCAATTCGCCTGAAGAAGCAATCGCCATGTCGCGGGCGTCGCCTGCATCATCGAAACTTGGTACTCTTCAAGACAGTGGGCAAGCGAATCCCCACTGGAAGCCGTATGTCGGTCGACGACAACGACCTTGCCACCAAAAAGAATGGGCAAATAGAGCTCAAGAACCGCGATATCAAACGACAACGTGGTGACCGCAAGAACAGAATCCCCTTCGTCAAATCCGGGCGTCTTTCTCATCGAGTACAGAAAGTTCACGACCGACCCGTGCGGAACCTGAACGCCCTTTGGTTTGCCCGTCGATCCGGAGGTGTAGATCACATAGCAGATGTCCTCTGCGGTCTCATTGGGTTCCAGGGATTCGCATCCCAGCCGTTTGACCTCGCTTGAGACGCTATCCACCTCGATAGCGTCCGTTTCAAACTTGGAAACGACGTCCCTCAAATCGGAATGTGTCAATACCAACTTCAACCCTGAGTGTTCGCACATGTAACGCAATCGATCGACCGGATACGCGGGATCGAGGGGAACGTAGCCCGCACCCGACTTCATGATCGCCAGCAATTCAACCAACATCTGTTCGCTGCGTTCCACGCAAATTCCAACCAAGTCGCCGGACTGCACCCCTCGCGACCGAAGATAACGCGCGAGTTGGTTGGACGAAGACTCTACATCTCCGTACGTTAGTGCAGAGCCCTTAAATTCAACCGCGATACTCGACGGTGTTGCAGAAGCCTGGCGACTGAACTCTTGGTGAAGTGTTGAATCAAGCGGATAGTCAACTATTTTCTGATTCCAATCAACGATCACACGTTTTCGTTGATCAAGGCTCATGAGATGATGTTCACGAATCGAACGATCGGGCTCTTCGACAACCTGTTCGAGAAATGAAACGAAGCCCTGAAGATAAGTTTCAATTGCTTCCCGCGAGTAGAGATCCGCATTGAACTGCGTTTGCAACTCCAACGAACCGTCTCGATGACTCACTCCGTTGATAAACAGCTCAAACTTTTCAAAGCATCTGGGCTCCACGACGACGGATGCCTCAAGCTCCGTAAAACCGCCGTCCGACAGATCGACGGCGGGGTCCAGGTTGAAGGACAGGTCGACGATCGGTGAACGGCTCGGATCACGAGGCGGATTCAGGAGTCGAATCAATGTTCCGAAAGCAAGTCTCTGATGATCGAATGCGTCGAGCACGGTGGTTCGAGTCGTTTGCAGCAGATCAACAAAGCTAAGACTGGAATCGGGCTTGATGCGTAGTGGCATCGTGTTGACGCAAAATCCTACCAGCTCACGCATACTCATCGCGGCCTGTCCGGCGGTCGGGATCCCGATGCAAAGATCACTTGTATTCGTCAGTCGGCCAACGAAAGCGGTGAACGCAGTGAGCATCGTGTTGAAGAGGCTGCAGCCGTTGGCGGAACCGAGTCGCCGCAACTTCTCTGCAAGGGAATCGTTGATGAAGCAATCATATCGCTCGCTCCCGTAAGTCTTGAGAGTTGGGCGAACATGCTCAACCGGCGTGTTCAGAACGGGAATACCGTCGGAGAATTGGTCACGCCAAAACGCGACGTCGGCATCATGCTGCGTTGACTCCTGATAACGCCTTGTGGCCTCTGCGTAAGCATCATACTGATCTGCAACAGGAAGCTTCTCATGCTCAATCTCCGTCATTCCGTCATAGATTCTACCGAGATCGCGGCAGAAAACAGAAAGAGACCAACCATCCATCGCGATATGATGTGCATTGAATGTAAGCCGATGATGGTATGCGTCAATCTTCTGCAGCACAAACCGTATCAGTGGCCCCCGAGACAAATCGAAAGGTCGCGCACCCTCACTCTCGATCAAGCGAGCGTAGTTCAACGAGGCGATTTGATCGTCCTCGCGCGACCAATCAACAAATGAAAAGTCAACCTCCACGCGAGCGTGGACAAAGACCTTTTGCCCATCTTCACTAAAGGTGGAACGTAACGATGAGTGACGTTCAATGACCGCATCAATTGCGCGACGTAGGGCATTCCGGTCTAGCGAACCTCTCAAATCGATTGAGCTGATCTCGTTATACGCACAGTTGAGCTGATCACTCTGCTGACTGGCGAGCCAAATCTCAAGCTGTGCTTCCGTCGTCGAGTAGGAATACGCCTTCGGCGCAGACACCACGGTTACCGAAGGCATCATGGATGCGGAAGATATGTCAACGTTGCTCATCAACGAATCGGCGTACGAGTGAGAGGACTTGGTTAGAAAGACAATCCAACTTGGAGGAACTGCCCCGGGTTGAGCGTGTCGGGAATGAACCAGGCCGGATTTCCTTCTTCATCCTTTCCGAGTTTGGCTCCGCACTGAGGAGGCCGGACCTCGGCCGTGGAAGACTGCTGAGCTCCCTGTCCCGGCATGAACCCGTAGCGCTGGCACTCGATAACTGTGTCTCGCGTCGAGGAGACAAGCTCGTCGACGTGCTCTTCCTGATGCGCCATGGTTAGCAAGCACGGTCGGTTGTCCCAGATGTGCATCCCACGGCGACGCAAACCAGCGAAGAACAACTCGCTATACAGCAACTCTTCTTTGAACTGAACCTTGAAGAGCGATCCAAAGTGAGCAAGGAAAAGTGGTGCATCCAGCGATTCAAAGACACGGTTCATTTCGTCTGCCAGATACGTCCCGAGACGGTTCAAACGATCATAGATCTGCCTTCCCCCAGCCCTTAAATGCATCAGGATCGCTTTCGACGCGGCGAGCGCGAGCGGATGCCGAACAAACGTCCCCGCGTAGTACGTCATCCCCGCTTCCGGTCGGCTGTCGTCGCCGTAGTTCCAGTAGCCGCCATCAAGTCCGTCCATGTATTCGGCTCGACCAGCAAGCACACCGATCGGCATGCCTCCTCCGACGATCTTTCCGTAGGAAGCCAGATCGGCCTTTACGCCGAAGTGTTCCTGTGCACCCCCGAGACCTATTCGAAACCCTGTGATGACTTCGTCGAAAATCAGCGCGGCGGGTTTGTCCTTGGTAAGCGTTTCAAGGTCCTTAAGGAACTCGCGCGGTTGAAGCTCAGGACGGCGACTCTGGACGGGTTCGACGAGTACTCCCGCGAGGTCATCTAACTTCGATTCGATCACTCGAAGCGACTCTTCCGTTCCATAGTCCAGGATGATCGTGTTCTCGACATGCTTCTTTGGAATTCCAGTAGCGGCGGGAAAACTCTTCAGCTTTCGGCTTCCCCTCGCAATGACTTCGTCAAGGATTCCGTGGTAGTCACCGTTGAACATCACGATCAGGTCGCGCCCCGTCGCGTTTCTTGCCAGCCGCGTGCACCCAAGTACTGCTTCAGAGCCCGTGTTGGAAAACGCCATTCGCTCGCTACCCGTCAGCTCGCAAAACAGCCTTGCGACATCGCCGGCCAGCGGCGACTGTGGTCCGATGGCA
>JBCCOI010000494.1:0-5903 GCA_039025515.1 Planctomycetota bacterium
CGAGTCGTCCGCAATTTTTTGTGCCGCCTTCATCGACAGGCTGATCTTTTGGCTAGCTCGATCGAAGGATAGAACTTTGACTTCGACCTCCTGGCCTTCACTGACAAACGCGTCGATCTTTGACACGCGATGGTGCGCGAGTTCACTGATGTGAACGAGTCCCTCGATACCTGCGGCGAGCCGAACAAAGGCGCCGAACGAAGCGATCCGCGAAACGGTCCCGCGATGCACTGTGCCGATCGCGAATTCTGCTTCGGCAGCATCCCAAGGATTTTCGAGCATATCGCGATACGAAAGACCGACCTTGCCTGTTTCTTTGTCGATCTTGTCGATCTTCACTTTGACTTTTTGACCGACTTCCAAAACTTCGCTCGGATGCTTGATGCGATCCCAGCTCAACTTGCTGACGTGAACCAAGCCCTGCAGTGCCCCGAGATCGACAAACACGCCAAAGTCCTTGATGGACTGGACGACGCCTTCCATCACATCACCCGCTTCGATCTTCTGAAGCTGCTCCGCGCGTTTCTCCTCACGCTCTCGTTCTAAAATCGCGCGACGTGACAGCACGAGGTTGCCCCGACGCTCGTTGGCCTCGGTTACCAGGCAGAGAAACTTCTGGTCAACGAACTCGCTCACGTCTTCGACGCGATACTCTGTGATTTGACTGATCGGCATGAACGCACGAACGGCGCCGACTTTGCACTCCAGCCCACCAGTGTTGTGTCCGGTGACGACAGCTTCCACCACGGCACCCTCTTCCAAATCGCTCCAATCGGCGACATCGACGGCCGCACCCGGTAGTGTGCAGACGTAGAGACCGTCCTCACCATTGAATCCGCGTACCATGACTTCGATGGAATCACCGACGGTTGGTTCGGTCTCGAATTGCTCGAACGGAACGACGCCTTCGTCTGGACCGCCCAGTCCGACATAGACGCTGTCTTGATGGATCTTCAAAACGCGGCACGCCATGCGGGTTCCTTCGGCGAGTGGTTCTCGTCGGTCCGGCATCCCGGCTCGACCGCCCAGCATGGATTCGACGTCGGCCGCTGCGAGTTCGGCCTCCAATTCCGCCTCCAAATCGGCACCGAGTGGCGATCGAACGGAGGGGACTGCCACGCGAACGGGTTGGGGGCTTTCTGGCGTCTTCTCAGAGCCCTTTTCGGCGGCTTTTTCGCGTTCACCGCCCAGTCGCGGTCGGGGAGCCTTCTTCTTTTTCTTCGGTTTCGACTCTCCGCCGGGCTTCGATTCGAGCTGCTCGGTTGAGACGGACGGCGAGGCCGGTTTGGCAACGCCAAGTCCCCTCGCGGCGAGCGGGCCCGCGGGGCGTGCTTTCGGCTCCGATCCTACCGGCGTTCCGGAAGGCTGCTCCGTTGTTTCAGCCGTCGCGGTCGTCTCTATTGCTGGTGCGGAAGGCTCCACGGCGGGCACATCGGTTTCGGATTGCGGATCGTTTGTCATCGAACGAAGCGACGGAAGAGTTTGTTGACGTGTGAGGAAAGGCACAGAAGTCTAGCAGGGCGAAATCCGACCCGGAAGGCTCACAAACACCCACGCAAACTCGAAATGGAGTCTCAATCGCGAACGTTGATTCTCGCCGCAAGTGCGGGGCCTTCGAAGAGCGTCAATCGGCCAAGACGATTGAATTCGAAACCGCGTTTCCGAGGTGCTCGAAATCCTGAAACTGCCACACGACTTTCTTTTCGCGGCTGACTTCAACTAATTGAGGCTGCCCAGGTCCGGCGTGGCAGTTCCCGATGATCAGATTGCCATTGCTTAGTGGTTGTAGTGTCGTAACCCAAGCGAGCCGAATCCCCGGCAAGTCGTCTTGGTGAATCTGCCATACGATCTCCTTGGCGGGAGTCACTTCCAAAACGGAGTGACCGTTTCCGGTTCCAACCAAGGTGTTTCCATTCGGAAGACGGATCGCGCTGAAGACGGCATCGCCAAAAGCCTCGGGACCATGACCTCGTTTTGCAGCTTTGCCGAACATTGGGACGTCGTATTCCCAGATCATTTTGCCGGAACGGTCGTATTCCCTGACATATCCATCGCCTTCATGGGCGACAAGATAGTGCCAGTCATCGCCCGCCATCACCGTTCGGACCAGTCGCGTGTCTCGGTGTGGATGAGGCGAATCAAGCTTCAGTTTGAAACTCTTCTGCACCGTCCCCGTCCGATCGATTTCAAAAACCTTGCCTTCGCCGCTCAAGGCAATCATCAAGTGTTCGTTCGGAAGCAGGCCCACGGAATGGACTTCGACTTTTGGTTTTGTCGCCAGTTGCTTGGCATCGAAGGACCAAACGATCTCTTGCGAATCTTGGTTGAGCTCGATGACTTCGGTCCCCTGATGCGTTAGCAAGTTTCCATTCGGTAGTAGGTGCATGTCGTGCGGAGACTTTTTGAGCTGCATCGCTGCGGTGAGTTCTCCGTCGCCATTGAACCAGCAAAGCTTCTTTCCCTGATTCGCGATGAGCGGGTACGACGCAGAGGCTTTCGGAGCCGAGCAGATGAACAAGAAAAGAAGGCTCAGGCCACAGATGTGGTATCTCATGGGGAAAGCTGAAGAGCGGTTCGGGGAGGGAAGTGAGTACAATCGCAGCATAACCTCCTCGTCTAACTGATGACACATTCCATCCCCAGGAATTCCCATGAACTCGAACCGGCGGTCCATCATCAATCATCGTTTCTCAGCAGTATGCCGGGGAAGTTGGCGACAAGCGACCTTGCTAGCAGCAATCATGTTCGCGTTCGATGCTTGTGGCGCAGAGCGGAACGTGATTTTTGTCATCACCGATGATCAAAGTCCAACGCTCGGCTGTTATGGGGATACGGTCGCTCATAGCCCAGCGATCGATGCGATAGCCGCCGACGGCGTTGTGTTTCACAACGCTTTCGCAACGACGGCATCATGTAGTGCTAGCCGGTCCGTCGTGATGAGCGGACTGCACAACCATCGGAATGGTCAGTTCGGACACCAACATCACTACCACAAGTTTGCATCGTTTCATGATGTGGTTTCGTTGTCGCTGCCGCGGGTGATGGAGCGTGCCGGATATCGCACGGGGCACATCGGCAAATACCACGTGGCCCCGGAGGCCGTCTATCACTTTGAAAAGTACTTCAAAGCGAATTCGCGGAATGCCGTTGAGATGGCGGAGGCGGTGAAGCCTTTCGTCACGGACACAGTTGATGAGCGGCCATTCTTTCTGTATTTCGCGACGTCGGATCCCCATCGTGGTGGAGGCGTAGACCGCACCAGCAAGCGCGAACTGAAACCGAATCTGTTTGGCAACAAGCCGCAGCGCGGTGCTTTCCCCGGTGTCGAAGAAGTCTTCTTTCGCCCTGAAGATGTCATTGTGCCGCCGTTCTTGCCGGATACGCCTGAAACACGCGAGGAACTCGCGCAGTATTACCAGTCTTGTGCTCGTGTGGATGCCGGTATTGGTCGACTGGTGGAGATCCTGAAGGAAGCGGAGATCTACGACAAGACGCTAATTGTCTTTACCAGCGATCACGGCATGGCGTTCGCTGGCGGAAAGACGACCGTCTACGAAGGTGGCTTGCGAGTGCCGTTCGTTGTGCGGGATCCCTACCAAGCAAAACGTGGAATCGAAACGGAGTCCTTGGTGAGTCACGTCGATATCACACCAAGCCTGCTCGACTTTGCCGGCGGACTCGATGAAAAGAAGAACGGCCCTAAGAATCCACTTGATCCCAAACAATTCTGGACCGAGCGAAACGAGGCTCTCAAAGAGAATCGAAACGGGGGAAAGCCGTTCAATCGCTATCACGGTAAGTCATGGATGCATCTGCTGGAGAATCCGAAAGCGACACATCATGAGACCATCTTTGCCTCGCACACGTTCCATGAGATCCAAATGTACTACCCCATGAGGGTCGTCCGCGATTCGAAGTACAAGCTGATTTGGAACATCGCGCATCCGCTTCCCTACCCCTTCGCATCCGATCTTTGGGCGGCGAGCAGCTGGCAAGCCCAACTGGCGAAAGGCGAAGACGCTCCATACGGGCAAATGACCGTGGGGAGATACGTCCAGCGACCGGAGTTTGAACTCTACGATATGGAGAATGACCCGTATGAGTCGACCAATCTCGCGCTGAGTGAAGGAGCGACCAACACGTTGGACCAGTACAAGAAGAAACTCAAGGAGCTACAGAAACGCTTTGCGGATCCTTGGGTCATCAAGTGGAAGTACGAATAAACCGCTCTGGGCCTGCACGATTAACCAAGCGTACCCTCGCCTGGATTCTTGGTTGCGTACGTAGGTCGAATTCCCGCAAAGCCATCCGTGGCCTAATCGATTCAATCGTAAAAGGAGCATGGTCTCGGTGAGGGCGTCCCCTCGGATTTGAACGCAAACGCTAGAAAATGGGCCTTACGGCGATTGCCGAAAATACGTTTCCGCATCAATCTTTTCCTCACATGCGGAGCTCACTTGTGTTCACTTTCTATGATCGGCTTTCGCTGCAACAGCGGATGATCGGTGTCGGCATTCTCCTACAAGCAGTAATCGTTGCCTGTCTCGTTTTTGCGTACACCAAGGACGCTCGACAAAAGGCCATTTCCGCAACCGTAGAGAAAGCGAGGGCGATTTGCCTGTCCACAGAGTCAGTACGCGAGCAAAAGCAAGCTGAATGGGAAGGTGGAATCGTGACGCACGAGGATGTTCGGCGTCTCTACGAAGAAGGGCGTGAAGAGGCAGCTCTCGCAATCGTTCCGATCGTTGCCGCATGGCAAACGGCAATGAAGAAGGCCGATCAGGGTGGTTACGAATTCCGCGTTCCCGCGAACAACCCGAGAAATCCCGAAAATGAGCCCGACGCGCTCCAAAGCGTTGCACTCGAAAAACTCCGATCCGAAGGCTTGGACGAACATCACGTCGTCGACCGGGAATCGAATACCGTGCACTACTTTCGGCCCGTACGGATATCCAGGACCTGTTTGGCGTGCCACGGGAACCCCGAGGATTCGATGCAACTTTGGGGGCGCAACGACGGAACTGATGTTACCGGTCATGTTATGGAAAACTGGTCCGACGGCGATTTCCATGGTGCGTTCGAAGTGGTTCAGTCGTTGGACGAGGCTGACGCCGCGTCGATGACCGCCATCCAGTTTGCATGCGGATTCGTCGTGATTGCACTATTAGTCGGAGGTATCATTACATTCTTTGCGGCGAGGACGATCACTCGCCCTCTGCTTCGGTCGGCCGCATCGATCGACGATGCGACGCTGTCACTTCAAGACTCCAGCGCACAGCTCGAAGAATCTGCGAATCAGACGACCAGAGAGTCACGCGACATGGCGATGGCGGTTGAGGAGGTTAACGAGAGTGTTGGAGAACTTGCCAATGCAACCGAGCAGTTGGGTGAGAGCATCGGTGAGATCGCCGGAAGCGCGACGAAGGCGTCCACGGTCGCCGCGTCTGCGGTGCAGGAAACCGAAGAGACGGGCCGTGCTCTTGAAAGACTCGTTTCCAGCAGTGATCAAATCGGAAGCGTCATCCACATGATCAATGGGCTGGCGGAGCAAACAAACCTCCTGGCTCTCAACGCGACGATTGAGGCTGCCCGGGCGGGAGAATCCGGGAAGGGATTCGCGGTGGTTGCGAATGAGGTCAAAGAGTTAGCGAATGAGACAACGCGTGCAACGGATGGGATCGTCGAATCCATCCACGCGATACAGACGGAGAGTTCAGCTGCGACGGAATCGGTTACGAAAATTCAAGGAGTCATCTCCGAGGTCGCTGAGATGCAGCAGACAATCGCAGCCGCCGTTGAGGAGCAGCGAGCGACCACAATCGAGATCAGCAATACGACCAACCGCGTCGCTGAAAGCAGTGCGTCGCTTGATCTAAAGGTCAAGGAAGTCGCCGAGAATACCA
>JBCCOI010000495.1:0-5889 GCA_039025515.1 Planctomycetota bacterium
GTCTTTGATTTCGCTTGTCACCTTGTAGAAAGCTTGAGGAATGATCGATGCGCCCCCAGGATCGCCGAATTTTCTGTGAGGCGGCGTTTCAAAACCGAGTTTGGATTCTTGTGCGCCGAACGAATCCCGCATCACTCGCCTACATCGCGCGGGACGGTTATGGACCGAAGCGTATCGACTGCAAGCCCAAGACTGCGGACGATGATGTCGACAAACGTAAGATCGCTGGGTTGGTGGCCAATCCCGAGCTTTACCCGAAGGCATTTCGTGGCGAAAAGCTGAAGAAAGCAACAGAGATCTGGCAATCGTTCGCGCGGGAGCATCGCTTGGATGCCGATAAGCGAACGGGCACCGGCTACACGCTCGAGAAGTATGAATCTTCGCCGCACTATGGATGCCTGAAATTTGACGGCAAGTTCATCCACGGTGACTACGATCTCTATGACATCATTTCGGTGGACCATCCCCGATCCAACTTGGCCGCTGTTGAAACACTTCAGGGCGTGCCACACATGCGGGGTGCGAATGTGTTGACGATCCAGAAGTTTGTTAATCGGCGAATCGGCGTACCGATGATCCAGCACGGCGGCGAGGCACAGTACACCGACCACAGCGAACAATCGATTGACATGTTCACGCCGGAAGGCAACGACGTGACGCTACTCAACGAGCTGACCGTCCGTGCCTACTACCGTGATATCTGGAAGCGTCAGACGCTCATGCCGAGGGCACCGAAAAACACGAGAAGGTAAGGATCGCCCATTCTCCAGTCACTCTTTTATCTTCACGAAATCGACCACCAGAATCTGCGTCGAACCATTTCCAAGAAAGGTGATCTTGCTCTCAAACGGTTTGTACGCCGGCTTTTCGGCCTTGATGGTGTGCGTGCCCTTCGCAAATTTTAGCGTCGGGCTATAGCCATAGGTTTCAATGCTGTCTCCCACATAAGCATTGTCAACATAGAGCTTGACGATGGCGGCATCGCCTTGCGTCGGCGGTGTGACGACTACCCGCCGATCCGGCTGAATGCGCGAAGCATGCCCGGTCTTTCGTGACCGCCTTCCTTTCGCGCGGACTCGCTTCTCGTATGCGTCTTGGGATTGAGTTAAGCTGATGGGGTCCGTCCGCCTCCGCTTCCCCAGGTCTTCCCAAGATGCAATTTCGAATTGAAAGGCTCTTTGTCGCTCTCGCCACCATCACAGCACTTGCGAGTTCGAGTTCGCTCAGTGCTCAAGCTCCGGCAACGGCCGAGGAACAAACATCGTTGACCGAATCCGTGTCGCTTTTCAACGGAAAGGATTTGAGCGGCTGGGTTGGACGCGACGACCTTTGGTCCGTGGAAGACGGTCAAATCGTCGGCAGAACTACCGCCGATGCTCCGTTGAAAGGGAACACGTTCCTCATCTACGAGGAAATGGAACCTGCGGACTTCGAACTGACGCTTCAGTTCAAAATCGAGAACACCAATTCGGGCGTCCAGTTCCGCAGCAAAGTTCTCGACAAAGAAGCCTTCGTGGTCGGCGGCTACCAAGCAGACATCGACTTTAGCAATCAGTTTGCGGGCATTCTTTATGAAGAAAAGGGTCGTGGCATTCTCGCCAAACGCGGGTTTTCGGTCACGATCGACGAGAAAGGTGACAAAAAGACGACCAAATTCGCAGACGGACGAAAGCTGGGTAACGCGATTCATCCGGGCGAATGGAATGACTATCGGATTGTCGCCAAAGGGAAGGTCATCAAGCAGTTCATCAATGAAACGAAGACGATCGAGGTCATCGACAACCAGACCGAAAAGGCCGCCAAATCCGGCGTGATCGCGCTTCAGCTCCATCGTGGCGATCCGATGGTCGTTCGTTTCAAGAACATCGTGCTTCATCCCGTCGATTGACGTCTGCACTACACTCCCCGGGAGGACTTTATGGCTAAGTCGATATGGGCGAGTGACGACCAAACGGAAAATCTGCTGACCGCGGCGAAGGCTGGCGATGAAGATGCGGTCAATCGGCTTCTGGAGAAACATCGTGCTCCGATTCGCAGATTGATCGAGCTTCGACTGGATCGCAAAGTCCAGCGAAGGGTGGACGTCAGTGACGTGGTTCAAGACGTCATGATCGAGGCGAGTGGACGGTTGGAGAAGTATCTCTCCGATCCGTCGATGGCCTTCCATCTCTGGCTACGTCAAATCGCCTGGGATCGGATCATCGATACCTATCGGCGTCACCGCGTGAGTGCGAAACGGAACATGGATCGCGAGCAGCCGATGGCTGCCCCCGCCGGGCCCGATCAGTCGACACTGGAACTGGCAATTCAACTCTGTGATCCGTCTCTCACACCCGCAGCCGCGGCGACGCAGCGTGAGATTGCCATCAAGGTTGAAGAAGCAATCGAGAAGATGAATGATCAGGATCGCGAGATCATCATCATGAGACACTACGAGCATCTTTCGAATCTTGAAATCGCCGAGGTTCTTGGACTCAATCCTCCGGCAGCGAGCATGCGCTACCTTCGCGCGGTGCGCCGTCTGCGGGAAATGCTTGAAGACGAAGACGAGGGTGCGAACTTTACGGATGGCGGGAACGTGCTGTGACTGAACTGTCCGTCGCCGACGAACAGCGGCTGGCCGACCTGTTGTCGGAATTGACGGACGCGATCTGTCGCGGCGAGCCACTCGACTTTGATCAAGTGTGTCGCGACAACCCGGACCTTGCGAGTGAACTACGAAAGCTCTACGGAGCCGTGCTGGTGACCGACACCGCCGGTGCTGTTTCGGAACAGCTGCCACTGCAAGAAGAAGGTGACACTTCCGCCAAAGAAAACGGTGACACGCCATCAACAACGGGCGGCGGCGATGTTCGAAGATGGCAAAGGCTGAAGTTACCGGCGACCGTTGGCGACTATGAACTGATTGAAGAAGTCGGACGCGGCGGCATGGGCGTCGTCTTTCGAGCGCGCCAAGTCAGTCTCGATCGCGAAGTTGCGGTGAAGATGATCCTGCGAGGTCGTTTGGCGAGTGATTCGGACTTGCAACGATTTCTCGCCGAGGCAGCCGCGACGGCAAGACTCGAACACCCCGGAATCGTTCCGGTTTACGAAGTCGGTGACTTCGACGGCCGGCCTTTCTTCAGCATGCGGTATGTCGAAGGCGAAACTCTGGCCGACCGCACGGCCCGTGGACCGCTTCCGCAAAGGGAAGCCGCCAGAATCATCTCGCAAATCGCACGCGCCGTTCAGTTCGCGCACGAACAGGGGTTCGTCCATCGAGACCTCAAGCCAAGCAACATTCTTCTCAATCGCGATGGCAAACCGCTGATCACCGACTTCGGACTCGCAAAAGAATTCAAGACCGACGTCAGCCTCACTCGCAGCGGTATGTTGGTCGGAACGCCCTCGTATATGTCGCCCGAGCAAGCCGGCGGAAGACGCGAACTGCTGGGCCCCGCGACGGACATCTATTCGCTCGGCGCGATGCTTTACTTCACACTCACCGGCAGGGCGCCCTTTGTTGGCGAAACACCCGTCGAGATGGTGATGCTGGTCATCGAACAAGACCCAAGTCCGCCCAGGGCACTGCGTCCGAGTTTGGATCGTGATCTTGAAATGATCGTGATTCGATGTTTGCAAAAACCAATCGATCTGCGATACCTCTCCGCCGGTGCACTCGCGGACGACTTGGATGCGTTCATGGCGGACGAAGTCGTCTCGGCACGCAGCGGACGTTTCGCACAAGTGCTTGCCCGAATCTTTCGCGAAACACACCATGCCGCCGTTCTAGAAAAGTGGGGCATGCTTTGGATGTGGCACTCCCTGGTGCTGCTGGTCGCTTGCTTCTTGACTTGGCAACTCGAATTCGTGGGAATCAGGAATCGTTTCGTCTACATGGGGCTTTGGACGATTGGTCTCGGCACATGGGCGGGCATGTTTTGGAAGTTGCGGCAACGACTGGGACCGGTGACGTTTATCGAGCGACAGATCGCCCACGTTTGGGGAGCTAGTATGATTTCGATCGGCATGCTGTTTCCGATCGAATGGTGGCTCGACCTTGAAGTCCTCGCGCTCACACCATTGCTGGGCGTGATCAGCGCGAGTGTCTTCGTCGTGAAAGCGGGAATGCTGACGGGCGTATTTTACTTTCAAGCCATCGCGCTGTTCATGACCGCCATCGTGATGGCGATTGCACCACGCTGGGCCCACTTCGTCTTCGGCTTCGTCTCCGCGTTGTGCTTCTTTGTGCCAGGCTATCAATACTGGCGAAGATCATCTCGTCACAGATGAGTCGGATGGCCCGGTTCTGGGATAACGGCGGCCATCGCCGTGCCGCTCAATGAAGTCGGCCAAAGGCGGCTAGCCAGCCGATCATTCGTTGTCGAGCGTTAGTCCGCGTTCCACAGCTTGAGTGGGCATGTATCTGGAAGGCTTCAAGAACATAGACCTGGATGTTGTGCTGGTGGTAGTCCAAACCGACAAAGACCTTTGAGGGTACAATCGCCATGACTCGCTGCTCCTGATGGGTAACCGTTTGGGTAATCAATCAATGATTTGCCCCGAGCAACGGAGCCTCAATGAAGCAAGACACCAAAACTGCCAGGCAAAATGGAAGCCCGTAAAGAATCCGGGCTAGCCCGCGTCGGCTCAGGTGATCGTAAGGGACGGAACCGGAGCTATCGCTCGTCGGCTCAAGAGAGAGATGGTAAGGGGATGGGACCGGACTAGCGCCCGTCGGTTCATGGGTGCGAACAAGGGTTGGTTGCGAGGGGCGCGTCCAATCTGTCGGCGTAGGGTCTTTTTTGGCGACACGATGGATGACCGGTTATGTTGTGAGTTGTTCGGAACTACTTGCGGTGTCGATGACTGACCTCTTGAGCCAGTTATGTTTGTCGTCGGTGTTGTCGTTCGTGCTTTGTTTGCTGGACGTTCGTGATGAATCGGATGTGTGTCGCGTTGATTGTGGTCGGCGGTGCGCCCGACCACGGATTGATCGAGGGAATCGAGAGCCAACTCCACGTCCACCGATGGGATGAGGCGTGTGATCGTCTGCCAGAAACGCCTCAGGTGCGAACGCGAACGCCTTGCATCGATCTCAAAAAATGCCCGACGCTTGACCACCTTCTTCCAGGTTCATCCTGCAGCACTCGACCGTCGGACCCGATCGACGACGACAGAACGACCTGCTTGAGAACATTGATTAGCGTTCTGGCTTCAATCGTTAAGCTCTGTGAGTTTGGCCGACCTGAAACCAGCACGGCCGGCGACATCTTGGATGCCGCCGGCCGGTTGCGATGAATTGATCGAGCCGCTGTTTAGAGCATGCCGCCCAGCTTTGCGGCGAGGTCTGCCGTTCGGCAACTGTAGCCCCATTCGTTGTCGTACCAGCTGACGACCTTGGCCATTTTATCGCCTAGGACTTGGGTGAAGTCGGATGCGAAAATGCTGCTATGCGGATCGTGGACGATGTCGCTGCTGACGATCGGGTCGACGGCGTAGAACAAGACGCCTTTAAGCGGGCCTTCGGCGGCTTTCTTGATCGCTTCGTTGATCGATTCTTTCGTCGCAGACTTGCCAAGGTTTACTGTCAGGTCCACCACGCTGCCCGTCGGAACGGGAACACGCATCGCGATTCCGGTCAGCTTGCCCTGCAGGTCTGGAATCACCAGTCCGACGGCTTTGGCGGCACCCGTGGTCGTCGGGATGATGTTGAGCGCGGCGGCGCGGGCTCGATACAAGTCTTTGTGTGGCTGGTCCTGCGTGCGTTGGTCGTTCGTGTAAGCGTGCACGGTCGTCATCAAGCCGGACTCGATGCCGAACGTTTCGTGCAGCACCTTTGCGACGGGAGCGAGGCAGTTTGTTGTGCAAGACGCATTGCTCACGCACTTCAGGTCAGCGGTCAGTTGA
>JBCCOI010000496.1:0-5885 GCA_039025515.1 Planctomycetota bacterium
CACTCATTTTCTGGAGTGATCTTCGATGCGTATTCTGGCCATTGATCTTGGAAAGTTCAAATCTGTTTCTTGCTTCTTTGACTCCGGATCCGATTCCAAGCAGTTCCTCAATAGCCATGACTCGCTGCTCCTGATGGGTAACCGTTTGGGTAATCAATCAATGGTTTAACACGAGCAGCGAGTTCTTTCATACCCATCTATGTTAGCCGCCGATACGCCGCGTGAACGGCAACCAAAGCGGACAGGCGATCAGGGCAAGCTGTGCGATGATCGCGGGAATGAGACAAACCCAAGAGACGGTAATGCGAGGATTCGGCATCGAGAAGCCCCAGTTGGTGAACATGAGCGAGGCGACCACAAGAACACAGGTCAGGAACGCAAGAGTTGCAGCCATAGTTTGGCGTTCGACAACAAGCACGAGAAATGCAACGGCATTGCAGGCCAGCAGCACAAGCAGCGTCAGCATTAGCGGAAGCGTGGCGAACAGTGCGCCAACCGCAGCAAAAGGGATCGCGGCAAGCCATCGCCGGTCGAACGCTGTTGGTCCAGCCGATCCCGTCCCCAAGGGAGCTTCGTACGGGTTGTGCTCCATGCTTTTCGAGCGGCTAACGGAAAGTTTTTACGACACAGTCCTAAACGAAGCGGACGATGTCTGAACTATGGAAATTGTACCAAGGCCAGCCCGCGTTGCCAAAGTGGGAAGGTGTGCCGTAGGCCTAGCGTAAACACCATGTTGCACGACGCTGTTCTGGGTGAGATGTTTCAACCCTCAGAGATGTGCAAGCCGCCCGCGCAACGAATCACGATGACGCGGGGATATCCCATGAAAGGTTGAGCGTCTTGATCGCGATGCCATCGGGCTTTGCAGCAACGGAGAGTTGTTCCACGTGCAATTGACGCGTGGGTATCAGGCACGGGCCGAGGAAGCCATCGAGATAGCCTTGGGTGACCATGTCGCTGTTGACGCGGAGATCATTGACGGCGTCACAGGCTGGGCACCGGTATGCGATCCACATTTGTTGCGGCCACGATTTAAAGGCAAGGTCAAACGCGTCCGACAGCAGAGTGGTGCCCATGCAGTCAGTGCAATCGAGGTACTGATTGAGCACGGATTTCATGAAAGCCTGCGCCGAGCCAACATTGACTTTGTGCGACACGTGCAGAGTTATTTCGTTTTCGTATCGCGTTTTTGTTAGGCTGAAGAGTTTAGTTTGGTCGTCTGCGCAGGGCAATTGATGGTCATAGCAACGGAGTCTTGCACGGGCTCTGAGTCTTGAGCCTTCGGAGACGTTGTTGGCGCAGGAGCGAGCCCGTCTACGGGTCGGAGTCTTTGCAGTTATTTGGCATCCGGGATGTCGCTGGCCTTTTATTGCCGGAGCTGACTCTTTCGCTCCTCGCTGAGGAAGCGACTGGTGATTAAACGTTGCAGTGTTTCGTAGAACTCCGGTTGGCCGACGCGGCAGCGCGCGGGCTTGGGGAGCTTTGCAACCGCGGAGTTCCAGTCGCTTGCCGGTGGGAGCTTGATCTGTACCAGTCCCGGCCGGTTAAAGCTGGCGAGCGTGCCGAGTAGATAGACCGGCGATGACGATGCGGTCAGTAGTTCGACCGTCACTTGACGCCTTCGTGTCCGGCGAAAGTCCGCTTCGCTGATGCGCGGGTCGCGACGAAAGTGAACTCGCATTCTTCCAACCGAGCCGGGCCGGTGTCGTCGCTTGGCAGCTCGAGCCGTTGGTTGACTGACCGCTGTTAACACCGTCGTTTCCGGCTCGAGCCGATCGAGCGGGCTTTCCATCTCCGATCGGTGTTTCGAGAGTTGCACGTAGAGCGTTGTTCACAAGTGAAATGCATGCAAACAACGAAGCTTTCCGCGTGGTTGGCTGTTGCTGCACGTTGCGAAAAAGCGATGGCGAAAGCAGAATTGGAAAGCATGTCGCTTCGCGGAACCGGAGGTATCACTCGTCGGCTCAAGAGAGATCGCAACGGGGACGGAACCGGAGCTAGCGCTCGTCGGCTCAGGAGTGAGATGGCAAGGGCATCATGGGACCGGAGCTTTGGCTCGTCGGCTCAGGAGTGATCGTAACGGGGGCGGAACCGGAGCTAGCGCTCGTCGGCTGAGGAGAGAGATCGTAAGGGCATGGAACCGGAGCTGTGGTTCTGCGGCTTATTCGCGGGCTGGTTCTTG
Source organism: Planctomycetota bacterium (assembly GCA_039025515.1). GTDB lineage: Bacteria > Planctomycetota > Planctomycetia > Pirellulales > Pirellulaceae > Stieleria. The sequence continues at coordinate 2,183 of JBCCOI010000496.1, forward strand.
TCGCTGCTCGGAACGCTCGGATTTTGAGCGGCGAAAAACATACTCATTGCAGCCCCATCCGCTTCCCACGGTCGTGAGATTCGTTAGATCGAATCCATTGCGAATCATTGGATTGATGATCGATTCGGGCTTGGCGACTTCGAACGGCAGTCCGCCCACCCAATCGACCCAGTCGTGCCAGGCCGACATGCCACGGTCTTCCCGCTTGGCTCTCCAATCGGCGAACGGGAGTGGATTCCTTCCCGACGCCAGTCTCGCCAACGCAAACCGGCATTCATAGAACGAAGCGACGCAGACTACCCAACAGGGGCGCAACAACTTTGGCAGACGGTTATAGAGCTTCTTGATCGACAGCCATCGACGACTGGCTCCTCCCTGATCGTTGTAGATTGCGATCGCAAACAAACCATCGGCTTCCACACGCTGCGAGGCAAACTGAATGCCTGTTGCCATCTCACCTGTGTGATGGAGGACACCCCAGCTATAGACGACGTCAAATTGACCGAGCGTTCGCATGAATGGTTGTTCGATGGCGGAGCCCTGTCGCAGTATCCACCGTTCGCGATCAGCATGCTCTCTTTCCCGCAGCGCTTCCGTACACGCGACGCACTGCGTGTCGTAGTCGATGGAAGTCACGTGTGCACCCAATCGATAGGCTGCCAACGAAAACAGGCCACTTCCGCATCCGAGATCGAGAAATGTCTTGCCGGTAAGCGGCGTCTCAGTCGACGTGTCCAGGCGAAGCAACGAGATCAAAGACTCGCGAGCTCGATTGATGCGTCCTCCATCCAGCGTTTCGAGAAACGAATTCCAATTGCTCCCGAATTCGAATCGGCGTTCGGCCATCAAGACTCCAAATCCAACAAAAAACGCTTCACATCGGTCCCGCCTGGCGCGTTGAATCCGGTGAGCTTCCCGTCGGAGGCGAGCACGCGGTGGCACGGTATGATCAAGAGAATTCGATTCCTCGCCATGGCCGCCCCCACGGCTCGAAACGCATTCGGACTTCCTGCCAGTCGCGCGAGTTCTTTGTAGGTGGAGGTTTCACCGGGGCCAATCGTTCGACAACACGCGTAGACTCGTGCGGTGAACTCGGTCCAGCCTTCTTCATTTAGACGAATGTTGCTGAAACAGTCTCGCCCCGTCTTAAAGTACTCGGTAAGGCAATCGTCGAGCTGCAATCCGGAATCGCTTTGAACTCTCGCCCCTGCATCCGCCTCGGACGAAGATGGTGTAATGAACTTTAGCTCAAACAGACGGTCGCCCGTCCAACGAGCTCGCATCATCCCGGCCGGAGTCTTATGCCAAGAGACGGTCAAAGACTTTGACAACGGCTCACCGGTCTGACCAATCATCACACTCATTGGATTTCCTAAACAAGTAAAGACTTGACGACGTGCCCATGCACATCCGTCAGGCGAAATGGTCGGCCGGCGTAGGTGAACGTCAGACGTTCATGATCAATTCCAAGCTGATGAAGAATCGTAGCTTGCACATCATGGACATGTACAGGGTCTTCGACGCAGTGAAATCCAAGCTCGTCTGTTCTTCCAATCACCTGTCCGCTGCGTATACCGCCGCCGGCCATCCACATCGTAAAGGCTTGGGGATGATGATCGCGACCGAGCGAACGCCCGAGCGCCGCGCTCGACTCGACCATCGGTGTACGGCCGAACTCCCCTCCCCAAACGACGAGAGTATCTTCCAACATTCCACGACGTTTTAGATCCTTCAGAAGGGCCGCGCAAGCCTGATCCGTCTGTTTGCACTGTGACTTCAAACCGCCTTCCACGTTGCTGTGATGATCCCAGCCTGCATGGTAAAGCTGAATAAAGCGAACGCCTCTCTCCGCGAGCCGCCGCGCGAGTAGACAGTTCTTTGCAAAGGAGCCGGCGTCTTCCATCGAGGTTCCATACAATTCAAACGTTGCCTGCGACTCCGATGAAAGATCCATCAATTCGGGGGCTCGCGACTGCATTCGATACGCCATCTCGTAAGACTCCATTCGAGACAGCACGCCGCCGACTTTCAACGAGTCCGCACGGCGCCGATTGAGTCTGGCCAAGAGATCCAACGTTGAACGCTGTGTCTGATCGCTGATTCCAGCAGGTGTGGCAACGTGCAAGATAGGATCTCCCCCGGAGCGAAAGGGGACGCCCTGGTGCTCGCCCGGTAGAAAACCGTTGCTCCACATCGCGGCTCCTCCCGAAAGGTTTCCACCACTCTTGAGCACGACGAAGCCTGGCAAGTCCCGCGATTCACTCCCCAAGCCATACGTCAACCAAGACCCCATTGCTGGTCGGCCCGGAATCGGACTTCCGGTGTTCACAAAGATCTGCGCCGGTGCATGATTGAACTGATCGGTGTGAACGCTGCGAATCACCGCCAAATCGTCAACGACCTCCGCAAGGTGAGGAAGGACTTCGGCGATCTCGAGCCCGCTTTCGCCGCACCGCTTGAACGGGAACCGGGGTGATAAGACCGCGGCGTCCGGCTGAATGAACGCATATCGCTGCCCATCGATGACCGAGGGCGGAATGGGCTTGCCCTCCAACTCACGCAGTTTTGGCTTGTGGTCAAACAAGTCCAGTTGGCTGGGTGCCCCGGCCATAAACAGATAGATCACTCGTTTTGCTGTGGGCGCATGATGCAGCCCTTCGCGGAAAAATGCCCCGGCACGTTCAGCCCGCCCATCGCTGGCTGCGTGCTCACCCGCCGGCCTCTCGCCGGCTGAGCTCTCATTAGCCAACATTGTGGCGAGTGAAATCTTTCCGAGCCCGATTCCGCACGTGTGAAAGAGCTGTCGTCGCGTGATTTGCTTGAGTGGGTAACTCATGGCACCGTAATGGCTTCGTCGGTATTCATGATCGCTCGCGCGACTAGCATCCAGCGTTGTTCATGATCTGAGTTGGCTTGCAAGAAATCCATGATTGCTTCGATCTCGTCACTTGCCGGTGCACGGGCGAGCACACGCCGAAAGATCAAGTCAACAACTTCACGATCTCCGGCATCGGAACCCAGTTCCCGGATCACGGCTTCCGCTAACGCGTCGGCCATCTCAATGAACATTTCGTCGTTCATCAAAGTCAATGCCTGAAGTGGCGTCGTACTTTGATCCCGCCGTGCGATGCACTGCTCGCCCGACGGGGCATCAAATGCGGTGTAGGCGGCAAAGGGAGCCGTACGTTTGCTGAACGTGTAGAGGGATCGACGGAAACGATCCGTGCCCTTCGATGTGTTCCAGTTTGGCTTTCCGTAGGCAATCTGCATGACCACGCCTGGCTGTGGCGGATAGACGCTCGGTCCGCCGATTTGCCTGACCAAGAGGCCCGCCGCGTCAAGGAACGAATCACGAATTTGCTCCGCATCGTAGCGACGGTAAGGAAAAACGCTCAGCAAACGGTTTTCGGGATCCGCTACCGGCGGCGGACCAACTGCAAGTCGATACGTGGACGACAAAACGATTTCACGGTGCAGCCTCTTCATCGACCATCCCAAGCCGCGTGGCGATGAATCCCTGAGTGAGGCGTCCAAATAGTCGATCAAATCGGGATGCGATGGGGGTTCGCTTTGCAACCCGAAGTCGCCCGCCGTGTCGACAATGCCCGTTCCAAAAAACGAACGCCAAGCTCGATTGACGCTGACGCGTCCGACCAGCGGGTTGCGATCGCTCACAAGCCACCGCGCGAGCTGTAAACGGTCA
>JBCCOI010000497.1:0-5883 GCA_039025515.1 Planctomycetota bacterium
AACAACGTGGTCGTCAATGCCCATCAAAGCATCGTCCAGGAAGAATCAAGTGTCTTTGGTTTCGGTGGCCGAATCGACTCGTTCAACCCCGACATCAGCCCGAAACAGGGCAGCGTCGTTGCGGCCGGAAATACGTTCCAGTACGACGACCATCGCAACACATTGATTCGGTCTGACGTGAGCTGGTGGGTCGGCTTCGGCGGAACGATCAACGATAACTTCGCGCTCGACGGAAGCCTTTCAACCGATTTGCGAACCGGGCCGAGCAACATTGCCGGCGGAAATTCGGACTTCAACTTTGTCGTCCGGCATCCCGATATGCCCGGGCCGGTTCCCGGCGGATTTACCGTCCTGACCGGCGGCGATGTTCTCGAAGACGGTGCGGCCGGGCGCTTCACGCCGGGTGCGGACTCCGCAGTCATCGATAGCGCCGTCGACTCGATTGATCCGTTGCCGGAGTTCGTGACGCTCAATGCTCAGTTGGATATTCCGACGCGTCTGATCGCATCACCCGATCGTGACTTCTCGGGACAGTTGCGGGCCGATGAGCCGACCGCCGCACCTCCGGGAGGAATCGGTGCGAATGTCTTCAAGGATCGTGGTGCACTCGACCGCGCAGACTTCGTCGGGCCTGCCGCTTCACTTGAAACGCCGCAAGACAACGATTTCGCGGGTACCGACTTCGACCCGGCTGACAGCTTCGTTAATCGCAGCGAAGGCATCTTCACCGAGTTCCGAATCCTGGTCCAAGACTTGGGCGACGATTCCAATCCGTTCGTCGGTTCCGGAATTGACGGCACGACGGTCATCGTCCCGCCGATTGATGGACTACGCGACGCCGGTGCCAACATCACGCTTTTTGAGAACGAGCGTCTGCTGGAAGAAGGCATCGACTACACGTTCAGCTTCGATGAAACACGCGGCGTGATCACGCTGAAAGCTCTCGCGGGCGTTTGGCGAAACGATCGAGCCTATCGCATTCAGTTGAACAATCGCGATCGCACCGTGTTGGTATCGCCGAAGACCTCCGAAATCAACGACGGCGACCAAGTCACCTTGGTCAGCAACGATGGCGGAACACTGATCTTTGAATTCGAGTATGGCTTCTTACTCGAGATGCCAGAAGCGATCACGTTGCAAATCCCGCGTTCGGGTACCAACCAGGGCGGGTTGATCGACGGTGGCGTCTTCACCATCGACGACGGGCTCAACCCCCAAGTCGTCTTCGAATTCGATTCCAACGGAACCATCGTACCTGGCAGCATCCCGGTCACGTTACCGACTCAGCCGACGCCAATCGATGGCGGTGAACGAGCCTTGTTCCTGGAGCAGATCGCGTCCAACGTTGTCACCGCGGTTCAGGGAGTGATTGATTCCGACACGCCACTCAACGTTGATGTGCGTCGTGACGGTACATCGATCATCGTGACGTCCGAACGAGACACACGCGTTGATACATCGACGAGCGGTTTGGTGATTGTGCCAACGACACTGGGACTGCAAGTTCCGGCGGCGGGTGCCGATGCGGGTGGCGTCGTTGTCGGAGACACCTTCACGGTCAACGATGGCCAACTTTCCCAAGAGTTCCAGTTCACCGACGGCAACAACCCTGCACCGGCCGGTGTGATCGGAATCGATATCTCGCCGATCTTTGGTACACCGCCGAACGCGGGTCAAGTCGCAGACGCGATCCTAGCGGCCGTTAATTCGTCCGCCTTGGATTTGGATCCGACGTTGGTGGGACGCACGGTACACCTGGATCTTCCGATCGAGGGTTCCGCGGACGTTCCAACAGGTCGCTTGCGGCCGGTGAGCGTTAGCTTGACGCCGACGGACGGACAATTGATCGAAGTGACCCCGGTCGGTAGCGACACGCCGGTGGTCTTTGAGATCAACCGAACGGATGAATTCATCGTCGGTACCGGCACCATCAATGATGGCGTGACACCCGGCAACATTGCGATCGACATCAACCGACAGCTCACGTCCAATGAACTGGCGGTTCGAGTCCAGCAAGTCATGCTGCAAACGCTTGAGACACAACCGATCGACGGGCTTGATCCCGCTGAGATCCGAGCCACCGGAAACGGCGTGCTTCGACTCGGTGGTGAGGAAGGTCTGCAGATTTCCGTGACCGGTGACAGCATCGACTTGCTCGGCTCCCCGGGCGTTGTCGGACCGTCAACGCTTGAGGTGTTCGGTCCGCTGTTCTTGGAGATTCCGTTCACGGCACCGGGCGATGGTGACCAGTTCACGATCTTCGATGACAACGGAAATCCGATCGTCTTCGAATTCGACAGCAATACGATCTTGACGGATCCATTTGCCGAGCGGATCACAATCTCTCAGTTTGACGATCAGGACACGGTCGCCAATGCGGTCGTTCAGGCGATCAACGCATCGACCGCCGGCATTACCGCAAACAACCAAGGCAACGGGGCAGTTTCCTTGGGCCGCATTGGGGAAGATCGAGTCGATGCGACAGGTTCCGCCGTTGATTCGCGTCGCGGCATCGTGACCGACGCCGAGTTCATCTCGATCACTCAAGGTAATTCGACCGTTGAGTATGAATTCGAATCAGTGACCAATGGCGGAGGCGTGACGGATGGTCGCGTGCCGGTTCCATTCCAACCGGGCAGCACGCCGCTCGATGTTGCCAACAGTCTGGCGGCGGCGATGAGCAGCAACGACGGAGGCCTGACGTTCGCACCCGAAGTCACCGCCGAGGGTCTGGTCATTCTGAATGATGTCCCCGGAACCGTCATCGACTTGTCAAACGCTCCGTCGATCATCCTCACCGGAGTCCCCGGTGGTGCAACGCCGATCAGCATCGCACCGGATGATACTGAGTTCGATGTGAATCAAGCGATCATCAGCGCCATCAATGGCCTCGTTCCGGCTCTTCCGCCGGTCGCGAGCGATCGTGGCGGTGCGACCCTGTTCCTTGAAGGCGGTCCACAAGTCCAAGGTCCCGTCGAGTCATTCTTCCTACCGGCGATCAAGGACTTGAGCGGTAACCCGCTCTCCCCGAACCGAGAGGACAACACCACACAGTTCACCTTGCTGCTTCCGACCGTCGGGTTGGACTTTGGCGACGCACCCGATCCTCGAGGCATCGAGCCCGGACGGTACGCATCGCTGCTGAGCAACGATGGAGCTCGCCACGTCGTGACGCCAGGTTTGACCTTGGGCGGGCGTGTCGATGCCGAGCCGGATTCGCAAACGACTCTGACAGCCGATGGCGATGACCTGGTGATTTCGGCTAGCAACGTCGGAACACTGCTGTCGACTTCGTCGTTCCAAGGTGGTGTTGAGATCGGAATCGTTTCAGGCATCGACCCGCTAACGCGTGACGGTGACACGGTAACGCTGCGAGTTGCAGACCGAACGGTGACCCTCGAGTTCGACACCGATGGAATTTTTGAAGAAAGCAACTTCGCGATCGCTCCGATCGATCCGACTTCGACAGCTTCGATTCTCGAAGCCATCGAGTTCGCCGTTCGGCAGTCTGGTCTCGCACCCGCTGGTGTCGATTCGACGGGAGGATCCGTGCGTGTCTTCAGCGATGACGAGGACGGCGTTTCCTTCTCGAGTGACACCAACCCGAATGGGAACTTGAGCAAGGGCATCAACACGCCGATCTCGGTGACGGTGATCGGTGGCGGATTCCTTCAAGCTTGGATCGACTTCAATGCCGACGGCGACTGGGATGATCCGGGTGAGTTGATCATTGATCCGAGCTTGTCGACGGACGCAATCTTCAGCGATACCGGACTGCCCACGACAAGAGTCTTCGACGTGACGGTTCCCGAGTTCGCGTCGCCGCCGAACACGGCAGTGAGCACCTACGCCCGCTTCCGAATTTCTCGCGAAGGCAATCTCGGACCGACCGGTTTGGCGCTCAGCGGTGAGGTCGAAGATTACGAAGTTGCTCTGGTTCCCGGCACACCGCCGACGATTGAAGACGACCAGCAGAATCGAACTTATAGCGTGCAGGAAGACGGAGCCCTGTTCGTGCTGGACGATGACGGTCAATCCACGACGACCACGAATGACGACGGTTTGTTGGTCGGAATTGTGGACGCCGATGGTGACGCGGTCGGTATCTTCCGAGACGACACCGGGCCACGACAGTTGTTCGACGACAATGACGTGTTCGCGGGCAACTTGGATCTTGCCGCCGATGGCACGTTCACGTTCCTTCCCGCCCCAGACTTCAACGGCCCCGTCAGCTTCACGGCGCGTGTGACGGAAGTGAAGGTGACCAATCCCGAGAACGAATTGGTCAACCCGAACCCGATCACGGTCACGATTGATGTCGTGCCCGTGAACGACAAACCGTTCGCGACTTCGACGCCGGTCGAAAGTTCTGCGACGACGGCCGAGGATACATCCATCACGTTCTTGGCAGCCGACTTGATCGATCCGTTCTATTCGCCCGGTCCTGCAAATGAGCAAGATCAAACGCTCGTGTTCCAGCGAGTGTATAGTGGGGACAGAGGTGATTCGGTCTCGTCGCAAGGCGGAACGTTGGAGATCACCGATGGCGGACGCTCGGTCATCTACACACCCGCCCAGGACTACAACGGCGGTCCGGATGAGTTTGAGTTCATCGTCGCTGACTTCGCTGGCACCACCGTGATTCCACGCTCTGCGGACGTGGTTGGATCGGTTTCGATTACCGTGACACCCGTCAACGACGATCCGATTGCCGGGCCCGACGGCTTCGGAGGCCAGGAAGACACAAACCTAACGATCTCGATCGCTTCGATTCTCTCGAACGACGTGGCGGGACCGGCCAACGAAGTCAACCCGCCGGAGAGCCAAACGGTGACGTTGGTCGCTGGGCAGTTCCCGGTCGACAATCCGATCCAGACCCAACGTGGCGGAACGGTTCGTCAATTGAATGACGATTTGATCTACACGCCGCCGGGACTTTACAGCGGTCCGGACACCTTTACATATCGCATCGTCGATTCTTTGGGTGCCGAAGCAGTTGGGACGGTGACGATTGACGTTGGCGGTGAGAATGATGCTCCCGTCTTCGAAGGTGTCAACGGCGAGAAGGACATTGATAACATGCCGATTTCGTCGATCGAGTTGCCGGAAAGCAAGCCGGACGACCAGTCGACCGTCTTCAACCTTGATACCTGGTTCTCGGATCCGGAAAACGATTCTCTCGAATTCACCGTCGCGAGTAGCGACGAATCGATTGTCGAGGTTGACCTGACCGGCGGAGTTTTGACGCTCACGCGAAAGGCGTTCCGATTCGGCCAAGTCAACTTGACGGTCACGGCAAACGACTCGCAATTCACGACGTCCGAGATTGTTCAGGTCAACATCGTCAATGAGAACGATCCGCCAGAGGTGATCGGTCCGCTTGATGAACTGAGAGGCGACGAGGACACGACGATCCAGCAGTCATTGTCGACGATCTTCAGCGATCCTGATAATGACGATTTGAACTACGTCGTGGCACGTCTCGGTGATCTCATCCGTCCGACGGATGCACAGATCGCTGCTCACCCGCTGATTCAGTCGATCACGTTGGCCAGCGGTGGAATGTTCATTACGCCACAGCCGAACCAGTCCGGTTCGGTCGAAGTCGAAATCGAAGCTTCCGACGCCGAAGCTCGCGTGAGCGACACGTTCACGGTCATCATCGACCCGGTCGCGGACCGTCCCGTGGCCGCCGATGACGGCTACAATGTTTCGGTCGGTTCGACGCTCAATGTGCTCAATCCCGCAAACGGCCTACTCCGAAATGACTTCGATGCGGATGGTGATCCAATTTCCGTCGCTCCCGAGTTCGTCGGAACCCGGACCACCACGTTCGGAGAAGTCACCGTGAACGAAGACGGGACGTTCGTCTACGTCAACCGA
>JBCCOI010000498.1:0-5852 GCA_039025515.1 Planctomycetota bacterium
GGCAACTACCGCGGTGAATCGGACAACTTGTTCCTCCGGGGTGACAATGGGTTTTATCGAGACCTGTCGACCGCTTGGAAGCTGCCCGAACTCACCGATCCACTCGTTGCCTTCGGTTCGAAAGCTCTGGACTTTGACCGTAATGGCTGGCTGGATCTGGCTGTAACTAACGGTCACATCTTTGACATGACATGGATGAATCAAGGCTACAAGATGCCGCCACATTTGTTGATGTCACAGGGAAACGCATTCGCAAAAGTGAATGCATCGCAGATGAGCGAATACTGGTCCGGAAACTACCTGGGAAGGGCGATGGCTGTTTTGGACTTTGACCGCAACCTACAGCCAGATCTGATCATTGGGCATTTGGACCAGCCCGCAGCGCTGCTCGCCAATCAGACACAATCAAACGCCGCGCATGTGATGCTGGAGTTGATCGGCGTGACATCGGAGCGGGACGCCATCGGTACGAGGGTCGACGTGTTCGATGGGAGACAGTCGGCATTTCAAGTGACGACTGGCGGAGACGGTTATCTGTGCTGCGATGAGAACTTTATCGAGCTTTGTCTGCCCACCGAAGCTGAATCGCTCACCGTGACGATTCGTTGGTCCAGTGGTAGCGTGCAAAAGCATTTGACTGTTGAGCCGGGAAAACGTTATCTCGCGGTGGAAGGCCAGACGACGCTCACGCCGCGTTAGAAACTCGTCAACGTGAAACTCTTGGATTGAGTCGTACGGCATTGGCTACGGTTGTTTCCAAAAAACCGGGGCTATCGCCCATCGGCTCAGGTAGCACGAACCATCGATTCGAGAGTTGACGATGCACTCGACATGCAAAAAAGAAACCCGCATGCACCTGCACGCGGGTCTCTGCGAGGTTTTGAAAAGAGTGTCGCTTATTGGTTGAGCGATTCCTCGATCACCTCTGCACTTGCTCGTGTTCCGAGTGATCCCCAAAGTCCGTAGGGGCTTTGCGAACCAGGAGGCAACGCACTCTCGTTATTGCCGTTCTGCCACCAGATGGTGGTGCTGCGCGAATCACCGGCTTCGATCGAATCGGTGATGAAGATCACGGCACCGTCACACATCAAGATGTGGGCTCCGCCCTGGTGACGGCTACTGGTTGGTACGATCGCTTCGCCACCGTGATCGTTGTACGCGAGTACGACTTCGCGGTTCGGCGGTAGGATCGTGTTGACTTGCGTGTACTGAGGTCGGAAGTCAGCCCAGCGGAAACCACGCTGCACCGCGGCACCCGGGATCGGTGTGGAAGGAAGCCAGAAACGCGGACGCTCCGGGTCCATCAAGTTGTTGTCTCGGGCGATGCTCGGGTTGGCGTAGATGCCGTTCCCCCAACGACCTCCCTGGTTCTGTGCGCCGACACCACGGATGTCACGATCGCCAAGTGACGTGATGATCTCACCCATCGCGATCGTATTGGATAGTCCATCAAGAACATCCCGGAACTTCATCTCTTTGCGCGGAACAAAGGTACCTCGCATCGATGCATTCACCTGCTGGATCAACCAGGATTCATCGTTGTAGCGCCAACGGCTCTGTCCACCCTGAAAACGAGAAACACCGACGTTGGATCGGGCGACCGCATCGCCAGTGCAAACCGCATAGTTCGTCCGCCCGACAGCCGGCAGCCCGAATCCCGGATCGCTGGGGCAACGATACGTGGGAACATCGCTGGCCCACGCCGGGTAGCGAATCGCATAGGGGGCTGGCCCCATCGCAAACCACGCTTCACCGTCTTCCTCGACCAAGGGATTGGAAATCTGTTCCCACATCGCTTGTTGCTCGATAAACGGAAGGATTCCGACCAAGCTACTGAGCATGTGTCGCGTGAATCCGGCTGGAGCTCCCAACACACCGGGATCGTCAGCGAGCCACCAATCGTTGTTGGTTTCGTTCGTCGCACCCGTTCCGTGATTGGGAAGTTGCTTGTAGGCCGAGTGATAGTTGTGAATCGCCAGCCCAATGTTCTTGAAATTATTGCTGCAGCTCATTCGACGAGCTGCTTCCCTAGCGGCCTGGACCGCCGGCAACAACAGACCGACGAGAATCCCGATGATGGCGATCACCACCAAGAGCTCGACGAGAGTGAAGCCACGTTCTGGACGTGTCATGAAAAACTCCGGAGAAGAGGAAAGGAAAGATGACTGAGAAGTGTTCGGACTGAGCATTACCGTTCGCTACCGCTGTCTTCTCCTTCGGCGTCCCCGAGCATCTCTTCGTAAGCTTGGATCTCCGATTCGTCGGTCGTCACCGGCCTGGGTTCGGTCCCCGGACCACAGCCAACCACGCTGAACAAACCAAAAAGTAGAGCAGTAACAAAGAGAGATGATCTCATTAGAAATCCGATAAGAGCGAGGACGAGTTAAGAAAAGACAGGCTTAGTGCTTCGTCAACGTAAACCTTTAGGATCGAGCCTCACAGCGTAAGCCGCGGTTGTTCCCAAAAACCGGGGCTATCGCCGCTATCGCCCATCGGTTCAGGTAGCAAGAACCTCAAATTCAAGCGTTGATGATGCACTAGAGCGACCCGGCGAAGTAACATTCTGCTCCTTCAAAGCCTTCCAAAGGGAGAATACCCGCCCCGCTAGAGTGGGGGCAATGAGATAAATTGCCGGTAGCTTGAGACTTATCGCCATTCTTAACTTGGGATGCCATATTCGGCTCGCCGGTCGCTGGATCGGGATAGACTGCCCGAAAGTTGCTTCCACGTGAGCTCAGGGCGTCGAAACGAAAACTCCAGCCGCCGAAAAGACGATGAAAATGGCCAATTCCAAGCTGGTGATCGCCACCTGCCTCGCTCTTCATTTCTGGCAAGCTTGGGACGTTCATTCGGCTCAGCCCAACATCGTCATCGTTTTGGTTGACGACATGGGGTTCTCCGATATCGCTCCCTACGGCGGGGAAATCCCGACGCCCAACCTCGACGCCTTGGCCGCAGGCGGCGTGAAGTTTTCGCAGTTTTATAACACGGGTCGGTGCTGCCCAACGAGGGCGACGCTACTCACCGGCGTTTACGCTCATCAGTCCGGTGTTGGGTGGATGACCGCCGATCAAGGACAACCGGGCTATCGGGGGCGACTGAATGATCAGTGTGTCACCATCGCGGAGGTTCTCCACCCCGCCGGCTATTTCACGGTGATGACGGGCAAGTGGCATGTCGGCTTTAACCAAGGCGTCCGGGCGGACAACCGAGGCTTCGATCGAAGTCTAAGCCTGCCCGCGGGCGGCCTTCATTTTTCGAATCAAACGGGACCAAAAGGCAACACGAAGCTGTTTCTCAACGGACAAGAGGTTGCCAGGGATGATCCAAGATTTGATCCGCCTTGGTACGGGACGAAGCTTTGGACGGAGTATGGCCTTCACTTGGTTGATGAAGCCATCGAGCGAAAGCAGCCGTTCTTCTGGTATCTCGCACACGTGGCTCCGCATTTCCCGTGCATGGCTCCCGAAGACACGATTGCGAAATTCCGCGGCAAGTACATGGAGGGTTGGGACAAGCTTCGTGAAGAACGTTATCAGCGGCAAATCGAATCGCGTTTAATCGATTCAAATTGGCCCCTGCAGCCACGTCCCGAGGAGATCCCGAGTTGGGACTCTCTGTCAAAAAAAGATCAGCTTCGCTATGACGAGATGATGGCCATCTATGCCGCGATGATTGAAGAGATCGACACCAACATCGGCACACTCGTTCGCGAACTGAAGAACCGAGATGCTCTCGACAACACGTTGATCTTTTTTCTTTCCGATAACGGTGGCAACGCCGAAACGGGCATTGCGGGAAAGGCAACCGGCGAGAAGCTGGGTGATCCCCACTCCAACGTTTATATCGGCAAGTGTTGGGCCCATCTCAACAACACGCCCTTCCGAAAATACAAGCACTACAACCACGAAGGCGGAATCGCGACCCCCTTGATTGCTCACTGGCCAGCAAGGATCTCGCCGGCAAGTGACTGGATCTCAACGCCGACCCATTTAATCGACCTGATGGCCACGTGCGTTGACGTTGCCTCTGCCACGTATCCAAAGACTCGTGCTGGACGGTCAATCACTGCGATGCAAGGTCAGAGCCTGATGCCCTTACTCACCGGTAAAGGTGAGTTCCCGTCGCGGCCACTCTATTGGGAGCACGAGGGCAATGCGGCTGTGCGGGTTGGCGACCGAAAATTGGTTCGAACCGGCCAGCGTGGCAAGTGGGAACTTTACGACTTATCGAAAGACCGCACGGAACAGCGTGACTTGGCGACGCAGTTTCCCACAGAAGCGGATGAACTGGCAGCGCGTTGGCAGACATGGGCAAAAACCGCGAACGTGTTGCCTCGGCCGCAAAAGAAACAAAAACAAGCGAAGAAGAAAAACAAGACCAAGTAGTGAGATGACCGGAAAAGGTGGACCATGAACAACCCGACTCGCATTCTGGCGATCGTTGTATCGCTCTTCATATGGGCCAAGGCTGGTGGGATCGTTAAGTCTGCAACGGCTGATCGTCCCAACGTCGTCTTGATCATGATCGACGACCTCGGCTGGATGGATGTCGGATGCTATGGCAATGAATTTGTGGATACACCGAACATCGATCGGCTGGCCGATGATGGGATGCGATTCACCGATTTTTACGCCGCCGGCGCCGTGTGTTCTCCGACGCGGGCGGCACTTCAATCCGGTCAGAATCAAGCTCGTTGTGGAATCACCGCGCACATTCCGGGCCATTGGCGTCCCTTCGAAAGGGTCATTACTCCTCCGGTCACGATGGCCCTGGATCGCGATATCGTGACGGTTGCCGAAGCCCTCAAGCCCGCCGAATACTCGACCGGGTATATCGGCAAATGGCATCTCGGTTACGGCGCCGGCTTCCAGCCCGACCGTCAAGGCTACGATGTGAGCCAAGTCATCAATGGACCGCATCTTCCGGGTCGTTACCGCATGGCAGGACGTAACCGAAGCATCCAACCAAAACCCGGTCAGTACCGGACGGATTTCGAAGCCGATCTAACTTGCGATTTTGTCCGGCAACATGCCGGTGAGCCTTTCTTTCTGGTGCTTTCGCCGTTCGCGGTCCACATTCCACTCGGCGCGATGAGCGACAAAGTCGAAAAGTATCGGTCGCGCGCCGAGGCAAGCGGAGTGGATCTGCCTCATCCTGTGTACGCCGCGATGATCGAGCACTGCGATGACATGGTGGGCCGAATCGTCGCTGTCTTGGACGAGCTTTCGCTCAGTGAGAAGACACTGGTGATTTTCACGTCCGACAATGGTGGTCTTTACAGGCGGTATGACTTTCATCCGGAAGCCGATGATGACGTCAGTTCGCAAGCGCCGTTGAGAGGTGAAAAGGGATCGCTCTACGAAGGTGGTGTTCGCGTTCCGTTGATCATCAAGTATCCGCCGCTTGTCGCGTCGGGTTCCGTCTGCAAGGAACCGACGATCAGTTATGACTTCTATCCCACGCTCGTCGAGTTGGCGGGCACCAAACTTCCGGTGAATCAGACCATCGATGGGAAGAGCATGGTGCCGCTCTTTCGTGACCCGAACACAAAGCTCGAGCGGTCGGCGCTCCATTGGCACTACCCGCACTATCATCACGGACGTCCCGCGAGCAGCATCCGTCAGCGGGATTGGAAGCTGATCGAGTACGTCGATGGCTCGGGAGATCTGGAGCTCTACGATCTTGCCAATGATCTTGGGGAAACAAAGAATCTAGCCGGCGAGAAACCCGGTCGGCTTGCGGATCTCAAACGTCAATTGGCAGCGTGGCGCGAAGAAGTCGTCGCGGCGATGCCGATTAGCAACCCCAGCTTCGATCCCGAGCGAGCGCAGGAGTGGTGGAGTCGACGA
>JBCCOI010000499.1:0-5829 GCA_039025515.1 Planctomycetota bacterium
CGCCTGAACGTTCTCTCAGACAAGATTCGTGATCGGGCCGGTAATGCGTTCGACGGCGATCGAGACGGGACGGCCGGTGGAGACGTGGTCGACAGCTTCTTCAGGCTCTACGGCGACAGCGATGGCGACCGAGACGTCGACGGGAGCGATTTCCTTGCCTTCCGCAGCACGTTCCGAAAGACGTCTGGCCAGATCGGCTTCAACGCCGCATTCGACGTGGACAACGACGGCGACGTCGACGGATTGGACTTCCTGTCCTTCCGAGATAACTTCCGCAAACGGCTCGACGCGTAGCTCTGTATTCTGATTCTGGGGAGAAAGTGAAGAAAGCATTGGAATTTACGTCTCGGTCGACAAGAAGTTACGCGTAGCGAAAGTATGTACGAGTCACCAGATGAAATTGACCAAGTAGAAGCACTTATTGATCGGGCTTCCGAGGGTGATAACTCTGCAATGTCAGAGCTTTTTGAGCTCTATCGCGCTCCATTGAAACAAATGGTGCGAATTCGGATGAATCGAAAGCTCTGTGGGCGGGTAGATGCATCCGACATTGTGCAAGATGCCTATCTTGAGGCGGCGCGGCGTTTAAGTGATTATGCCTCCGGTCTACGCGCACCGTTCTTTTTGTGGCTGCGTAAAATCACCGGTCAGCGGCTGATTGATGCCCATCGCCGACATCTCGGAGCTCAGGGCCGAAATGCAGGAGTCGAGTTGGACCTCTACGGCCAGCATCCACCTGTGGCTTCCTCTATCATGTTAGCGAAAGCACTGCTGGGCGGCCTTACTTCGCCAACGCAAGCTGCCGTCAAGGCGGAGACGCGAGCCGCCATTCAAGATGCTTTGGCGTGCATGAGT
The DNA here is from genome assembly GCA_039025515.1 of Planctomycetota bacterium. Classification (GTDB taxonomy): domain Bacteria; phylum Planctomycetota; class Planctomycetia; order Pirellulales; family Pirellulaceae; genus Stieleria. The sequence goes on from JBCCOI010000499.1 coordinate 856, forward strand.
CGGCTTGACCAAGAGATTCTATCCTTGCGGCATCTAGAATCCCTGAGCAATATTGAAGCGGCTCAGGAGCTTGAAATTGAGCCTGCTGCCGCCAGCAAACGCTACTTGAGAGCACTACAACGCTTGAGAGTCATTCTGGTCGAGGCAGGAGTCGTCGATTAACTGTTGGGTTCCTATTGATGACTATGGAAGAAGTTGCTGAGGACTACTTGCGTCGACTCAGGGCCGGTGAGTGCCCCGACATCGACCAGTATGTGTCGAGCTACCCAGCTCTGGCACAGGAAATCAAAGAGACATTACCCGTCCTCGAGGCCATGGAGCAGTTCGGCCTTGAGATTGAAGACGCTGAGGACACGGGTCTCGAATGGTCGCCCCTCAAGGTAGATCAGGTTGGCGACTACCGAATCGTAGGAGAGCTCGGCCGCGGCGGAATGGGTGTCGTTTACGAGGCAGAGCAACAGTCTTTGCGACGCCGGGTCGCGCTCAAAGTCCTTTCAAGAATGGCAGGCGACGGAAACTCGCTGGCTCGATTCCAACGCGAAGCGCGTGCCGCGGCCCGGTTGCATCACACCAACATTGTTCCGGTTTTCCAAGTTGGGCAAGACGGCGAGCATGCCTATTACGCGATGCAGCTCATCGAGGGGCAAGGCTTAGATGCAGTTATCCGCGACCTGCGAAAGCTTCCTCGTCCAGTCGCGTTCCCCGGCAATGGCGACAAGACGATCGAGGGCTCATCTCCATCGTCGGGATCGTTCGTGAGCAAACAACAAGATCAATCCGAAGTGATACGAGGGCTAGCGGATGGAAACGCACAAAGTGTTGGCTTACGGTTCTACCGTTCGGTCGCGCAGATCGGCTTGCAAGCAGCCGATGCACTGTCTTATGCACATGATCGTGGCATCGTACATCGAGATGTAAAGCCGTCTAACCTGTTGCTCGATCCCTCAGGCGTAGTGTGGGTATCTGATTTTGGCTTGGCGATGACGGATGAAGGGCAGCTGACACGGACGGACGATGTCGTTGGGACCCTGCGCTACATGTCGCCCGAAAGATTTCAAAATCAATGCGATTCAAGAGCGGACATTTACTCTTTGGGGATGACTCTCTATGAATTGCTGGTCATGGAGCCAGCCTTCCGCATGGTAAATCGATTGAACTTGATCAAGTCAATCATAAATGATGATCCACCTTCGCCTCGCCAATACGATTCGCAGATCCCTCGCGACTTAGAGACGATCCTTCTCAAGTCGATCGAGAAGGAACCTCGCAGTCGGTACACGTCAGCCGCAGCGATGGCAAACGACCTAAGGCATTTCCTGAATGATGATCCCATTGAAGCTAGACGAGCGAGTGCACGCGAAAAATTCGTCCGATGGAGCCGCAGGAATAAAAGCCTAGCTGCATCACTCCTGGCAATTGCTGCCCTGTTGTCGACTCTCTTGGTCGTTCTGAGCTGGACGTCTTTCCAGCAAAACAATCTGCTCGCGCAACAAGAGAACTTGCTTGAACTAGCTGAGCAACGAGGAAAGTCTCTGCAAGACAACTTGTATTTCGCGCAAATGAATTTGGCAGGACAGGCTGTTTCTCAGCGTTTTGGAACGGACACAATCCGCGCCCAGCTCAAGAAGTGGAATCCCGACTTGGTGCAGCGCGATCTCCGCGACTGGGAATGGTACTACCTGTACGGAGTATCACACGCGGCGGAATACGTGTCCGAACCTCTTGGAAATGGGTTTTGCTGGGCTTGTGACCACAGCCCCGACGGCGACTTCGTTGTCAACACCAAGAATGGATGGGGCGTGCAGGTTCGTGATGCACTGAGCGGAAACGTCGTCATCGATCGCTGGCTTGGTTCTGCACGGTCTGTCGATTGGAGTCCAGACGGTGAAAAAATCGCAGTCGGCCAATTCAGCGATACTTGTGCAGTTCTTGACGCGAAAACGCTAAACACGCTCCGCGAATTCAAGCTTTCAAACGGTGGCGAAGGATGGTGTGTACGCTGGCATCCAAACTCTCGGTGGCTTGCAGAAGTTCGTGAACATACGGATACGCAGGAGAAAAGAAAGGTTCGGATTCATGATATCGAGACCGGAAAACTCCTTTGGGAGCTAAACCATCCGGGCGCCTCGCCTCGAATTCTAGCCTGGCACCCAGACGGTTCCAAACTTGCCGCATCAGGCTCTTCGCAAACAGTGGTTTGGACGTTCCATTCCCAGCAGCCGCGCGTTGAGAGCGTCATCGATGGAACAAGGGCGCAATGGAGTCCGGATGGTTCTGTGTTGGCTGCAAATCGTAAGGATGGAATCTGGGATGCGTTATCGAACAAGCAACTCGCTGATTCGATGGGTTCTATTTCCTGGTCACCAGACTCGAAGAAGCTCGCTGTCGGTTGCAGTGACGGCATCATACGAATCCACAACGCTTCAAGCGCCGGCCTACATCCGGAACGCGAGATGCGCGGCCACACTTCAGAAATCTGGTCGGTTTCGTGGAGTCGTGACGGAGAACGCATAGCTTCCTGCGGTCTGCGAGATGAGACATTTCGACTTTGGAAAGTCGATCAAACCGACCAGACTCAATTCATTGGTAGACCTGGGGTTCAAATCTTGGAACTCAGTGGAAATGGACAGACACTAGTGTCAACTGGCTACTACAACACGGAAGTCATAGTCTGGGACATAAATGGTAACCCTCATGCACGTCGCAATTTTAATTCTCAAGTCCTTAGGTTCGCACCGAATCACTCGGGGGACATTGTCGCAGTTTTCTCCGAATCGCAGAAACTCGTGCTTTGGCAACCTGCGAAAGATTCGGTTCGAGAGATCTGCGCCGAGTGCGAGTTTTCGTACCTTGCATGGAGTCCTAAAGGACAGTTGGCAGCAACGACTAGGACGGGTGAGATCATCATTTGGGATCACGAGTGTGAGAGAGTCCGCGAGATCAAAAATGAACACGAGTATGGCGCGATTGTCCATTGGAACGCTGATGGTCGTCAGCTCGTTTCCTGCAGCAACGACTCTCTAAAGCTTTGGAACATTCCAACTGGCAAGCTGACTTGGGAAGTCGCATCGATTGGACTCGAAACAAACGACGTGCGTTTCAGTGGCGACGGATCTCGAATCGCTACTGCACACCTTGGTGCGATTTACATCTGGGATGCAAAAACTGGGGAAAAGCTCGACACCCTCTCTCAGATCCGCGAGAACTTCGTGAGCTTGGACTGGAAATCGGATGATTCCAGAATCGTTAGCGGCAGCGGGGCTTCTGTAGCCTTTTGGGATGTTGCGAGTGGTGCGATCGCACTTCGAGTCGACGGACCCAGACGATTGAATACGGTTCGGTGGGCCGCTGATGGAATGCGAGTCGCCGCCAGTGGAGAAACGATTGTTGTCTTCGATGCATCACGTGGTTACACGCTGAATACACAAGGCGGAGGCGATTCTTCAGAGTCCCAATCTTTGTCCAGTGAAAGCTTCCCATAAGTTGGGCCTACTCCTAGCGCTGGGTAGTACACTCCACCCGACGCTACGGATTACTAGTCTTCAACACGATCGATGCGTCTCTTTAGCCCTTTCTCGCTAGACGTATTCCCCCCTCTCCCCCTTGGCGGGTGCCGTCACGCTGCAAGAGCTCGGCGACCCGAAGCAGGATCTGATTTTTGAGAAATCTCCACTCGGGGGTGTCTTGCGTCCGCCAGCACTACGCTCCGTGACATATGGGATTGCGCAGATTGTTGCCCAGGTCTGCCCTTCTTACTCGTCAACGATTTATGGCTCAACAAGAGGCGGTCCTGTGTCACTATTTCGATTCGGACGCACAAAGAAGCAAGCAAATAAAAGGCTAAAGCAATGGCGGAGATCGAACCGTCGGCGGGCTTGGCAGGGATTTGAGCCGCTGGAAGATCGTCGATTGTTGGCAACCCTGGTCGTTCAATCGGCATCGGACAATTTTGATCCGTTGAACCCCACAACCGATGGGCTGGTGACCCTGCGTGAGGCCATCATGGCTGCCAACGCCGACGCACCCGTTGGTGATGCGCCTGCGGGCAGCGGAGCCGACACGATCACATTTGCTCCGGTTTTTAACACTCGGGCATGGGACATTATTCTCAATCATGGCGAACTACCGATTACCAGTTCGATCACCATCAATGGTACTGGCAGTGGGATGCTTAGCATTGATGCTATCGACAACTCGCGAGTTTTCCATGTTGACGATGGCGTTGCGGGGCAATCCGCGGTGACTCTGAAGGATCTCCGGGTGAATCGCGGCAGCGTAGAGAATCAGAACGGAGCCGGCATCCTCAACCAGGAAGATCTGACGCTTGAGAGCGTGATCGTCGCCAACAGCTTTATCAGTGGAACCGGTGACGGAGTCGGCGGGGGTGCAGGAATCTACTCGACCGGTAACCTGGACATCACAGGCTCCCTGATCACTGACAATAGGATTACGGGAAGTAGCGGTGAAAGTGGCGGTGGAATCTACGCTACGGGAACAACGTCCATCCGACACTCAACGATTGCTGGCAACAACTCTGGAAGCGGTCGGAGCAACAGTCCTTCTCAAGGAGGCGGCATCTACGCAACGGGCGGACTAACGATCGACCATGTCGTCGTGGCCGACAATGTCTCGGAAGAGGGTATTGATGTCTTCGGAAATGTTACTTCGTCTTACTCCTTAATCAAAGACTCAGCCGGAGTCACCATTACCGACAACGGTGGAACGATCACCGGATTCGATCCACAGCTCACCAACGATCGGAGGCCAAGTTCACGCAGTATCCTGATCAACGCAGGTGATCCAGCTGCAGTCGCTGGACAAGGCAACGTGCCATTGCTAGACGTGGATGGCAATGCGCGAATCCAGAGTGGCCGGATCGACATCGGAGCCGTGGAGACATCGTTTGCGGATCCCGGCTACTTCACTGTCAATTCAACTGCCGATGGTCCCGTCAATCTAAATGACAGTGTCGTC
>JBCCOI010000500.1:0-5828 GCA_039025515.1 Planctomycetota bacterium
CGGCGGTTGGTGAGGCGACGCTGACGCTGTGCAAACTGTTGATGGCGAAGTCGGCTGACGATCGGCCCCCGAGTGCCGAGGACGTAGTGGCGTACATTGATCGGTTCGGCTTTGGCGTAGTTGTTTCAAAACCAAATGCGGCAGCTCAGCCTTCCCTTCCCGCTGGCGAATCGACTCGAGAGACGGTAGCGGCGGGACCGAACAGCACGATGAATGATTCTTCGATCGTGCGACTAAGGATCGACGAAAAGCAATCGGTCAGCCGAACCGCCTCGGCCATCCAGATCGACGTCAAGGATCGTATGCCGACGACAAAGACATCGGATTCGGTTGCCGCGAAGACTCGGAAACGACGCAAAACCAGCAGTCATTTATGGATTTTGTCGCTGTCTGGCGTTGCCTTCATCGCCAGCTTGGCTTGTCTGTCGTTTCTACTGACGCAACAGCCTTCGGAACAGCCTGCCTCGGGTGCTCAAGACGCGTCAGAGAAGACCGCAGCGACAAGGGTGTACGAGAAGACACTGGTCTCGGCGGACGACCCGAATGGTTTCTACTACGTCGATGGTCGCAATACCTTGCACCGCGGCGATTGCCGGATCATCCGGGATAAAGTGAATCTGATCGAAGTGCAGAATCCGGATCAAACTAGTTTGGAACCTTGCCGGGTGTGTAACCCGTTGGATTGAGTGATCTGCGTCGTCGTCCGACTGTTTGACGCTGCTGAACGGTGCGGGTAGCTTGTTCCGATTCCGTTGGAAAATTTGCCACGCAAGGCGGCGGTCGGTGGAACCTTCCAAGCAATCAAACACGTTCTAAAGAGAAAACTCGAACGATGAATGTTTCTGTTCAATCATGGTGTTTGCGTCTCGCCGTCGCGTTCGCACTAGTCCTGGGCTTGTCGGCCACATCGGTTTCGACGGCATTCGCTCAGGAGAAGGACCCAGAGAGCAAATCTGCGGCGACGGAAGAAGATGATGCGAGTGACGAAGAGGAAAATCCCTATGCGGTTCCAGTGAATGCGTCCAATAAAGAACTCTTCAAATTCACTCGCGAACTCAACCGGATGCGACCGCCGAAGCGAACTCGCGAAGGCACGATTGAGCACATGAAGAAGGCGTGTTCAGCAATCATCGAAGCATGCGATCGGATTTTGGCGAATACAGAAAATGAAGATGAGATGACCGAGGCAGTCGTTGAGCAAATCGGTGCTTACGCTCGTTTGAGTCGCTTCGACCGAAGCGTGAAACAAAGCTTCGATGAATTGATTGAAAAGTATTTGAAGGACGAACGTCCGGCCTATGCCGGACCTGCACTGGGACACCAGCTCGTAAACCGGTCGGCTTCGCTGCGACAAGATCCTGATTCGGCAGAAGAGCTGGTAAAGGACGCGACCATGTATGTCGAGCAGTTTGGAGTTAGTAAAAACGTCTACGGAACCGTTAGTAGCATTGCGCGTGGTCTTGGTTACGCCGGCAAACAAGAATTAGCCGCGTCGTTTTACAGCGACATGGCGGATCGATTCGAAGCCGCTGACGATGAAGACTTGGTGTCGCGGGCACTACGTCTTCGGGGCTCGGCGAGACGTCTCGCGTTGATGGGCAACACGATGGAAGTCTTCGGCACCAACGCGAATGGCGAACCTGTCGATTGGGATAGCTACCGCGGCAAGGTGGTGCTGGTCGATTTTTGGGCGAGCTGGTGTGGTCCCTGCATGGGCGAGCTTCCCAACATGAAGAGGAATCTCGAGCGATACGGCGAGAAGGGCTTCGCGATCCTCGGCATCAACATGGATAGCACACGCGATGCACTGGAGAATTGCGTCGAGTCGAGAGACATCACCTGGGAGAACATCTTTGTCGAAGAAGAAGGCAAAATGGGCTGGGACGCTCCGATGGCAACCCACTACGGAATCTCCGGCATCCCCACCGCGATCCTCGTTGATCAAAAAGGCACCGTCGTGTCGCTAAGTGCTCGCGGAAAGAGGTTGGACGACAAGCTTGAAGAGCTGCTTGGACCGATCGAAGAAGAGACCGAAGACGGCGACGCCACGGAAGAGGAAACCGCCGAGTCCGAGGACGGTGACGGCGAGTAACCCTCACCTCGATGTTCGTAGCCGAGCTCTTTGAGCCGGCTACGTTACAACCGGAACTGTTTCCAATGCCTGAAAGTCGCCCATCGGCTCCGCCCGATGGAACCGTGTCAAAATCGATCGGACGGAACCGATCGGCGACAATCATTGATTCACCAATCCTCCCGGCCTCGGAGAGGACGGCTGCAGGAAGACACAGGCTACAAGTTCCGTTTGCACGTTGTCGACGCGGCCGGCCAGCTCGTGGTGGCTTCTATTGATTGATCCTAAGCAACCGCTGTGACTCTTTCAGTAGAAAGTCGACATCCATAAATGGTTCGTAGCTGATGTCTTGCCAGCGAACGTTGCCGTCGGCGTCCATTAAAAACGTTCCGTGCAGCGGCTGGGATTCGAAGTCATCCCAACAACGAAAGTCCTTGAATACTTCCTCGTCACCGCCGGCATAAAGCGGTATCTCTAGATCTTCGTCAAACGAAGCGATCGCTTTTCGAAGTTCATCGGGCGTCTCCGTGCTGATTGCAAGCACATCGATTCCCGCCTTGCGAAACTCTTTCGCTCGCGGTCCGAATTCATGCAATTGTTCGATGCAATGGAGGCATCCGAATCCGAGATAAAAGATTACCAGACGCGGCTGCGATTCCAGTTCTTTGCTGTAAACCCATTCATTCTCAGCCGTGCGTGCCTTCCAAGAGGGACTCAGGTAAGGCGTCCAGCGAAACGGGCCGAGTTCATCGAGTGGGGGACGCTGACCAATATCCTTCGCCGGCTCGCCAGCGATCCGCCAGTCTCCGCTGAAACCGATCGCATCAGCGATAGGAGAGATTCCGGCAAAGACGGGCAGATCCTCATCGGCGTCACTGGCAACCGACCGCAACTTCTCAAACTGCTTTTTCGCTTCTTCTTCGTCGCCGTTTTTCCAAAGGAGCTCTGCGTAAACCGCGAGTGGAATCACTTCTTTCTGCCCGGAATTCACCGCCTGCTTTGCCTTGCCCAACGCCTCTTTCGTATCGCCGGCTCTCGCCAGCCAGCGAGCCGCAATGACGTCGTCGAGTCGGGCGTTCTTGAGGTGCTTCTTGAGAGCCGCCTGATCTTTACGGACCGTTGCGGCAGCCGCTGCAACTCGAGGGATGATCCGATCCAGTTGCTTGATTTCGGACTTCAGCTTGTCCGATTCTTCTTTGACTTGCTCAGAATCCTCATCGGTAGTTTCCGCTAAATCGAGTCGCCGGGATTGACGCGTCAGTTTTTCGCGCCGCAAGTCTCGTAGCAATTGTGCGGCCTCCGCTCGTTGTACCGTAAAGAACTTCGCGACCGCCAGCCAAGCAATTTCGTCCAAGCGAGTATTCGTGTGGTCTACCGGCGAAAGGAAGGGACCGTCCATCTCGGCGATCAACTCATCCCACATGCCAAACTCGGTATAGATTTGAATCAGCCTCATGCGTCCGTACCGGTGACTGCCACGTTTATCCAGCGTGTTGTACAAGGGATGCATCGGCAACGAAACCATGTTGCGTGCCAAGTCGAGTGCGTCGTCCAGGCGTCCCAAGTGAATCAAATTGCGAATCAACCACTCGTTGTTGTGAGCAAAATTGTGAATTTGGTCCGGCATCAATCGGGTCCGAATCATGTGATCATGATCGACTCGTGCCGAAGCCTCCTGCTGCCACGCCGCATCCCCGTACCGCTTAAGTTTGGAGTAGATATGCCCCGGCATATGCCACATGTGCGCGATGCCAGCACTCGACGGTCCGCATAAAGCCGCCGACTGAATCGCATTCTCGGGTCGCGCGTAATCCCACAGATGGATTCGGTAGTGGTGCGCGGGATGATCCGGGTTCGCCGCAAAAATCTGATCGAGCAATGCGTCAACGGCGTACCGACTGGTCAGTTTGACACCGTCACGGTCACCCATCCACATTTGAACAACCAGCAGAGCCTTGGCTTCGATGTCGTCAGGGTGTTCGTGCAGAATTTTTTCCATGTCGGCGAGGTATCGCTCGCCGCGTCTCCGCTTTTCCTCTTGCTGTTTGTCGCGATCTGCCTGGTCCTCCGACTGATCCGCTTCCAATGCCTCGGTCGACGGCAGGTAACGATTGAGGGCTTGGATGTAGAGCCTTTCACGTTTCGATGTGTTCTTCTTGGAACGCTCAACGGCCTCGTCGACGAATCCTCTCGCACGCTTGTCGTTGTTGACATTCGCCATCGCCATTCCCCAATAAGCAATCGCCATCTCGGGATCATCCATCGCAGCTTGGCGGAATGACCGTTCCGCTTCGAGGTACCAAAATCCATGAAGTGCGGCCATGCCTTGCTCGAAGAATGCTTGTGCGCTCTCCGACTTGGTCGACGTCGGAAATTCAATCTCCGCCATGCCCGGCATCAATTCGGCCGCCTGACGCGGACCTTCGTTGAAGACTTCACCGTGATAACTGTGGCCGGCTGCTGGCGTGTCAGCTTCGGTGGGATCCGCAGCAAACACAAAGGATGGACACAAGAGAATCAAGAGAACACTGATTGCAAGGCAGCGCATGGAGGTGGGTGATTTTTGAGGGATGAAGGTGCTTGTTCGCGGAATTATAGACACGGCGAACGCGACCATACTGGGGTTCGCGCGAGACTTTCAGGCAGTTCGGTTTACTCACCCTTCGTGGACTGCGACGCGTTGTCGGCAGGCAAGCGATCGTCGTCCTTTAAGGCAATCAGCCCCCAGCACACAGCGGGGACTAGTTTTCCGTGGGCACGACTATAAGCGATCCTCGCCAGCAGCCACACGAGAAACAGCTCTCCGCCGTAGTCATGATGCCAATCGAACATCAAACGGCTGATGAAAGGGCTCGCGAGGATTAGGAAAAGACTGAGGGTCCATCGCCAAGAAACGTCCCAACGCCGGATGGTGAGGTAGTTTTTGCAACGGTGGCAATGGCCGAACGGAAGCGAAAATCGCAGATAACCCACATGGGCATTGCAGACGGGGCACCGTTCATTCGGCGGAACGACTTCCTGACTCGGCGGAGCGTAAGGATCCTGACTTATGGGATCATTCCGGTCCGGTTCAGTGATGCTTTGATCTTTATTGCCGCGCGTTTTCTTGCCGCGTCACGATGGGAACGTAACCAACTTCCAAGCCTTCCGGAGGATCGACCACCAATGCCGGATCGATGCTCGCCAGTTCACCGATTCGAGGCTCCGGCAGATACTCTTGATCGCGTTTCCAATTTCGATGGATCATCTCGACGCGTTTCTGGAAGTTTTCTCGTTCGTCATCGGAGAGATCCGCATTCAACATCGAAGGCTGATCCGCAAAGCGGTACCAATAATACGTGACCTTACTGCCATCGCCGGGGTAGGCATAGAAAGGCCCCGCCGCCGGTCCGGGTGTTTTCCAAACGCTTGTCGGCTCATCTGGCGTGACGTAAGGATCCGTATTCGGCCTTTTGAATCTTTCGAACTCGGCTTTCCCAAGTCCGGTTTCTTCGGGGACTTCTGAAGCTGGAATTGCCCGCCATCTCTTTCGATTTCCGTCGCCCTCGAGCCTGTAGTACTCGGGCAGACGTAAGAGCGATGCGTCCTCGGTTGACGAAACCAAGTTCTTTTCCCACTGATAACCAAATGAGTCAGGCGAGGGCGCGAATGGCGTCGCGAATGACTGCCAATCGACTCGGACTCGGTCCTCTTTCTTGGTCGACGGCCCAAAGATTCGCCACGTCGCACCACCGCGACCTGGAAACTGATGGATCAC
>JBCCOI010000501.1:0-5821 GCA_039025515.1 Planctomycetota bacterium
GATTCACGCGAGTGATCTTCGTTCAAGAACAGGTGCAACGGGAACGGGTGTTCGCATCGGAGTCATCACACGTGGACTCGGCGACATCGATGCGGCAACACGCAGCGGTGATCTTCCCGGTCCGCCCGATCCGGCGTCGACTTCCTACCCCTCGCTGCAAGTGCTGAACCAAGGTGATAACACGAGTGGTTCTGGATTGGCTGTCTTGGAGGTGCTGCACGACGTCGCTCCCGAAGCACAGCTGATCTATCACGGAGCGGAGACGGAACTCGATTATTTGCTAGCGATGCGGGCGATGGGTGACGCCGGAATTCAGATCGTGGTTACCAATGTTTCGTTCCCACGCGACCCGACGTTCAGCGATGGTCCGGCAGCGGCGGCCGCCAAGGACTTGGTCGACAGCGGCGTTTTGGTGATCGCGGCGGCGGGAGAACACGGTCAAAGCCAAGTTCAGCAAACGGCTTCGCCGGTACAAGTTCAAGATCGAGTCTTGCATCAATTCCAATTGGGTGACGGCGACGCCGGAAGTGTGATTGCGGTACGAAGCCGAGTGCCGGGAACGCAGCAATTGGGTTTGCATTGGCGAAGTTTGGGAGACGCAATCGCGCAGGATGCGGCTGCGATTCCGAGGCTGGTGAAAGTCGACTATTCGGAGGTGGATCAGCACATTCTGTCGATCGACTCGGACGGGCAGATCGATCCCATTCGTCCGTACATGGTGTCAACTGTCGATGCGGATCAAGCCGGCGAAGTCCACTACTTTGCGATTGAACTACCCGACGCTTCCACTCCGTTCGAACTGGAGATCGTCGGGTCCGGTGGACTCGAGTTCGTCAACCTGCCGTTGTCTCTCGTCGGGGGTGATTCAATCTCCGGCCCCGCTGCCGTTCCCGGCGTGGTAACGGTTGGTTCGGTCGACGTGAACACTCCCCACATGCGTCTGCCGGAAAGCAGTCGTGGTCCTTCAACGATCGACGGCGAAAGACGCAGCAGCCTTGACGTGATGGCCCCGACGAATGTCCGCGTCTTCGGCAACGGTCAGTCTGACTTCGCTAGCGGAACAGGTGTCGCCGCCGCCCACGTCGCAGCCGGCGCCGCACTTTTGTGGGACCTCATAAATCGTCTCGGCCGAAACTCCGCCGAAACGCCCGCTGAGATTCGTGACGCATTGCGATCGACGGCCTCAAGAGCAAATGATCCCGGCAACGATGAAGGCTATGGCCTGATCAACATCAATGCAGCGGCTAGTGCGCTTAACCTTCAAATTTCTGATTCACCCTTTCAGCCGATCATCTACAGCACGCTCGAGCGACTGGCACGACAGGGTGTCATCGTCAACGTCGACACCGACTCACTGCGTGGGTTCTTATCAGGCGAATCACCGCCCGTGCCGATTCTTCAAGTCTCAGTCGATCGACAGGCTTTCGACAACGGGACGCTCCGTGGCGCTTTCGAGTTTGATCTCGGACGCGATGTCTTGGGCTCACTCGGTGATCTTTCGTTCCAAGGTCAAATGGAAGGTCGCTTGGAACCGGCAGCTCTGTTGCAATTCGGTTTTGATGTCGGCGGCTTGTATCTGGATTCCAATAGCTGGGTCGGTGGACGGATCACGTTGCAGCCGCAATTGGATGCCATGTGGCACTCAAGCGAAGTGAGCCTTCAAGGCGAGATCGTTGCCGTACCGAGACTCGGTTTCGCCGATGGCAGTCCCCGTGTTCGCCTTTCAAGTCTGAGCGAGTCGTTTGCAAACCTGGAAGTCGGATTGCTGCCGATTGAGAACTCTCAGCCGACAACACTCCGCGGTTCACTGGATGTCGGCGTGACGTTCGGATTTCTGGATTACGTCGATGCCGATCCGTTCACTCCCAACAGCGAGAATGGCGGCGATCCGTTTCAGTTAAAAATCGAAACGGGTATCGAATCCGATGCTGCAGCAATCGGATTTGACGATCTGGTCGGAGCAGCTTGGGATTGGACGGAGTTTCGTTTGCTCAATCCCGACGTCGATGGCAACGGCGAAGAAGACTTCACGACGGGCGTCTTCCTTGAAAACATCTTTCAATTCGGAACGGACCTTCTGCAGGGTTCGGGAATCGGTGACTACCTGCGTGACATCCTGGGAGCATTCGGGGCCGATGACCTGATTCCGTTCCAACCCCGTCCGCTCGGGATGCTTCCCGAATCGGTTCCACCGACTCCCGAAGCCGATTCGGCTCGAGCCCGGATCGAGGCGGGGCTCAACTCGCTTTCGGGCACGGCGCTACAATCCGAAGTCGACTCCGCGCTTTACGATTGGTTCTACGGAGGTTCCTCGTCATCGTCGGCCGAAGGCGAAAACACCGGGCTGTCGATTTTGGGCCGACTGCAACGACTGAATCCTTTTAGCGATGATTTCGATTCGAGCCTGAATATCGATGGCTTTCGTGAATCTATTGTGGAGGCGCTCGGTGATGTTCGGCGATTCATGTCCACGGCTTTGACGCTGCGAGGGGCGGGCGATGAAAACTTGATCGAGTTACTCGGTGATACCGCCATCAGCGTCGCGCGTGACCACATGACAAAGGCGCTGAGTCGCGCGATCCAACAAGCACATGATGAGACGATCCGCCTTTACCATAGTGATGCTCCTGCACGGAGAAACGAGCAAGGACCTGGTTACATTGACCGTGCCGTTGACATGTACCGTTGGTCACAAACCGCTGAACTGATGGGGCTGGGTGGTGAAGGGACTTCGCCGGCTTGGGTGCTGGAACGATTTCCACTCCGAGTTGAGACACAGTTCTTCGACTTCCTTCGGCCGGTGGACGTCAATCGTCTTGTCACGATCGGAAGTGAGACACTTGAGTTGCGTGCCGGGTTGCGGGTGAAGAACCCTGGCACGTCCATCAATCTTGATCCCCAGTCCGCAGACTACCTGTCGCACTTTTCGGCAATTGACTTTGAAAGCGGCGAGTTGTTGGTTCAGTTGCAACCCGGAGAACACAACCGCAACCAAATCGATGGACAGACCATCGGCGAAGGCTTCCAATTTTTACCTTCACTCGTCGGGCAAGGTGTCTTTCCGACTTCATGGTCGCCCGAGGTAACCGGTACCGTCCGCATACCGCTTGATGATCTTGGGACGACGCGAACGACCGTCCGCTTGGCAGAATCGCAAGTGAACAATGGTGTGGTCACGGTCGACGGTGACACCCATCTGCAAGTCACGGGTCTGGTGGGAATCGATGAGCTACCGCTTGCCCGCATCACGTCGCCAAGAATGGAAGGGAAGCCTTCGATCAAGATCAAAGCCGGGTTGGGGGGGCTCGAGTCTCTAACCGAGATCGGCGTAGCAATCGGCCCGGGACAGACCGCAACGATCGCCGCAGAAGTCTGGCACGGAAACGGAAAAGTCGAAGACGCCCCAATCACGTTTCTTTTGATTGGTGAAGGTTCACTCGGCGCGAGCTCCAGTGAGATTAAGACGACTGCCGGTCGCACGGCGGCCAACGGCAGTGCATTTGCGATCTATCATCCACCCGTTGCCGAAACCGAAATCACGAGCATCAGCATCGCTGCCATTTACTTCCTGGCTGGTCGATCGTATACGAAGTCGATCGATCTGCCATTGGTAACGACTGCGGACGACTTTCGATTGCTGGGTGATTACCTGACGCCCGCACAGTTCGCCGTCGAACAGAGCGATGCGGCCGCGTTCCTTGCGGCACAGCAACAGGCGCTGCTGGAAGCCAGCGAAGGTGAAGTCAATCAGGAAGTTCGTGATGGTTTACAACCATTCGTCGACACTTGGATTTCCCAGGGCATCAATCCGGCACTCCATCAGGCGAACGTAGCTAAAGAAAACTACGACGCCGCGGTGAATCACCCAGGTACTTCGGCGATGCAGCGATGGCAACTGTATCGCGAGGCGCATCAAACCACCCAACTCGCCGCGACCGAGATCTTGGATCTATGGGCAAATGTCGCGCTGCTGGATTTGGAAATCGAAGAGCCGCAATCCGAGTCGATCGCTCTCGGGCTTCGCCGTATTCTCGCCGCGTCGATCCAAAGGGGGATCGATCAGTTTCAGTTTGGTGTACCGGCAACGGCAACAACGAACCAGATCGATCCCGCCACCGGAAGTGCAAGACCGGTCCCAGCGGGGACTCCACTCTTTGACGCCATGCAGTTTGCGAATGCTGCGGAATTGCTGGAACCCTACAGCGAATCACTCGCGCAAGAACTCGCCAACGAGCAGCCACTGCTGCGTTTTCAACAGATTGTTGAACAGGCCGGACTTCTTTCGCCGACGGAGAACGCACCCAAACTGGTCGGCGACTTCAACGAATTGTCACTCACCGGAACGTTGGGGCTGAGCAGCACCGGTGTCGACCTGCTATCCAGCGGTCCTTCTGTTCTACCTATGACAATCGAAATCTTGATCGACGACGGACATCGTCGGGAGACACGGACTCACATGGTGAACGGACGAGTGGTTGCCGGCGCAACGGCGAATGACACTGCCTTGCTTTTCGACCTTCCCACCGGCGCGATTGAACCTCATCAAAACTCCACCCACGTTCGTGTGGAACTGAGATACTCCATCGGTCCGGTCGACCTACTGACGCAGCACTTGGAAAGATACGCCCCGGTGAGTCTCTCGTTGACCGGTCACCCGGCGACGTCGTCTTCATCCGATGAAACACTGACGTTGGGAGCTGCATCCGAAGCGACCCTCCACCTCTCGCTGCGGCGCAAAGACAGTGCATTGGCCGGAGAAACCATCGACGTGCGGCTCCTGGGCGGCGGCAGCTTGTCAGAGACACGCGTCCAACTTGACCAGAACGGGAAAGCGCAGCTCAGCTTCACGGCACCCCGTTTCTTGAGCGTGAATCCCGATCAACCGTTCGGAACAACGTTTATCGTGGCCAGTTACTGGGACGAGCAAGCGCTGACCACTAAGCAACTGCGAATCGACTATGAACTGATCCCCAATCTGGAGACTCCCTTTGATCCGGAAGAGTACTACTCACGAGATCATCAACGCGCATCGGAACAACTGGCAGCGGCTACGAAATCGAATTGGCGCCTCGATCCTCCCACAAACTCTTGGGATTTGGATATGACAGCCGTCAGGACGGAAGCACGCGTCATTCTGGAAAACTGGTTCACGAAGAGTGTCGACGATGAACCCAGCGGATCCGATCCCTTTGGAAGTGTGCTTTACTGGCTTGAACAAGCGAGAGATGAGGAAGTTGATACGACTTGGACAGAGACGGCGAGTGGCCAAGCCTTCATCCGCAGGAACGATGAGGCGTTTCGTGAGAGCTACGAAAGAGCGGTGCAGAACTTTGACGCATGGCGTACCGCGGTGCTCGGGTTCGGTCTCGATCCGACCGAGTTGGTCAATGTCGATCAAGCAACTGCCTTGTTGAAAGAGTTGCTCGAAAAGGGCATCTCCCACCAGCAACAGCGTGCCCGCGAGCGTGCCAATGAGTACAAAGCGCTTTCGAGTGCGCCGCAAACGGTAAAGAATGAAAAGCTGTTCCAACTGATCCGTGAAGGAACCGCTTCACTCGAATACACGATGGAAGGGTTCCACCGCACCTTTTGGGATATCAATGGCGGTCAGGGGATCTTGGATGAGCTTCCGTTCTACATCGCCTTCGATCCAACCGAAGCAGCGAACAGTTTGGACTTTGGAAGCAGTCTGACAGAAGCATCGCTGGAGATCACACCCAGGCTCTACATCAGGGAAGAGCCCGGGCAGGAGCAAGGCGAACCGGTGGGGCTCGCGCTATCGGGCATGCCTGTGAGCGTTGCACCGCTCGATGGCACCGAA
>JBCCOI010000502.1:0-5801 GCA_039025515.1 Planctomycetota bacterium
CGTTATCAACGACAACGATTTGAAAGTCGTCACGAGCAAGCGTCTGCTGATCGAGCGCGTCAATACACGACGCAATGTGATTCTCTTCGTTCAAGCAGGGAACAACGACTGTAACTCTCATCGCTTTCGCGTATCGCCCTTCCAAGAGTCACCCAAATCCAACCTCATCAGGCGTTCGCGGGCTTTCGAAGAACGAGTCGCTTCAATTTCGAAAGGAGTATTCTCACGTTGACCCATCCCGGAATCAGCAGCAACGAGTTCTTGTACTTCGGCCAAAGCGATGGATCGGCGAACAGTGCCTGCCACAAATGAAGCGAGGCTCGTACGTTCGATTCAGTGGCGTTGTATCGGATCGAGTGGATGTGAGTTCCAGCGACCGCAGCACGCTGGCAGCTCTTTGAAGCCCTTGGGATATCCGCCGAATCTTTCACCATTCTTCTGTACGCATCAGCAATCTTTGCGGCTTGATGATTTCTTTGATCGTCGTGGACTCGCCTTTGAGATAGACAGAGATCCAGTTTCTTGACTTTGGTGCGAAAGACAAAACGCATCCAGAGCTCCGTGTCGGCGCTAAAGTACCTCGAATCCCAACCGCCGCATGCATCGAGCAGCTCACGACGGAAGAACGCCGACGATTGTGGCACCCAAGTCTGCTTGCTGAGGAAATGTTCAATCGAGAAAGGTGCGATCGAAGTCTGAAAAAGATGCTCTCCCTGCTCTCCGATTGTCTCCATGTCACCGTAGAGCAATCCATGATCCTGATACTCTTGCAGCTTTTCCACCATCGTCGAGATCGCGCCCGGATGGTACAAATCATCCGAACTTTGAATCCCGATGACTTCGCCCTCCGCTCGGGCGAACGCCTTGTTAACCGCCTCAACAACCCCATTGTCGGGCTCAGAAACCCAGTCAAGCTCCGGCAAGTCTCCAAAGCTCTCAAGCACCTTGACAGTGTTATCCGTTGAAGCACCATCCATGACGTGAATCTTCAGCGGGCGATAATCCTGTTCGAGAATCGAACGGATCGTGTCGCCAATGAATTTCCCTTGATTGAAGCTTGGGACGACAATCGAAACGAGAGGACGCTCACTGAGTACTCCCAGCGGAACAGTCTCGAAGGGTGCCAACTTCGGCTCGATCGATTTTGTCGACGTCATGATTCTACTCATCACTTCAGTTGGCGGCTGATTCGGATAAGGACGGCTTCAACTGAGCCAGATCGGAAAGCCAAGCGTCTACCAAGGGCAGCTCCTTCTCAGGAAAAATCTCAGCTTCCACCAGTGACTGGTAGCAAGCTCGAAGGTTCTCGCCGACGTTCTCAACCCCCGGCGTCAGCATGGTCTCTTCCAAACATGAGGCAAGTTGGTCGTTCTGCAGATACCCTGGAACTTCGTCTTCAAAGTCCCGCATGAGGTTATGCGGATTGCGTTCCTGCACGACTTCCGCAGCATGAAAAACAAGGCCAGTTTTCAGTTCCCATAAACAACGCTGAGCCACGAAGCTCTTCCAAATATCACACATTCGGAAGGAACAAAAACTGGGGATATACAGCAGCGGATAAACCGCGGGCCACCACCACGTTGTTTGAGTGTTGAATGGGCACCATTGCCCAGGACCAAGCATGACGCTGGCCGAATCATCAAAGGAAAAGTCACGATCCATCGTCAAACGCCAAACGGCATCTACGTCGGGAGCTCCATCGGCGAGTCCCTGTTGAATGGGTGCCCATTGCGGGTCTCCGGACTGAGCAGCCGTTACTTTTGATGGCTCGTTGATTTGATCGAGCGGCAATCCTCGCGGCCAGATCGACTCACTCGAAAAATGCTTGTAGACGTTAATCCACTCAGGGTTACCAGGTGCATCCGAACCGACCGAGCGGCAACCTGACACGTACTCGTTTCGCTGGAACCAGCGATCGTTGGGCATGTTGTCGTCGTCCGTCTCGTAGATGCAGGTTGCACCGGCGCGAATTGCCTGCAGGTATCCGATATTTTTTCGACAATAGTGCTTTGTCGGCAAAATCTCAGCGATAGAAAACCCAGTGGAGAGTTGCGCATCGATGTCGAGGAAGCTCAGTCGATCATGATCGAATCCTAAGGAATGATCGAGCTGGAAGTGCGGTGGTCCCTTTGTGTCCCCGGCGATCACAAGTCCCGCGTTCAGCGGTGCAATCACTTCAACGAGACGACTGACGCAGCTCGTGGGCGTCTGAATGGTCGTGATGACGACTTGCAGCATGATGAAGCTCTTCTAGTTCTCGATCCGACGAAGCCAAAGACTGCCGCCTGAGTTCTCACAACACTTCGGCATCTTGGTTTCGAAAAACTCGCGGTGAATCTCCATCATCAACGGAACCCACATCAAGATCTCGAACTGCGAATTGAATTGTAGGAAAGCGCGAAGCAAGTAGTCTTCGTTCCAAAACCTACCACGACGAAGCCAGTCTTCGGGGTACTCGAAGTGAGGGAAAACGTCATGGACGTGAACGACAACGCCTGGATTCAGCGAAGGAACGATCTCAAAGTAGATTCGATTGACATCGCTTCCGCACTTGCTGACATGCGAAGAGTCGATGAAGAGAATGTCACCCGCGACCAAGTCACTCCAGGGGGCGTCCTGCACATCCTGGACTCTCTTTTCGATGACTCGGCTTCGATCGTTATCGCTGTTTCGCAACAACGTGTAAAGTCTCTCAGGGTAGGGCTCGATGAAGGTGAGTTGGCAGCTTGAATCGAGGAACTTCTCGTTGGTGTCGAGCATAACTGCCGACGAGAAGCCGGAACCGATCTCAACGATCCTTGAAGACCTAAGTTGATTCATCATTCCGAAGAGAGCGATCGCGTCGGAAGCACAGAATACTGGATTGTGAAAGTAGTACCGCGTGTCTGGCGAAGCGTCATCAGGAAAGGGAATCTTGTCGTAGTGCTCGGAAAGCAGATCGCACCAATGCTTCTGTTCTTCGACTCTCAAATCGATTCCAGCAAGCTCCGTTGGCGAACGGTCCTCGAGTTCCTGAAACCGGTCCGAGATATCTTGTTCGCTAGGTATTGGCGAATAGAAATGCCCATGCTCGAACGCCGATTGCTTCTTGAGAGCTACCAGCTCATCACACAGTGAGTTTCTTTCGTTGAGCAAGCGGGCGATGGGCGGAATCTTCTTAATCAGCTGTTTCATCTTGACAAACCTTACGACAAACCGATCACTTCGCTCAACGATGACATCGCCTGCTCATAGACGCTGACGACGTTTCGACTGTGTCTGGGCAACGCGAATTCGCTTCGAATACGGTTGATACCAGCTGCGGACATCTGCCGACGTCGCTCCGGGTCGGCGGCGATTCGATCGATCTCCGACGCCATCCACTTTGGATCGCGAGCCGGAACGACGACACCGGTCGAGGCATCCCCGACCACTTCGGCGAGGGCCCCCGCATCGAAGCAAACGACCGGCGTCCCGCATGCCATTGATTCACCGGCAACCAAACCAAACGTCTCGCATCGCGATGGCATCAAAAGCAGATCGGCAAGTTGGTAGTAGGAAACGAGGTCCGCCGTATCACTCGTGTACGGAAGACCGATCGTCTTCATTGGAACTTTTCTGGCGATTTCGTCAGCTCCACGTCCCACAACGACAACGGTGACGTTTTGATCGCTCAGCTGTTGCAGAGCCTTCACTCCGTCGTCGATTCCCTTGTAGATGTTCTTTAAGTTGTTCGCGATCATCATGATCACAAACGCGTCATCCTCGATACCAAACTCGGCACGACGTCGTCTTCCGTCACCTGGATGAAACACCTCATGGTCAATTGGATTCAGAACGACGGTGATCGGTAAGTGCTGAAGGATTAGGCTCTTCTCAACCTCCGTCTTCAAAAACTGAGACGGGACGATCAATTGAACGTTGGCATCTGCGAAGAGTGAGCGTTTCCTACGGAAATTAAACTTAGTCCCATCCTTGGGTACTGACGGATAGCGTTCCAGGTCCGGGCAGTTCCCGCATCCTTTTAACCAACCTGGGCAATCAAGCGGATATCCACAGTGACCGGTCATCAACCAGTAGTCATGAAGCGTGATCACCGCCGGATATCGACGGATAAGCTTGCCGGCGAAACGAAGCTCCGCATAACTCTCCGCTCCGTGCAGCGAGTGGATGTGGAGGACGTCTGGTGAGAACCGGAAGCTCTGCTCTATCCCACGAAACGAGGGTGAATAAAGGTTCTGTAGCCCAGTCTTTCTCTGAAACCAATTGGCCGTTCGAAGCATCCCCTTTGGCCCCGGCCGCAAGGGAATTTGATCAAATCCGTCGTCGGTGCCCTTTTTCTTTCCGACCAGAACATGGGTGGCGTGATTCTGGCGTACTAATTCCGAATGGTGGAGCCTGACAACCGTTTCCACTCCACCCCCGTAGTCACTTGCCGAAATTTGAATGATGTTCAACGCGTTTCTTGTCCGCTTTCCCGGTCATTGGTTCAATGACAGAAACCGATGCACTTGCGTTCGGAAGTGGCCGAGGCTGAAGCTGTTTTCGAGCAGTTCATCGATGCACTGGATGGTCGATTCGGCCAGTTCAGCATCTGTCAGAATACTGGTGAGAGAAGAAAGCAGCGGCTCAACCTCCATGGTTCGACACCAAGTCCCGAACGGATGCTTCTGAATGAATTCGCCCAGAGATGATTGCTCCGGACTGAGCAACAGAATGGGCCTGCGGGCTGCAAAATAAGTTGACAGTTTCGTTGGGAACGACAACTCGGTAAACGAAGCAGACTGTTTATCAAAGGGCTGTGGCATGAAGAGCACGTCAGCCGTTTCCGCGAGCGCTTGGACGGTTTCCTTTACCGTCCGATAACCACAGTAGCGCACATTGCGGGCACACCGAGACTGCATTACAAAACGCAGGCCATACAGGTCCAAACGTATTTCCCGGCCTTCGATCTGCCAACCGAGCTGATCCAGTGCCCTCTGCAAAAGGTCAAGTTGGGGTTTCGCCGTCACGCTGCCAGCAAACCCGATGACAAATGGTCCGGTATCGTCACGAGTTGCGTTGCGTCTTTGATCTCGTTTGACGGGAGAAGCCACATGACGCAACATCACCGATTCGAGGCCGAATTCACTCTTGTAGCGTCGCGCCATCGGGTCGCTAACGACGGCTAGCCGGTCCGCGTTGCTCATTGATGTCGAAAATGCATCATTAAGCGATCGGAGATCGTGAGGCATAGCGCCCGGCTTCGATCCGATATAGTCCGGAGCGTCCCAGACAAGCACATGTTTTGGTACTCCGAGATCCACCGCGACAGGATCAGTGATCTGCATCGTCGTCGCGTTCTCCAGAATCGAAAACACGAGCTCGCACTTATGCTTTCTACCAAATTCGATCGCCTGTTTCGCCAGTCGATTGCAATGCCTACGGAAGTTGAGCCAATACGAAAGTCGCTGCGTGACCGGAGCCGCCAGTCGACCAAAAGGACGAAACTGATGTTCGAAACGCCGGTGAGACACTTCGACCACCGCGTCTTGTAGCTCGTCAGGTTTCCGGTATTCCTCGTGGCGCGTGAGCGTCGCAAAACAAAACAGATTCTGCGGTGGAAAATGCTGATAGATCTCGCGAACAATGATTTGCCCGACACCACGTTCGCCCGGCGGACTACCCGTCAGCAGCAACACGCGAGGATTTTGATTGCTCACCCGCGTTCCGCTCTCGCAATCCCGTCGTTGGCAGTTGTGCTTACGACAGCTTGGTTTTCAAAAATTGCATCGAACTGAAGAATGCGTCGATCTTGCCGGCTGATGTTTTGATCGATGACC
>JBCCOI010000503.1:0-5789 GCA_039025515.1 Planctomycetota bacterium
AACCTGATCCATGATCTGGCATTTGCAAGTACGAAGCAACAAATGCAACGTCGTCTCTACGAAATGATGGAAGAGCTTGGCGGGATGGAGATTCCGATGAATCCGCCACGCGGACGCCAACAGAACAAACGGCTTCGTAGTCGTGACGGAGTGAACGCTGCAGACTTCCCCGACGCTTTCATCGTTGATGAGCCGCTTCGAGAGATTAGGTGAGGCCACTCAAACTACTGGAATCGCAAGTACTAACCTGGTGCAGATCGGTCACCGTTCAGCCGCAGAAAATGACACATCATTCGACATGCAAATGAAACAAGTCTCCCCATTTTTGATCCTCGCCTTCTGTTTGATGAGCCCGTCTACTGTTCGCAGCCAAGATGATCTGTCGTGGGCATCCGACGAAAAGACCGCATTCAAGCCGAACGTCCATCATCCGAACATCAAAGCTGTCACTTTATACGCGGAGAATCCTCAGATTGTCACGCCTGTCGGGATCGCAGTCGCCCAAGACGGACGAGTGTTTGTACAGGAGAATCACACCCACAAACGCAGTACGGATTACGAGGGACCGAAGACTGACCGGATCCTTGTCTTTGAAGACAAAGACAAGGATGGCATCGCTGATGATCGGTCCGTTTTCTACGAAGGTCATACCTTCAGCACGGATCTGTTGTTCGGCCCTGACGGGCACCTCTACGTGAGCACTCGCTGGTTCATCGGTCGTTTTCCAAACGCTTCCCTAAAAGCTAAAGCGGAGGGCGAGCCAGAGAAACTGATCAAATGCGAAACCGACGGAGACTACCCGCATAACGGCGTAGGAGGGCTTGCGATCGATCCCGCAAACCCTGAGTGGCTTGCATTCGGTTTTGGCGAGAACCTCGGCGCGGATTACACGTTTGTCGGCACGGACGGCGTGAAGCTTTCAGGTGGCGCGGAAGGCGGCTCGACGTATCGCTGTCGTACCGATGGCAGCAAGCTCACTCGCCAATCAACCGGTCACTGGAATGCCTTCGGAATGGCCTTTGACTTGAACGGAAACCTTTTTTCCACCGACAACGATCCGAACGCGACGCCTCCCAATCGATTGCTGCATGTCATTCCTGGTGCCGACTTTGGCTACGAGTACCGATACGGGCGATCTGGCCGTCATCCGCTTGTCTGCTGGTTCGGAGAGAATCCTGGAACACTTGGAATGATCGGAGCACTTGGTGAAGCGGCTTGCGGGCTCATATCACATGGCCCAGGACAGTTGCTGAGCGCATCTTGGACCGACAATCGCGTCGATCTCCATTCACTGAAGCCAAAGCGCGCCTCGTTTGCGGCGACTCGCGAACCGTTTCTCAGCGGTCCCGATGACTTTCGCCCTGTTCACTTTTCGTATTCACCTGACGGCAAGTATCTCTATTTCACGGACTGGGTGAAGCTCTCGTACCCGGTTCACGGCCACGGTCGTATCTGGCGTGTTGAATTCAAGGAGCCAATCACACTTGAGCCATCGTCAAACCGAGCCCTAGCGAAAGAGCTGTCAGCTGCAGAGGCATTGGCCAACCTTGCAAGCGAAGACCCCGCTCTTCGCACCATCGCGATGCACGCGTTGTCAAAAGATGCTGACGCGTTGACGAGCCACGTGTGGCAGACGGAAACCAGTGGAATCGCACGAGCTCATTACGCCATGGCAATGAAGCGTTCCAATGTCGCAGACCGCACCAACATCATCCCACAGCTTTTGGAAGACAAAGACGCTGATGTTCGTTTTGTCGGTATCAAGTGGATTGCAGACGAAAAGCTCGACCAGTTTGAATCGCAATTAAGAAGTGTGCTGGACCGAAGTGATCTGAGTCGAAGTGACCTGCGTTCTGTCATAGCTGCACTGGCTCGAATTAGCAGTGGATCGAAAAAGGAGTTTTCACCTGACAAAGCTCTGCTTGAATTGGTCCTCGATGAAGGTAAGCCACCAGCGTTGCGTTCACTAGCGCTCGCCAATGTAAAGGTTGCCTATCCAAGTCTAACAGTTTCAGTGCTAGACGATCTTGCGAGATCGGCGTCCAAGGGTATCCAACGCGAGGCGATTCAAGCACTCGCCATTCATCCCGACGCGAAACGAGCAAGCGTGTTAGCCCGAATCGCGAGCGATAACTCGGTTGCTGCAAATCTACGAGCGGATGCCATTGCTGGACTGGCAGCCGGCGGGCAAGAGTATGAGCCAGTGTTAACGAGACTCGCATCAGATTCCGCTCGGACGATCGCAGAAGAATCGACTCGGACACTTGTCGCCTTAGGAATCGTCAGGCGAAAGGTCGAAGCCAAACCGCCGGCGGATCGAGTCGAGGATTGGATTGCGTTGCTCGAACGCGAAGCATCGGCCAAACCTGATGTCGCAGTTGGTCGTCGTCTCTTCTTTCACTCTACGTTCGCGGGCTGCTACAAGTGCCATGCGATGCAGGGCCGTGGAAGCGCAGTCGGTCCAGACCTGACCACCATTCACAAGCAGACCGGAGTTAATGAAGCGTGGTTACTGAAGCACATAGTCAATCCAAACGCTGAAATGGCTCCCTACTATCGTCCTCAGAAATTGCTGACGGTAGACGGACAGGTGCTGACTGGTTTGGTTGTTGGACAAGAGGGGAAGAAGCAAAAATACGTTGCGGCCGACGGAAGTATATTCAGTGTGGACAAAGAAGATGTCGAAGAGCGGTTTGAGGTGCAAGCGTCCATCATGCCAACCGGACTCGTCGACGCCCTATCGCTGAACGAAATTCGCCACCTGATTGCGTATCTGCTGAACGACAATGAACAGACTATTAAACTCGACACCGCGGTGAACATCGCCCCTGCGAAGTCACAGGTCATCGGTAATCCCGACTTCATTCACTTAGAAGAGGACAACGGCGTCTGGTGGTTGGTCGACCATACTGGCAAACGCTTCATCACAACGGGAATGAATCACGTCGGTGAAGGAGGCGTGCTGTTCAATGAAGTCAACAAGGGATGGATGACGGATAAGTTCGGCGCGGACATCAAGGGATCATGGGGCGGCTTGAATCCTCGCGCCAAGAATCACAGCGGCTATGCTGACATGGTAGTGAAGGACTTCAAGGATTACGCGTTCAACACGATTCCATTTCATGCTTACTCGACCCCGCTGATCCTGTATGAAAAGCGGAAGATTTACTACGTCGCAAAAATCAAGGTCCAAAGCATTTCGCTGATGGGGATGAATCGTGCAAACGGTGCTCGATTCCCTGATGTCTTCTCATCGGAGTTCCGGAATAAACTGGATGCTTTGGCCAAACGAACTTGTACGCCTTTGCGCGACGCAAAGTACTGCCTGGGATATGCCTACTTTGACATGCCCGATCTTAAGCCGGCTCGCCAGTGGCACAAACAGATGTTTGCAGATCGCGGGCTGGTCTACCCCTGGGTGCAAGATATTCGAGAGCTACCCGCTGATGCGGCGGGCAAATTGGAATGGATGCGGATCTTGAAACAGAATCATGCATCGGCAGTCGAGGCCGCGAGTGCTTACTCGATCGACGGAATCGCCTCGTGGGAAGATCTTGCAAAGATCACGTCCTGGCCGATCAAACCTAACGACGTTCCCAAAGTTCAAAAAGACGCGGAAGACATGCTCACGGCGTTGGCCGAGAAGTGGTATGGCCTGCATCACGAATTGATCAGGAAGTACGACCCGAACCATCTTCTATTGGGTGACAAACATGATGTGGGCTACGACAAGTCGGTGGACATGGTCCCCGACGGTGTGCTCGGCGCGATTGGTAAGCACTGCGATGTCATGATGATTCAGTACTACACGTTCTACACAGACCAGCACAACGCGACCCTTCGGGAATTACACCGTCAGACTGGCCTACCGATCATCAATGGTGACCATTCGTATTCTTTCAAGACATCCAAACACACCAAGATCAAGGGGCTGAAAGTAGACAGCTTCGAGGCCGTTGCGAATGAGTACCGCCGCTACATGAAAGGCATCATGCAGGATCACCCCTACATGCTGGGTTGGTGGTATTGTGGCTACATCGAGCAGTGGGCTCCAGCCGGAACAAAACAACTGGGACAACAGTGCGGGTTCTTTAGCCCCTTCGGCGAGCCGAATGCGGAGCTGCTCGCGCTCGTTAAGCAAGCCAACGAGAACGCCACGCTATGGCATGGCAGAGATTCATTGAACCCGTCGTTGCCCAGCGTTGAGGTAGCAGAGCGGAACGCACCCTCGTCGATGTCCGAACCTACCTCACCCGCCGAGATGTTTGCATCTTTGAACGTTACGCCCGAACAACAAAAGAAACTCGATGTGCTGGAGAAAGAGTGCCAAGCCGCGGAGGCATCATTCCGAAGCCTTAAAGCACAACGACTACAGGCTACGAGGAACAAGTTTTATGCGGAACGAAAGAGGAAGCTCAAAGAGATCTTCACTAATGAACAATGGGCCATTTGGTCAAACTTTTGGAGCAGCCCCAGACCAGCAACGAAACCCTGACTTCCTCCACTAGGCTCAGTGACAACATGAACAGCACCAACATGAGCCCGTATCGCCTACGCAAACTAATGGTACGTATACTATGAGTTCTCGACGACAATTCATCCAAAGCAGTCTCGCCACAGCCGCCGCCGGTGTCTCAATCTCATCGGCACACGGCCAAGCCAGCGGCGAATGGAAACCACTCTTCGATGGAAAGACTCTCGAGGGCTGGAAGAAAGTCCCACGCATCTACGTCCACAACGCCATTGGCGATGCGAAGGCTCCCGAAGCTATCGAGGCGGCTATCAAGAAGACGTTGGATTGGCACCGCTCGCAGAACAGTGAGCTTCACCGCCATCTTGGAGACTGGAAAGTGGTCGATGGCGCGATCATTGGCGGGCAGGATCCTCCCCGCAGCCGTATGGGTGCATACCTGATGACTGAAGAAGAGTACGGAGACTTTGAACTCGAATATGAAATGCGGCCCGACTGGCGGACGGATACAGGAGTGCTTGTAAGGCAGCACAAAGCAGGGACGATCGGTTTCCAAGTGCTTTGCGACCACCGGCCGGGAGGTGGTATCGGTGGATTTTTTACCAACGGTTTGGGCAGTTACCTTGCGGCTCCGGTCGTTGTCGATGGAGATGTTGGAGAAAACTTCAAAGTGGAAAACTTGCGTGAGGGAACTAGTAAATCCAAGTTTCCTCACGCTAACGTTTCCGATGCGGCCACCTATGAGCAGTTTCGCAGAGTTTGGAATGTGAACGGCTGGAACCGATTCCGCGTTCGCTGCGTCGGCGCCAATCCTGTGCTCACCGCTTGGGTCAACGATCTCAAGATAGGAACCCTGGACAGCTCCGAACCTGGGGTGAACGGGTACGATCCAGCCATCATCGAACAACGGGTTGGCAGCCGAGGTCACATCGGTCTTGAAGTTCACAGCAACGGCCCGAGGAACGGTTGGAACCAGTGGGCCAAGGGGGCCGTGAGTCGCTGGCGAAACATTCGCGTCAAGGAGCTCGGAGCGTAACCCATGCGCGCAAGATTGCAGTGCCGCAAGAGGCAAGGAGAAAGAATGACGGTAACTTCAAGACTTGCGGGGCGGTTCCTGGTGATGTGCGCAGCGCTACTCGTGACGAGCAGCGCATTCGCGCAGACGGCGGCCGAATACGATTTCAACCGCGACATTCGCCCCCTCCTCTCGGGCAAGTGTTTTCACTGTCACGGCCCCGACCCCGCCGCGCGAGAAGCGGACTTGCGGCTCGACGACCGCGATGAGGCGATCGACTACGGCGTTATCGTGCCGGGCGAA
>JBCCOI010000504.1:0-5762 GCA_039025515.1 Planctomycetota bacterium
AAGGGTGTCGTGACGTGGCAACGGTACCCGGATTTAGGCAAACATCGGACGAGCCAGGTTGGGAGGAAGGGTTGAAGTATTACTTCTTCATGGGCCTAAGCCGACTTGTGAAGTTGCCTGGAAAGCCATTTGAACATCACCGGAAACCGCTGACTGACGAAGTGATACGTCTTCAGCGGAATGACGGTTCTTGGAAGAACAAGTCCGATCGAATGCGTGAGGACGATCCACACATCGCGACGTGCTTCGGTCTCATTGCCCTGGCCAATCTGCTGGGTGAAAACTGAAAAGGGCTGCCGTCTCAAGGGCATGCGAATTCAATTCTGAAGACGCGCTCGAGCGGGAAAGTGAGGATTCGGTTGCGCAAAATTTTCTCATCGTGTTCAAGCGGTTATCAGAAGAAAAAGGCGACGTGCTGCTTTCGGAGTATCAGATGCGATATGATAAAACGTTGAAATCAGAGCGGCGTCCAAGCTCGCACGCGCAACGTCAGTTTCGGGAGACAATCATGAACGAAGCACCCGGCATGTCCGATGATGACATGAATGCCGTGCACCGTTTGAAGGAAGCCCATCGCGTCATCCGAGGAGAACTCTCCAAGGTGATCGTCGGGCATGAGAGAGCGATCGAGCATCTGCTGACCGCCATTTTTTCGCAAGGCCATTGTCTGCTCGAGGGTGTTCCCGGACTGGCAAAGACGCTGATGGTGAGCACGCTCGCGCGAACGATGAGGCTCGACTTTAGCCGAGTCCAATTCACGCCGGACCTGATGCCCTCCGACATAACGGGCACGGAGGTGATTCAAGAAGACAAGTCGACCGGACATCGCGAATTCCGCTTTCTCAAAGGACCCATCTTCTCGAATATCGTTCTCGCCGACGAGATCAACCGAACTCCGCCGAAGACTCAGGCCGCTTTATTGGAGGCGATGCAAGAGAAGCAAGTGACGATCGGCGGCAATCGACACGAATTGCCGGCACCCTTCTTTGTATTGGCAACGCAAAATCCCATCGAACAAGAGGGCACGTACACACTCCCTGAAGCGCAGCAGGATCGCTTCATGTTCAAGGTCTTTGTCGAGTACCCGAGCTATGACGAGGAATATCACATCGCCGCTTCCACGACGTCTCAAGAAACTCCGCACGTCGAGGAGTTGATGTCGGCGGAGGAGATCTTGAATCTGCAGGGCATCGTGCGTCGAATTCCAGTCTCACCACACGTGATTCACTTCGCGCTACGACTCGTTCGAAGCACCCGTGTTGAGCAGGAAGAGGCTCCTGATTTTGTAAAAGAATGGGTCAGTTGGGGTGCGGGGCCGCGCGCCATGCAGTTTCTGTTGCTCGGAGGGAAAGCTCGAGCGGCATTAGACGGGCGGTTCTTCGTAACGACGGACGATATCAAGGCGGTGGCCCATCCGGTGCTAAGGCATCGCGTGATCAATAACTTCAATGCCGAATCGGCTGGGATCACACCGGACAAGGTGATCGATCGACTCTTGGAAGAAACGTCGATGCGACAGGAGGATGACGAGGTGGCACCGCAACTTCAGAGGGCTTTTGCTTCCTAGTAAGAACCGACGAAGAAGGCTTAAGTTTCAAGCACCGATCCCTCTGACCGGCACGACGACTTCGAATGGCAAGTTCTCCACCTCAGCGTTACCTCGATCCGAAAACTCTTCAACGGATTTCGCGGCTCGATATACGGGCTCGGCAAGTTGTCGAAGGATTCATCACGGGAGCACACCAAAGTCCCTACAGCGGCTTCGCTGTGGAGTTCGCCGCTCACCGAGAGTACACGCAAGGAGATGACCTGCGTCACATCGACTGGAAAGTCTGGTCACGAACCGACCGGCTCTACATCAAGGAATACGAAGAAGAGACCAACTTGAACTGCACGCTGATCGTGGATTGCAGCAAGTCAATGCGATATGGCTCGGATGCAAAAGTTCCGTGGAGCAAGTTTGATCACGCCGCAACGGCTGCTGCGTCATTGACACTTCTTTTGCAACGTCAACAAGATGACGTCGGTCTCGTCACTTTCAACAACTCGATTCGCACAAACCTTCGCCCTAACTCCAATCCGACGCACCTGAAACGCATCGTTCACGAGTTGGAAACGACCTCTGTCGATGACCAGACGGATGTTCATCAAGTCTTCGGCGAGTTGGCCGATCAAATCAGCCGACGCGGCTTGGTCTGCTTGTTTTCGGATCTGTTCGTCGATCTCGATGTGTTGCGGCGTTCCATCGAAAAGTTCCGGACTCGTCGGCACGAAATGATTGTGTTTCATGTCATGCACAACGACGAGCTGGAATTTCCGTTTGAAGAAAACACACTGTTCCGTGGACTTGAAATGGATGCGGAGTTGCACGCCGAACCCAGGGCGCTGCAGAAGGCTTATCTGGAAGTCATCCGGCGTTTTCAAAACAATGTTCAGCAAATGTGCGCAGCCGCGGGCGTCGACTACGTATTGGTCGATACACTCGAGCCGCTCGATGCCGTGCTCGCACGCTATCTGACGTTTCGGCAGCAAACTCGGAAGCTCAGACAAAGAAGATAGAAGTCTCTACAGCTTGATGTTTACTTGGCTTTCGAAGATCGCAAACTCCCTTAGCAACTGGATGGTTAGTCCAGGATTGTTGTTGGGCGGCATTGGCCTGCTTGCTCTGCCGATCATCATTCATCTACTGAATAAACGAAAGTTCCGAACGCTGGATTGGGCGGCAATCGAGTTCCTGCTCGAGGCTGATAAGGTCAACCGACGCAGGATTCGGATTGAGAATTTGCTGCTGCTTCTGCTGCGTTGCGTGGCCATTTTGCTCATTGCCTTGCTACTGGCGCGACCGTTCCGACCGCAGACGTTTGCGGGTGGGGCTTTGCAGTCGGTCCGGTTTGAACGCATCGTCGTCTTGGATGATTCGCTCAGCATGATGGCTGTGAATGACAATCGCTCGTCGTTCGACGTTGCCAAACAAACCATACAGGACTTGGTCAACAGTTTTCGCACGTCGGACACGGACGAATCATTCTCGCTCGTGCGTCTCTCTCAGCCGGATCGACCGCTGATAAGAGGAGTCCAGCTCAACGAAGAAAGTGTCGGCGAACTTGCGGAAGAAATCGCCGCGCTGACGCCGTCTGATGTGCCGACGCGATTGGACAGTGCTCTTCTTGAGATCGAGAAACTTCTGCGCATCGAGCCCGAATATGTGAATCGCGTCTTTTACATCGTCAGCGACCTGAGGAAGCGAGATTGGGATTTGTCTCTCGCCGGTACATCCATTCGCGATGCGTCTGGCAGTGATGGTGGAACCGGAGGCTTGCGGGAAACTTTAGAACGCATCGCAAACAAGACGGTTGGCAGTTTCGTGGTGGATGTCGCGAACGAGAAAACGCTGGGCAACATTGCCGTCTCCAGCATCCGGCCTCAAGACAAAGTGCTCATCGCCGGAGTGCAGTCGCCTTTCGAGGTAACCGTCACCAACCATGGTTCCACGGAAGTTCGAGACGTGCAGCTCACTTTTAGAGCCGGCGACTCGCTACCTCTGACTGACCGGATCGAGCGAATCGCCGCCAACTCGACGCACACCGTACCTTTCGCGTTTACCTTTGCAAAATCTGGCATCTCTCCCGGTGAGTCTGCCGCCATCAAGCCAGAACCCGTGCCGGTTCGAGTTGAGATAACGACGGACAATCCGCTCAATCGCGATCACTTGCAAGAGGACAACACGCAGTATTTCGCCGCACGGGTTGAGCGAGGGATACGTACGTTGCTTGTCGATGGTGACCCGTCTGCGAGCTACGGTCAGTCCGAGACGTTTTCACTGGGGCGAGCTTTAGCGCCACCGGGAGAGTTGCTCTCAGGCGTGTCCTTAAAAATCGTGACGGACGCCCAGTTTGATTCCGTCAAACTCCAGGACTACCACGTCGTATACCTTTGCAATCTTTATCGTTTAAGCGACCAAAGACGAGACTCACTGGAGAAGTGGGTCGGGGCCGGCGGGTCCCTTGTCGTTTTCGCAGGCGATCAGGTTGACGAACACATCTACAACGAACAACTCTATCGAGGTGGAAGTGGTTTGTTGCCCGGAAAGCTCTTGTCGGTGCGTGGCGATGAAACAGAGGCGACATGGGCGAACTTCTTGGTTGCGGGCGCGAACCACCCCGCGTTGGGTGTGTTTTCTGGCGAGAACAACCCCTTCGCATCTTGGGTCAAAGTATTTCGCTGGTGGCACATCGAGCCTGACGAATCACGCATTGCGGATGGAGAGGTACTCGTCTCTGCGCGATTCAATGATCCGCAAAACTCGCCGGCTGTTCTTGAGAAGCACTTCGGCGAAGGCCAAGTTGTCTTTGTGGCGACGCCCGCAGATCGCGACTGGAATAATTGGCCTCTCGATCCAAGTTTTCTCATCTTCGCGCAAGAGCTCACCCGCTACGTGGTGAAGAGTGCAAATGAAAACGGCACCCTTGCCGTAGGCCGATCCATTCGTCACCCGCTTGATCTAACTCGATATAAAATCGACGTCAGTCTGCGGCATCCCGATAACACGACAACGCCACTGAGTGCCCGGCCGGCTGAAAGCGAAGACGCGGGTTCGCAAAGCGTCGAAGAGACGAGTTGGATGGTCGAATACGACAAAGTCGACCGTCGGGGTTTCTACGAATTGACGCTACTCAGCACGGAAGGTGCGAGTGAGAGGGCTCTGTTTGCAGCTAATGTCGATTTGAGCGAGAGCGATCTGCGCCGCGTTGATGTGGCGCAACTGAAAAGCAACCTTTCGGATCTACCGATCGAAGTCGTCCGAGCCGAGCAACTCGTGGGTACGCTGGCGGTCGGTGCGGAGGGCGAATTGTGGCCGCTCATCTTGTTGCTTGCGGTTGCCGCATTGTGTGGCGAACAGCTGCTGGGATGGTTCTTTGGAAGGAGTCGCTAGGATGATTTCACGGACTCGTACGAGGAGTAGCGGGAAATGAAATTCGAATTGCAAACTGGTTGGTTGGTCAGCGTCCTCAGGTCTGCGCTGTCCTTCACCTTCGTTCTTTGCGTTGCATTCGACGCTCAAGCACAACTGTTCTCTCGTGCCAGATTGCCGGTTAGCAGCTCAGCAACTACCGCCCAAACGCTTGAAAGTGCTTCCCTTCAGACGATCACTGAGCAGGAGTTGTTTAAGCTGCGTCGTGCGAAAGAATTTGCCGCGGAAGGGGATTCGCTTTCAGCCATCGCACTCTGGCAAAGCGTGCTCGATCGAGCCGGTTCGCAATTGATGACGCGAGAAGAATGGAGATTCTCGTCCGCACGTCATCAGTATCCCAAGTACGTGACGGTGGCGAAGGAAATCGAGTCCATTCTGTCAGGATTGTCGGAAGATGCGTTGGCCATCTATCGAATCCAAGCGGATGGGGGGGCCCGTGCCATTTTGTCGAATCCGGGCGATCGATCTCGAACCGAAGTTCTGAGCGAAGTTGTCCGCCGTTTCTTTGCCAGTTCGTTGGGAGACGACGCGGCGTTCGAATTGGCATGCCTGCGGCTGGACCGCTACGAATTTACGGATGCGAGCAGGCTGCTCAGGAAGTGCCTGGAAGAACACCCGGATTGCAGCATCCCGCGGAACGAAGTCTTGCTTCGCCTTGCGGTCGCCGATGGCCGACTCGGTGATTCGAAAGCGGCTGAGAAGGCTCTGTCCAAACTTTCGCTTTCGGATGACCCACGCGTGGCACTGGTTCGCAAGGACGTCACCGCAGAAGGTGTATCCGCTGGACGGA
>JBCCOI010000505.1:0-5747 GCA_039025515.1 Planctomycetota bacterium
ACTTACCGTCAACGTCGACTTCGACGTCCAACGTGAAGCCGCACCCGAAGTATCACTGCCGGCGGAAGACTATCCGTCTGTCGAGAACGTGACGGCGTATGATGAACTCTCTTCGCTGGGTAAACACCTTGCGGAGCTGGAGAGTCGTCTCGACGACGCCTGTGTTGAGATCGAGAGCGGTTTCGGAGAAGACGAAGATCGATCGATTACCGGAACGCGGATTCTGGGGACACCATGGGTCGTTAGTAAAAGTACTGTCATTGGAGACAACGCCGTCGCGACGACTGGTGACGAGACGATCACACTGGAAGTGGTTGAGCGAGATGCGGAGAACGACCTTGTTCTTTTGAAGGCGCCCGAAATCAACCAAGTCGGTGTTGATCTAGCGTTGGCAACCAGCGAAATTCCGGTCGGGGCTTTCCTGCTGTCCCCTGCAGCAGACGACTTGGGCGCCTTTAGTGTTGTAGGAACGCCTGCGTTTCGCTCCAACAAGCAATCAAGCCGGGGATTTTTGGGCGTCGTTCCCGAGACTTACCAGGAAAACAAGGGAGCCGTTCTCAACCAAGTCACCGACGATGGAGCCGCCAAGCGCGCGGGCCTACTGGCCGGCGACGTCATCACCAAGCTGAATGACACAATTATTCGCACGCAACTGGATATGCGCGAGTTCCTCTCCAAGGCGGACCCCAATGAAGTGATTACGGCAACGCTACGCCGCAACGAAGATGAGCTTACCAAGTCAATCACGCTGGGAGCCGTTCCGACGAGTTCTAGGCATGCGGCGGACCAAATGGCAAAGAGCAGCCGGCGAGACGGATTCAGCGAAGTGTTTTCTCACGACGCGGATTTGGATCCCGAGGATTGCGGCGGACCGCTGTACGACCTGGACGGAAACTTCGTCGGACTCAACATCGCCCGCAACAGCCGAGTGCGAAGTTTTGCCCTACCCGCCGCAGAGCTCCAGTCGTTCATCACGCAAGCTACTTCGGACAAGTAGTGCATAGTCAACTCTTGAGTTTGGAATTCGTGCTACCTGAGCCGATGGGCAATAGCCCCGGTTTTTACAAATGACCTCGACTAACGCTGCGCGGCCCAATCGTAAAGGTTAACGTTGACTAACTGGAAAGCGTCACTTTCGTCGAGAGTGCCGCGAAATCCTTACGCGACGCGTAAGCGAGGCGATTCCCCTAGCTCGTTCACTCGCTGAGGCTTCGGGTTCAGTTCGGGTGTAACGTGGCACCGTCCAACGAAGCGTTAGTCGGCCGAGCTGTACCGAGGAGGTGGTTTGCGTTTGCAGAGCATTCGCCAAAGGTACTCGAGTGGACCAAACTGATAGCGCCTTAACCATAGCGCCGAGCCTACCGCTTGGCACAAATAGATCGCGATTGCCATCAGAGCCAGCTCCGCCGGTCCTAGCTTTCCATACAGATCCAGACCAGAAAAGAAGACCAGGCATACGAACGATTGGATCAGGTAATTCGTCAGCGACAACCGACCGGGATACTGCAGAAGCGAAAGAGTTCTTTTCGCAAATGCGAGTTTCCAAATCAAAAAGAAACCGATGACATACAGCATTCCGTGCAATAACTCGCACGAGTGAACGATCAACCCGAGAGCCAATCTCTGCGTCATCGACTGCTCAAAATCAAACATCGAGAAGAGACTTTCTTCAAAGATTCCGATCGCTGCCACCAGAGGCAGTGAAATCAGGCAAAACGGAATGCAGTACCGTGGGTTGGGATTTGACGCCAAGCTAAGACGTGACATCACGATGCCCAGCATAAAAAGACTTAGTTCTTTTGGGATATAGCGAACGAGCTTTTCGTTTCGGAAGGCGGCGTAATCACTTAAACGCAGCTTCATCACCTCCCAGTAACTTCCGTTGCGGTTAACGTCGACGTAGGTCTCCAGATCGTAGACCGGCTGCATAAAGACTGATGGAAACTCGATCAGTCCGCGAAGCATGAATTCATAGACCGGTACAAAGTTGACCAGGAGTGCAATGAGCAGAAGCCAACGATTCTTCAGTTTTGAAAGCCAGGGCAAACTGAGGCCAAGAACTGCGTAGGGCAATAAAATGTCGCCGAAGGACAAAAGCAAGACATGGAGCAATCCGAACACGGCCAGCACAATCATTCGTCGCCGCCAGTAGGCTTGAAAGGCTCGATCGTTGTTAGCCTTCACCTTCTGCAATCGGAAGCTGTAGCCGAAAAGGAAAGCGTAGATGAACATCGACTTGCCACCGAACAGAAATAGCACGATGGACAGCACGAGCGATTGGTATCCATCGAACGTGCCGTAGAATGCGGAGTAGTGAGTGTACGGAGCATGAAAGATGAAGATGTTGACGATCAGAATGCCGAACAAAGCCAATCCACGCAGGGCATCCAGTTGCTCCAGTCTCACGAGCGTTCTCTTTTTGCTTGGCAATCAGTTTGTTTCAGGACTTGCTTTCTTCATCCAAGCCGGGAAGCGACTCCAGAATCGTCTTTGCATCCACGTCCAAGTCCCTAGCCATCGCTTTCGCACGAGGCTGTCAACTTGAAGCCGAACATGTGTGGACTGCTCATCGATTGCTTCTGTCCAAAACTGCAAGCGGGTCGGACGCAAGAGTCTTGGACTGATGACGAAGCTTCCGTAGAAGTATCTCAGATCTCGGTACTCCATGGGACGGACGTCAGTCACCACGCCGGCGAAGCTGATCCCCGGCCCGTAGTGCCAATTCAGGACGCCGACGTGAAAACCCGGCGGCACGTTCTCATCCGGTGATAAGAACTCGACTCGGTATGGCCAAATCTGCCCCTTGGTGAAAGTCTCCGGATCATTCAGCCAGATCCAGCAAGACTTCAGCGGTCGAGGTACATCAAACTGTAACTCGAATTGATGGGGCACCAGAGCAGCGGGCGCGTCATGGGGCACCGCACCATACGCGAAACGGTCGTCCACATGCAGGACTTCATCCTGATCCATCGGAGTAAGTGTGCCGCTCAACCGACCGCCATAGTTCTCGGGAAGCCTGGATAGATAGAAACCGTACCTTTCCGTCAGACTGTGGCTGGGCGGCAAGCCCTTGAGGCAAGTCAGCGAACCGACGTCGCGACGTTGGCTTCATCGCCCACGGTACTTGCGGGGCGGCTCGCACCGCGTCCAAGACGGCACGACAACTAGTATCCGCGATGCGGAATAGTCGCGACTTCAACCAAACGGGAGACGAGTTCCACGTAGTCTCGAGACTCTTGTTCCTGGTCCCCGGAGAAACCAAGGAAGGTTGGACGAAAACACCAGTCAGGCAGAATGCTCTCATTGATGAGTTCACCCCTACCTCTAAATTCATGTAACACCAGCTCACTGTCGTCGGCAAGACGAAGCCCAACGGTGAAGCAGTCCTCGGCCTCATAGGGACCTCTCTGCCAAGACCCATAAGAGACGTCTTTGTAACCGTACGTGACTGCTTCCACCTCCTCGAAAGGAACGAGGCATTGCCTCCGGATGAACCACAGGTAACGCTGAAAGATCTTGATCATTCGATTCACGGGATCGATCTCGACTCGTCTGTAGTATGCTCCGAGTGAAAGGACTCGAATTCGCCACGCCGTCGTCGTCACGATTGTGGCGCCACGTTTCGAACGCCGCGGGCAGACATCCAGTAATCGCATCGAATAATAGTCTCAGCGAAAAAACGCAACAGCGATCGCAAGCATCAGCAGTACCACCGCGACGATGTCGGGAAATCGAATTCGGTCGCTTGCGGCGGTCTGTCGAATGTAATCGAGCAAGTGTCCGGTGGGGCAACCCATTCGACAATAAGCCATTGGCAATCTCGCTGATAAGAGCAAGGTGGCGGCGGCGAAGCAAATTGAAAACCAAGGTGCGATCCGAAACAGATATGCGTGAAATGGCTCCCAAGACGAGAGATCCGATTGCGGTCGAAATAGTAAAGTGAGATATGCCACGACCAAAAGAACACCTGGAACTCGCGTTAGCCATCGACTCAGCTCGCGCGGAAGACGAATCAACCGTCTCCCCTTCGACCGACGCTTGGTCGATGGCCGTACGAGTTGTTGCAACGCACCATGAGGACACAGATGGCTGCAATAAAAATTCGACTTTGTGAGTGGTGGAAGAGTAACAGCGATAAACGCGATCGCCGCCAACATCGGCGCTAGTTGCCAGGCAACGCCACGCGTCCCCCAACCACTCAGCAGGGCGAGCGACACAAGATTCCCTGACCAAAGGCCGATGACGCAAACGACGGCAAGCAACCAAAGCTGCCTTAAACGTCCACGCTTGAACGACTTCTTGTTTCGAAAGACTGGATAAGAAATGAGAATACCGAAACACGCCAAATCGGCGGTGGAGAAGTAAACCGATAGCAAACCGGACCACCACGGAGAAGCTTCACGTCGTTGTCGCTCAAGGAATTCGTCGCGACGTTCGATCAAGCGACCGGATGCTTGAATCAACGTTTCCGCAATCGCCATGCTGGTCATCGTTGCTCCCGATACACCTTCGACACCGGCTTCTTCCAGGTCCATGGCCGCAAGCGAAGACAGAGTCTGCTCCTCAAAGATCAGCCAGAAGCCGTACTCTTGCTTGCAGTAACCGACATAAGGCTGGTTGTCGTAGGACGAACGGATGCCGATGTCCAAAACGCGCCACTCGCGGACCTCCGAATCCTTCGTCTCATCACCCATCGCTAGCTTCAACAACAACTCGGTTGGACCTTGGTATCCGGTCACGCTATCGCTCAGTGTTCCTGATCGAACGATAGCAATGCGGTCCGAAGTTTCAGTGTTCTGATGATCCGCAAGCCACATATCCTCACTTCGTCTCCAATTCGACGGGATTCCTGACCACTCGTTGATCTCCGACGTGGACAGGTCGTCCGGAAAAACCAGCGAAGCTCTGGCTTGACCG
Organism: Planctomycetota bacterium; assembly: GCA_039025515.1. GTDB lineage: Bacteria > Planctomycetota > Planctomycetia > Pirellulales > Pirellulaceae > Stieleria. Next base: position 4,918 of record JBCCOI010000505.1, read on the forward strand.
ATCCTGGCCAGAACGCCCTTCGCTAAAGCAAGTGATGTCAATGTGGCGTTGGAAACACCATCAATCTCAGTTCCCTCCGGTGGTCCGCTCCAATCCCAAGAGTTGAACTGATCAAAAAACGAATCCGCTTCCGCAACCGCGGAAACATGTTCATCGGTGTCGTCGCTTTGCAGGAGCCGAACTCCGACGATGTGATCATTCGCATCGGTCACGATCATTGCTTCGGTGGGGCCGCGATAGCCGACAATTGCTGAGGCCTCGGGTAGTGTCCTGGCAACGGTTCCCAAGGTGAACTCTGTCCCTTCGATTTCGTTTTCGCCCCAGACGATCCATTGTCGCGAAGAACCTCCTTCGGTCGTTTCGATGACCTCCTCCAACCGAGTCGCGGCCGGCATCACCTCGCGAATTTGCTCCAGTTTGGGTGGCGTTTGTGCAGAAGCGGGATCGATTGCCGGACGCGGTGGCGGTAACAATAGAACCAATGCGATCACCAGTGTGACACGTGCACTATGCATCGCCACGGAAGACATCCCACGAAGACGTTTGGATTCCGGCTGGCGACTCGACAACGCTGGCTTCACCATTGGCTAGTGCAAAGGGTAACGTTGGTGGTGCCGACGAACCCGATTGACCCATTGAAGGGACGGCGTGTGTGAACGAAGCAGCGCGACGATTCGGCTCGTTGACGTCTGCCAGCAATCGCCGACCAGACTCGGCTGTCCTCCCGCAACCAAAACATCGTTTAGCACCAAAGCAAGAACGGCGGGCTTGTCAGCATTCGCTTCACTCAGCTTCATCGAGTGGCCACGGTACCGATCACGATAAGCGAT
>JBCCOI010000506.1:0-5744 GCA_039025515.1 Planctomycetota bacterium
GGGAAGCGATAACCGAGTGTCTTGGCTACTCCGATGGCGATGTCCGTATAGCCAGAAAAGTCGTAGTAGATCTGCCCGGCGTAAGCGATGATCGCCAGCCAAACTGTGATGCCATGGTACAGTTCCGGTCCTTCGAAAACGACGTCAACCATCTCTCCGAGGCGGTCCGCGATGAGAACCTTTTTCACCAGCCCTCGAAGCACACATTGCACACCCGCATAGAGCCGTCGACTCGAGAAATCAGGCTTCCGAGCGAATTGTGGCATCAGTTCCGTTGCACGAACGATGGGGCCGGCAACCAACTGTGGGAAAAACGCGACATACAGCGAAAAATCAAGAATCGATTTACACGGTTCGATCCTTCTTCGATAAACATCGATCGAGTAGCTGAGCGTTTGGAAAGTGAAGAAAGAAATTCCTACCGGAAGAACGACGTCGAGCGTTCCCGTGGCTATCGCGCGGGGCTCAAGCACAGCGGCTGCTGATTCGATGAAGAAGTTGCAGTACTTAAAGAAGCCCAGCAGGCCCAAGTTGAAGACAACACTCCCGACGAGCAGCATTCGACGAAGTCGCAGTCCGTGGACCGAATTCATTGCCCGTGCCAGCATGAAGTCGACAGCCGTTGAGGCGGCGAGCAGCAAGCAGAATCGCCAGTCCCAGTAGGCGTAGAAATAGTAGCTGGCTGCCAGAAGGACGCAGTGGCGAGGCTGAGGCGTTCGAGCCAAGCGGTCGACGCCCCACACGGTCACCAGGACGCAAACCCAAAAGAGCAAAAACTCGAGCTGCGTGAACTGCATGGTATGGCAAGGAGCGACTACAAACGAGCGCCGTCAACGAGTGTGTCGCGTCCGGATCCTCAACGCCTGAGCAAACCGTAGGTGAAGATGCACCAGAGTGCTCGCACGCCGTCTTTCCACCCGATCTTTTTCCCCTCGTCGTACCAACGATGTTGGTAACGGATCGGGCGTTCGGTGAAACGCAAGTTTTGACGAGCAAGCTTTGCCGTCAATTCGATCTCAATCCCGAAACGCTCTTCGCGAAGATCTTCCAAGATCGTCACGAGATGCTTTCTCGGAACCATTTTGTAGCATGTCTCCACGTCGCTCAGTCGAATGCCGATCGCAATACTGGCGAGAAGCGTGATGAATCCGTTGACGCTCTGATGCCACCAGGGCGAAAGTTGTCGATCATAATGGCCGTACCGAGTTCCATACGCCACGTCTGCTTCTCCCGTCAGCAAAGGCTGTAGCAGGTAGCGAAAATCGGATGGATCGTATTCTCTGTCCGCGTCTTGGATCACAACGATATCACCTGTGGCGTGCCCCATACCGGTACGAATCGCAGCGCCCTTGCCGCGGTTCTTGGGATGAGCGACGACGGTCAGGTCCGCAGCGGGCTCAAGACCACGCATGGCCTCAAGGGTTCCGTCTTCGCTGCCGTCGTCCACCAGGATCATCTGCAGCGGGAGACCAGTCTGCCTGAGCCTTTCGACAACAGCCGCGACGGTTCCGCTTTCATTGAACACGGGGACGACGACCGAAAGAAGAAAGCCTTCGGGAAGCTCAAAGATCGCCAACTTTCGACAAGCATCAGGCCCAAGCGTTTGCCGCATCTCTTTGACGTAATCGCTCGACCAGAAACGGTTTGCGTCAGCTGATTCATCGGGTGAATGAACGAACCGATGCAACTCAGATTGCGATGTCGATGCTGGAGACGAATCGGTCATTCAAATCGAACAGGAATCGTTCGCTGACGTCGATATTTGCTTGGTTTGATTGAGACGGCCTACGAACAAACTGGCAGTGTGACCGAGGATTGTAACAACTTTCCGATGCGTTGTTGCTCGACCGTATGCGATCATCAAACCAGAGTTGTAAGCCTTCAACTGGGAGGCTGAAGCCAAAATGAATTTCACAAAAAAAATTGGATGCGATTCGTCTCGGTAATTCCCGAATGATTTCGAACTGCTTCTTCGCCACACACCTCAGACGCTACAGATTGTTGTTGACATCCGATTTGAATGACGCCACATTTCTGACCCTGTCGCATGTGGATACTTTGTTCAACCTGTGACGGACTCCATAGCTTTTCACTCATTGATAAGGGACGTTTTGTCGTGACCCGACAAACACGTTTTCACAACTTCTCTGATCATCCCGGACCGCGTGCGAATTCCTGCACGTGCTCCAGTCACCACTCGGACGGACAATTCATGGATGCTGAATTGGGCAGTCGAACCTTGCGAATGGTTCCAAGCCATTTTGCTTCAACATCGACAGAGCTTGGAATGATGATCGTGCTCAGTCCCACTGCATTCGCTTTTTCACGTTCACGATGATTTGAACCAATGATGGTGCGTGGCGAATGGATTTCGTTACGCACACGGGAGCGAAGGATCTCGTTTCCGGTCATGGTAGAAGGCGGCAGCAATGGGAATGCCGGCAAGTCAAACCCCGGATTTGCAACAAGGATTGTTACTTCAGTCGTTTGTCATTATTGAAGACGGTTGATCTCATCTCGCAACGGATCTGCGGTGATGGCCAACTTGATGACAAAGCCCTTGCCAATCCCCATGGATGGGGAGCGGCATGGGCCTTTTTTTGACCCGCATTACGGCACGCTTGCCTCTCTGCTTGAAAAGAGCAGTCAAGTGCACCCAGTGCCAGCGTCTGTTTGCGACAGGAACATGGGAAAGATCATTACCAATGATTCTTTGTATCACTCAGATCGTTCGCGAAAGAGCATCCGAGAAATCTCATCGCCAGTGGGCGCTAAACGACTACTTCGCCGAGCTTGAGCAGATGGAACCGATCATGAAGCGGTGTGTTCTATTGCTGGGTGTCGGATTGAGTGCGACCGCGATTGTCGAACAACTTTCGATCACTCGACGAACTGTTGAGAAGCACAAGCATGATGCTTTGAAGAAGCTCAAGCTGAAAAATGCTCTTGAACTCGGGCAATTGCTCTGCCGTCTGCAAGACGGCGGCTATGGTGATTTCTGTATCTTTCATATCGGCTGATTCCAAGCAAGCCGTTCCAACCAGGTATTTCACCAATGTCAAAGTCTGAGAATGAGCCGCACGTTGTTGTCCGCTAGCCCGGATCATTCGTAGGTCGCGAGATCAATAACTGTCGCATTTTCAACGTAGCCATCACGCTTCATCGTGATGAGACGAAAAACAACAGGTAAGCTATCGATCTCGCGATGCTAAGCATGCCGAACTTTGTCGCAAGCTATGGGCAACAATCAAGATTTGGAGATTGCATCCAACGCAAGCTGGTGTACCGGCTTCAGCCGGCCGCGACTTCGCAACCAGCGACGGCGAAAGAAAAAGAATCCGACGGGACGACGTATCAAGCGTGACGGATGGCTGAGTCCGCTGACGCTATCACCGACCAAGCTTTCTTCCGAACCCCAGATCAATCGCCAGGGCGTTCGCAGTAGCGACCGAGGTTCCATGTGAACTGGGAGGACTACTGGGAGCTCTTGAAGTGGACGGCTCAGCAGTCATTGAAGGGAGCGAAGGCGCTGAGGGGCGTCTGGAAAGTTGCCTGTGCCGCATTTTCGTCGCTGACGCTCCTCGATGGCGGCCTACGTCTAGGGGGCGGAAGGTTTTGGTGCGTTGCGGACCGATTTTGGCAAGAGCGCATTCATCGGAAGTCCAGACGCGATGAAGGAGCACGCCGAGCAGGCCGGCCTTCACCACCACCGCGGCCAAGCAAGCCTACGGGCCTGCTTTACGAGTTAAGACGGCGTTATGCCCTGCTTCACCAAGCTAGATTGGCTACCGATCCACGGAGAGCATCAGAGTTAGAACGTAGTCTTCCGACCCAGGTATTGGTGTGAAAGCCTGCGCGGCTTCCGCTACTCGTGGATGTTGAAAGCCTGCGTGGTGCATGCCGAAAGCCTGCGCGGCTTCCGCTACTCGCGAATACCGAGAGCCTCTGCGCGGCTTCCGCTAAGATCATCCTGAGTGGAGCACCTACGCTTTCAATTCAAATAGTTCCTGGTCGATCGTGCGGTCTAGAGAGATTCCATCGGAACGTGGAGCCCTTGTTCTTTTGCAAACCAGCGGGCATGACCGGCTCGGGCAAGTGTTTCGACGCCGGCTTCTGTCCAAAGGTCACGTTGTTTCTTCAGAAACCACGCGGATGCCGGTCCGGTGACGCCATACCGCGATAGGACCTTGTATGCTTCGCTTGGCTTTCCGTTTCGTCGGAGCAGGCGCACCCACGGCAAGACAAAGTCTGGATCGCGAATGTCGACCAATCCATTAAGCAGAGCGAAAGCATCGGCATATTCACTTGCTTGGAGTTCCTGATCTGCAATCGGGGTGATCGCAACGACTTCAGGCAACTCTCGGTAGCCGACCGCCCTGACTTTGCGGTAAGCGGCATCGACGGCCCACGCGTACCATCGGGCATCTCCTTGCGAAGACAGCCGGCGACTCGGCGGCGATGATCCGGTTCGTGATTGCCCCATCGATTCAAGCATCGATCTGAAATTCGGTTTCGATTGCTTAGGAAGAGGCCCCAATCGACTCTCGCAACTCTTCAGGACTCGGTCGCAGAGCTCGATGATTTCCGGCAAATGCTTTTTCCTTGTCGCTGGGTGGTCGAGTCTCAATAGCTTTTCTCGACTGTCAAACAGATTCAGCGATCGAACAGGGGGTGATTCTGTGTGCAAATCACCAAGCCCTAATTCGTCGACCACCCGCCGTGTCTGCTGCATCGGATCATCGATGTAAAACTGCTTCCATGTGGGTAGTGGACTGGTTGACCCCAGGACGTCCGCCCAAACCCATCCTACGCAATGTGTGTCGGGTGTTTCCGCCAGCAGTTCGAACAGAGAGTGCTTGCCGATCGGTTGCTTTGACAAGAACGTGCCTTTGAGATGCCGAGTTGCTGGCGACCGCTTGAATTGTGCGTCGTCGATCGGGGCGGCCGCGATTCGAATCAGCTTTGGCGGTTGCTCAACTTCAAGTAGGCCTGGTGCCTGCAATAACAACCATGTTTCGGCTTCCGACGTGAAGGCTTCACCGAGGCTCAAAGACTTGGACAGGGTGCCTCGTGAACTGAAAAGCCGCAGCGAAAACAAGCTTTGATCTGGTTGCAACGGACCATTCAATTCGTCGACCAAGAAATGCCAAACGGAACCATCTGCGATCGAGTCATCTAAACGATACCACCAGGAGCTAACGCCGCGACGTTCGACGAGCACGGAAGCCGCAGCATGGATTGCATCAGGAACTGCGCCTTCCGCCAACGATTGTGGGTCATGAACGGCGTAGCGACGTCCGCACCGGATGGATTGTTGAGATCGGTCTCCAACGCCGGACTTATCATGACGACCAGGAGACCAAACATGAATTACCGAACCGACCGAAGCGACGGCACGCTGAACGACTCGGTCGGACTGATGCCACCGGGGCTCTCCATTCGAAGGCATGGCAGTTCCCATTTCAGGCGAGAACTGTCCGCCACTCGACTCACTCAAGAGAACCGGTGGTAACCGATCGAACCAGACGCCATTGGACCGATCTTGGATCTGGCCGACCCGGTTACCGACTGAGTCATAAAGTGAGCCGCGTAGAGAGCTCATTCGGATTCGATTCCCCCAACTCACATCCGTCCAATCATTTGGAATTGGAAACAACTCGGGCTTTCGCTCGGCCAGAAATGGAAGAAGGTCAATGACTTCACCATCCGTCACCGGCAGTTTGATTGCTTGACGGATCGCGGTA
>JBCCOI010000507.1:0-5697 GCA_039025515.1 Planctomycetota bacterium
GCATTATCTCTGCTCAAACGGGACACTTCGTTAGGAAAACAGAGCATTCGCAGCAAACGCAAGATCGCCGGCTGGAACAATGATGCCATGAAGTCCATTCTTGCCGGGAATTAGGTACATTCCAAATGCGATTGCCCTGGGTGAGACCCCATATTGGGATGGCACAATGGTTCAATTAACGCTGTGGTTCCCGCATTACCGCCGCTGTCTTAACATGAGTGTCTAGTGCTATGAATCGAAAGTCGTACAATTTTTCGTTCAACGGACGAGTCCCTACGCCGAACGATTTCAAGAGTATTGCTTTTGACGGTGAAAACCAATGGGTAAGCGAATGTTCATTGAATGGCATCGTGACCGAAGTGCGATTTAGTTTTCTACCGACCCAAGATCATCTTGAAGTTATTGAGTACGTCGCTTCAAATTGGGATGCTTTGATTATCGATGCATTCAACAGCGGAGCCGTTGCGGGTGTCGAGTTGCAAGATGCAATCGACGACGCTTGCCTCACATTCAAGCCATCTTCGGTGAAGGCTTGGGAAATTGAAATTCAACAAGCAGAGAGTAATGGGATCTGCATTTCGGTTATGACCGCCATTACCGATCGTGAATTTCAACCAAACTCAGTAGATAGCGAGGTATGCCCGATTGTTCTCTTGATAGGAACGGTTTCGGTCGCAACCAATTCGGTCACGTGGATTGATTCTGAGAGAATCTTTGACTTAGAAACTTAGCCTAGTGCCGCCGATCTAAGTTGGTCTTGATTGATGACCGGATGGTGCCATCTAAGTTTCAGAAGCGGCGGACGATCGAGTTGACCACAGGACCGTATCCATTTCCGCTTTCCGCCGCAACTGGATGGCCCTTGTGCTTCACTTCACTTGGCGGGCACGATGCCCGCGGGTTGTCTTCGGCACGATGCCGGACCGCGCACGTTCGGGCGTTGAGAATGCCGTAGGCACGGCGGGTAGGATGCCCGTCGCTTGAAACCCGTCGGGGACAGGATGTCCGTCGAAGCGAAACGACAGGGAAGCGGGGAAGGAAGTTTGAAGTGGGAAGAGTGAAGGGGTGAAGGAAGCGGAGAAGAACGTTACCGGCCGCAGGAGTAGCGGGTCGTTTCGCGCCGACCGTAGCGAGCGTCAGCGATGCGGAGCCGACGGTCGACGGAGGTGATTGGCAGCGACCGAAGGATGAGGGCAAGCGCCGAGCGCAGCGAGCATCACCGACGCCGAGGCACGATGCCGATGAGAACAGGAAGGGCAGGACGCCCGAGCCCGCTCAGTGATGGGCGCAAGTGACCGCGACGAGCGACAGCGAAGTAAGCCGGGAACGAGACACTCGGTAAACCGTCCTCCGACAGCTTGTCTGTTCGGCCAAAGCCTGAGGAAGTTGCGAGAGACGAGTGGCGAGTTGCGAGAGACACCCAGCCATGACGCTCCCGATAACCCAAAAACCTCCTCGCCGCTAGCAACTCGCAACTCGCCACTTTTTCCTTCCCCCCACGTTTTTTGGCTTTCGCCGAACCGGACTGAGGCCGTCACCGTGATCCTCCGGTGTCAGTCCGAGAGAGAAGAAAGCCGAAAAACGAAAGTGCGTCGCCCGAGCCAAGTGCGCTGACTTTAACGATCGATTCCGAAGCGGTTTTAGAAGTTCTGCGGCGGCTTGCGGTTTACTTCATTGACAACGAGGTGAATCTGTCGCGTCATCAGGGTTCTGTAGAAAGTAGCGAGCTGCGAGTCTTGAGCCAAAAAGATAAAACGTCGCAACGCGCTCCTGAGACACGCAGATTCACCGGAGCACCGCCAATGACCTCGACTTCGATCCCCGATGTCTTACCCGACTTGCTCGAACGCATCACCACGAATCCACTCGAAACCGCCATTGAGTTTTATGCCGCCCGGCTTCCGCTCAATCCCAAAGCCGTGGCCTTCGTCGAGAGCGAACTCGGTTTGACACCCGAGCAAGCAGCGAAAGAAAGAATCGGATTTAGCGATCGACGTCTCGCCAAGACCTTCCCGTCAACCGATTCCAAAGCCGGACGCGACCTGCGCGAGCACCTTAAAGCCATCGGGTTATTTAAATCCTCCGGCCACGAAGCCCTTCGAGGTTGCATCACGATTCCGTTGTTCGATGACAACGGCAACGTCACCGGCATCCTCGGACGCCGCATCGACCGCAAGGTCAAAGCCGACGACATCATCATCGGCAGCGGCACATCACAGCTTTCCACACTGGCTCCCCTCGCCCCGCTTGCGGGGAGAGGGGCCGGGGGTGAGGGGCAGTCATTGGACGATAACACCGCGAAGGACACCGAGAGCACGAAGGAAGACCGCGATCTCCTCATCGAAGACCATCAAATCATCTTCACCCGCGATGATCGACGTTACCGAATCCGAGGACTTGAAAAGAACAACGCAGTTGGTTCTCTGAAAGTCAACATCCTGGCCAGCCGTGACGACATGATTCACCTCGATGCCATCGACCTGGTCAAAGCGCGTTCGCGTGCCAGCTTCATCAAAGCCACCGCTGCGGAACTCTTTGTCGACGCCGACTTAATCAAGCGTGACATCGGACAATTACTCTTGAAACTCGAAGCACTCCAAGAACAACGGATCGCGGAAGCCAAAGCACCGAAGGTGCGCGTCGTCGAGCTCACCGAACGAGAACGCGAGGAGGCGCTCGCGTTGTTGCGTTCTCCTGATCTCTTAGAAAGAATCGTCGCGGACATGGACGCCTGCGGCATGGTCGGAGAATCCACCAACAAGCTTGTCGGATATCTCGCGGCGACCAGCCGCAAGCTAAAAACGCCGCTTGCGATCGTGATTCAATCATCATCGAGCGCCGGCAAAACGAGCCTGATGGACGCCGTCCTGAACATGATGCCGACCGAAGAAACGATCCGCTACAGCGGAATGACCGGCCAATCGTTGTTCTATCTCGATTCCGGCCAGATCAAGCACAACATCCTTGCGATCAGCGAAGACGAAGGCATCCGCGAAGCCACCTACGCTTTAAAACTGCTTCAAAGCGAGGGCGAACTTCGGCAAGCGGTCACCACACGCGGCAAAGACGGACGGATGACAACTGAAACCTACCACGTCGAAGGCCCCGTGATGATAATGCTGACGACAACCGCAATGGACATTGACGAGGAACTCATCAATCGTTGTCTTGTTCTGACCGTCGATGAAACACGAATGCAAACCGGTGCGATCCTGGTCAACCAACGACTCGGCCGCAAACTCGAATCAACCGACACGCGAAGACAAGCGGGCGCCCTACGACGACTGCATCAAAACGCTCAGCGTCTGCTGCGAAACATCGAAGTCAAGAATCCCTACGCCGATCAATTGACCTTCCCGACGGACAAGACCAGAATGCGACGGGATCACCAAAAGTATCTCACGTTGATCGAAGTGGTTGCGCTGTTACATCAACACCAGCGGACCATCAAGACGTACGACAATGACGGCGAAACCGCCGAGTACATCAATGTCGAGCGGAGCGACATTGAAGTCGCCAACACGCTGGCCGCCGAGATCCTGGGCCAATCACTTGATGAACTGGCGCCGCAAACGCGCACGCTGCTGGGACTGCTTCACGAGTTCGTCGGCCGTGAATCGAGGGCGCACGGTGTCAGCCGTCACGCTTTCAGGTTTACACGTCGTGACGTCCGCCAGTCGACCGGTTGGAGTGACACGCAATTGCACCGTCACTTAACTCGTCTGGTCGAGCTGGAGTACATCCTGATCCATCGCGGCAAGCGCGGGCGCCGGTTCGTGTACGAACTGATTTACAACGGCGAGGGTGACGGCAACCCGGAAAAGCCATTCCTGATGGGATTACGTAATCCCGCTGACCTGCAAACTCCGCCGACTCTTGCGGCAGACTTTCAAGTCAGTTTCAACAGTCTTCCAACTTCAAGAGCGAGAAAAATTCCAAGAAACACCGAGCCAAACCACTTCTTGATTGTCAAGCAAGAAAACTGAACCACAGGCACGTCAGTTTTAACGTGTCGTCGTACGTCGTAGCCGGTCAGCGCAACTGATCGGCTTTCTTTTTAGCCTCGTCGGCAAAGCCCCCTTCACTCAATTGTCTAGCGGTGCGCGCCGACACAACCACTGGAGCCCATTGCATGTCCGATCTCAACCACCTTCGCACCGCCAAACTGCCCGTCGTCACCGACCGCTTCCTCTTGGATCGCCAAGTCGCCAACCAGGCCGAACGGACGATCGAAACCTACGCCCATCGCTTGAAACGCTTCACCGACTGGTGCTGCGAGCGCGGTGTGGAAACCATCGCCGATCTTAACAGCGAAGCCCTGGCCGGTTACCGACGTTACCTTTATCACTTCCGCAGCGACCCTACTGGAAAACCGCTCTCACCGTCCACTCAAGCCCATCATCTGATCATCGTCCGCAACCTCTTGCGTTGGCTTCTCAAACACAAACTGATCCCCTGTGACCTGGCTGCCGATATCGAACTGCCACAACAAGCTCGCCGGCAACTCGGCGACTTTCTGAATCTCGAAGAGATCGAAACGATGTTGTCGGTGCCTGATGTGAACACTCCGCTGGGCATCCGCAACCGAGCCATCTTGGAAGTCATCTACTCGACGGCGATCCGAGTCAGCGAACTGGCCGCGCTGACACTCAGCGACATCGACCGGGATCGGGGCTTGATCGTGATCCGGCACGGCAAGGGCGACAAAGCGAGGCTCGCGCCGATCAGCAACGCGGCGCTAACTTGGCTCGACAACTACATCACGGGCGTCCGGCCCGGGTTCGACAAAGGCCGGGCCGGCAACGCGTTGTTCCTTGGGATTCGCGGCCGCGCGTTGGTTCGCCGATCGATCACGGCAATCGTCGCCGACCTGAAACAATCTGCCGGAATCACCAAGACCGGAGCCTGCCACTTGCTGCGTCACACAGCCGCAACACAGATGGCCGAGAACGGCGCCGACATCCGTGTTCTGCAATCCTATCTCGGTCACGAGCACCTCAGCACGACTGAAATCTACACGCACATGACCCTGGGTCGCTTGAAAGACATCCACAACCGGACGCATCCGACCGGCGACGAGCGATCTGACGACGAGAAGTCAAAGCCATAAGGCTTCAACGGCCATAAGTCCCGGCAAGCATCATCGGTAACACTTACAATGCCGTGATGCTTGCCGTTTCGAAAACACACGGTCGCCGCCCGATTCCATCTCTCGCGCGCCGCCGCGCGGGAGGTCCAAAGTGCAAGCGACGCGATGCCACTTCCTGCAAGCCAGTCGCACCTTGTCCCGATTCGCATTCACGCGGCAAATCACGTTGTAAAACGAATCGCTGCTGGCAAGTCACACCAGTCGCGGTTGATTACAGAATCTGTAGCTGAGGTCTGAGACCTCGGAGAGACCGGCTACAGAAGTACGGTCTCAGAGAGATCGTCTACAGAAATCGGCGTTGTAGAGACCGGCTACAAAATGTGGCTTCGGAGCGACCGGCTACAGAATAAGGGGCTTTCGCGTGGTGGGCTATGCCCTGCGCCTGTGGGGTTTTGCAAAGAGTGATATTGAACAGGATTCCAATTCAAACAGGTGCTGCCCAAACAAGGTTGTGATGATTATTCTCATGTCGATTCTGAAAGCAGCTTTGAAAAGAGAGGTCTTCTGTTGTCCGAGAACCCCGGAATTTTTAGCGGATGCATCCCAGC
>JBCCOI010000508.1:0-5672 GCA_039025515.1 Planctomycetota bacterium
ATGAGGCGAAAGTCGTTCAGCTGAACATGCGAGTTGGCAAAGTCGCCGTGAGTCCCGTCGCCCCAACCGTCTTCGCCGACCAGAAACGTCTGCTCGTCCAGCATGATGGGCTGGCAGTCGGTGAGGTAAGTCAACGACTTGACCTCGCGAGAGAGCGATGAAATGGTCTGACGGGTCGCGGCGATCGACGAACAATAGAAGTCGTGATTGCCGAGCACAAAGTAGATCGGCAGGCGAATTTCTTCGGCAATCCGGCGGAGCTGAAACTCAACGTCATCGGCCTCCGAGATATCGCCCGAAATGACCAATGCATCGGCTTCTGCTTTGCGGACTCCACCGATCCAAGATTCCCAAGCCGCCAAAGCGGCGTGATTCAAATGGATGTCGCTTGTCCACACGAATCGCATTCGACTTACTTGGCAGCCGCCGCCAATGCGTCCGCTTTATCGGTAAGCTCCCACGTGAACGTATCACCATCGCGACCGAAGTGTCCGCCGGCGGTGGTGACCTTAAAGACGGGGCGACGCAGCTTCAGGTGATCGATGATGCCAGCCGGCGTGAGTGGGAAGTGCTCCCGCGCGAGCTCACAGAGTTTTTCATCGGGCACGGTGCCAGTACCTTCGGAATCAACGTGAACGCTCACCGGTTCGCTGACACCGATGGCGTAAGCCAATTGGACTTCGCATCGTTCCGCCAATCCTGCCGCAACGATGTTCTTTGCGACGTAGCGGGCCATATAAGCGGCGCTGCGGTCAACCTTCGTCGGATCCTTGCCGCTAAAAGCACCACCGCCATGGCGACCCCAGCCGCCGTACGTGTCGACGATGATTTTTCGGCCGGTCAGTCCACAGTCACCGTGCGGACCTCCGACGACAAACTTGCCCGTCGGATTGATGTGATACGTGATGTCACCCTTGTCCAGCTCTGCAGGAATCGAAGGCTTGATCACGTCGTTGATAATGAATTCCTTGATGTCTTCATTGCTGACGTCGGGATCGTGCTGGGCGCTGACAACGACGGTGTCAATCCGAACCGGTTTGTTGCCTTCGTATTCAACCGTGACTTGGGCCTTGTTGTCGGGACGCAGCCAGCTGACCTCCTTTGCGAATCTGGCATCGGTGATGCGATTAATGATCCGGTGCGAAAGCGCGATCGGCAGCGGCATCAGTTCTTCGGTGTCACGGCAGGCATATCCGAACATCAATCCTTGATCGCCGGCACCCACCTCTTTTCCGCTTTCACTGTCCGCATCGACACCCTGGGCGATGTCTGGACTCTGGGTGTCCAATGAAACCATCACCGCGCAGGTATCGCCGCAAATCCCCATGTGGTCGTCCGTGTATCCGACTTCGTTGATCGTTTGTCGGACGATGTCAGCGTAGTTGACCTTGGCCTTTGTCGAGATCTCACCCGCTACGACGGCCACGCCCGTGGTCACCATCGTCTCGCAGGCAACTCGGCTGAGCGGATCTTGCTCAAAGAGTGCGTCCAAAATGGAATCGGAAATGCGATCGGCAAGCTTATCGGGATGCCCCATGCTGACCGATTCGCTGGTAAAAAGAAAACGGGCTGTGCTCACTGGTTTACTCCGGAGATAAGCAGAATCAGACTGCTACAATTGTTTTGCGGATAACTTAGTTTGCCGGTGCGGGTCTGAGAACCGCCTGTCTCCTTCGGCCAACCAAATGTCAGACGAATCGACCGGTAAAGCGAAACAGGCAAGCGTCGATCCCGAAATCGACCTTTCGCCCCCCACGCGACCCGGATCCGCGTTGACGCTGTCTCTCCTGGTTCACGTGGCGTTAATCGTTGTGCTGGTGTTCGCGGTCTCGGGCCAACAAAAGGGAACCGGCGAAGCAATTGATCGGCAGATCGGGATCGCACGTGTTCATCGTCTACCCGATCGCACCCAATATGAAGAGGTAACTCCTCAAACCGAATCCGAGGCGACCAGTGAGGCCCAATCCAAAGCGCTCGCGGCTGCTGCTGCCCCGCCGGCGGATCTCAGTCCGCCGCTCGATTTTGACGGGCTGTTATCGGCCATGGAGTCCACTCCGATGCCGACGAATGCGTCCGTTAGCGGCACGGGGCTGAGTGGTGACCTGACGTTGGGAGATGATTCATTCGGCGACGGCGGTGCCGCGAATGTCGGCCGTATGGGAGAAGAGGCAGAAGCACGGATGTTCGGCGTGTCCGGAAGCGGCAACCGTTTTGTCTATGTGCTCGATCGAAGCGACAGCATGAACGGATTCGGCGGATTGCCGTTGGCGACCGCGAAGGCCGAGTTGATTCGCAGCCTACGATCACTCACGCGCGGTCAGGAATTTCAAGTGATTTTTTACAACGAAAACGCCAAACCGTTCCGCGTCGGAGGTGCCCCGCTTGCAACCATCTCGGGTGGAAGTGCCGAAGTGGATCGCGCCGAGAGGTACGTTGCATCCATACGAGCATTTGGCGGAACGAAGCACATGGGCGCGTTGAAGATGGCATTGCGGATGTCGCCCGACGTGATTTTCTTTTTGACGGATGCCCACATACCGCGTCTCTCTGTCACTGAACTTCAAGAAGTCCAAAGGCGCGCAGAGCAGGCGGGTGCTTCCATACACGCGATCGAGTTCGGAACACGACCCTCCGGCGCCGCCGACAGTTTCCTGCGTGACTTGGCAGCGATGAACAACGGACAATATCAATATGTTGATGTCCGCAGTTTGGATCGTCGCGTTCTCGATCAACTCGGCGCCGGTGATTCAAATAACGGTGGCGAAAAGTGAAACGCAGGTACTTTCTTTTTCCAGTACTCGCATCCTTGATGCTGCTCTTTGCCAACGATCTTGTCGCTCAAGAATCGCGGACGACCGGTCTTGAAATACCGGATTTAATCCCCACCAAACGCGATCGTGTTCAGCTGGCGCCGCTACCCGACAAAGACGTGGAACAACGATGGTATGCAAAACCTGTGCGTTGGAAGAATGGACGCATTCTTGGCTGGGATGACAAGCTGGTTGAAATCGAAACGGCCGAGGGAACGAGAGAGAAGTTCGCAGAGACGCGAGTGATCGGGTTCGAAATCACGGGCGTCACGGAACCCCAGCAGGAAGCGCTACAGGCGTTCGCGAATGGGGACTTTGGAACGTCGCTTCCGATGATCATTCGAAGCCTGAGCGGGACCGATCCGTCACAGCGACCACCTGTTTGGCGTCAACAGTGGCTTTCGATGATCGCCGCGCAAGCTGCCATGCGAAGCGGTCGCAGCAAGATTGCTATCGAGCTCGTTTCGCAACTCGATCGTCGGCCGCTACCCTCGATGACGTTATCGCTCTTGCCGATTGATTGGCTGGGAGTCTCAAACAAGCCTATGCAGGAAGCCGCCGTTGAAGGGGCATCTTCTTCTTCGCTGGCGGTCAAGTTGGTGGCGGCAAGCTGGCTCTTAAGGTCGGAAGAGTACCGAACGGCGGCGACGACTGCCATCGCACGGTTGGCTGTTCAAGACGAGCGTCCGAGGATCGCGATGTTGGCTTCGCAGCTTCGTTGGCTCACCGTTTCCCCGCCAGAACTTCGCAGCGAGGAACTTGGTCAGGGACTTGAAGCCTGGGAATCCGAGTTGCGAAGACTGCCGATGTCATTGCAAACCGCGCCGATGCTTGCGATCGCAAACCAGTCGCGAAGGGTCGGTGATGAGGAAGCCGGACGAAGATGGGCGCTCGCCGTCCGCTACGCTTCGCCGGTTTGGCACCCGGATTTGCCGCGGGGAAACGACTCGAATCGCTGATGAAACGGAGCGGCTGAGACTTCTTCCCCGTCCTTCCAACGTTCGTCATACTGCCGGGCTTTTCCCACCGCACGCTTGCGGTGTTCACTGGCTCGGTACGTTCGAAGACACAATGCTCGAAGACAAAATCAGCTATTCCGGCGTCACGTTTGATGATGTGTTGCTCGAGCCCCGGTACAGCGAAATCGTGCCGAGTGACGTCGATGTGAGTAGTCAACTAACATCTCGAATCAGGCTGCAGATTCCGTTGTTATCGTCTCCAATGGACACGGTCACCGAAGCCGAAATGGCGATCGGACTGGCGAAGGAAGGTGGTTTGGGCATTATCCACAAGAACTTGTCCACCGAAGAGCAGACTGAAGAAGTGCTCAAGGTGAAACGCTCTGCCAACGGGATCATTGTCGATCCGGTGACCCTGCCGCCGGAGGAAAAGGTGGGACGTGCGGCGGAGCTGATGGATCAAGCCAACGTGTCTGGAATTCCCATCGTTCTCTCCGATCGCACATTGGCCGGAATTTTGACTCGGCGTGATTTGAGATTCCTAGAAGACCCAGACCTCCCAGTTTCTGAAGTGATGACCCATGAGAATTTGGTCACGGGGACGGGGAATGTAACGCTTGAGGAAGCTGAGCGAATTTTAACGGCAAAAAGAGTCGAGAAGCTTTTGCTGATTGACGAAGATAGAAAACTGACGGGACTGATTACGATTCGCGACATCGACATGATGAAGCGATTTCCGAGAGCGTGTAAGGACTCACAGGGTCGCCTGCGAGTGGGAGCCGCAATCGGGGTCGGTGATTTTGAACGTGCGGAGGACTTGATTCGGCAAGGCGTTGACTTGCTGGTCGTCGATTCCGCTCACGGTCACAGCAAGAATGTCGTGGAGACGGTCAAGGAGATCAAAGGACACTCGAACTGGGATATCGATGTGATCGCCGGCAACGTGGCCACGGCCGAGGGTGCGGAAGCACTCGCCAAAGCCGGGGCTGATGCGATCAAAGTCGGAATCGGACCAGGCTCGATTTGCACGACGCGTGTGATCAGCGGTGTGGGTGTTCCTCAAGTCTCGGCGATCATGCACGTCAGTTCTGTCGCGAACAAGCAAAACTTACCAGTCATCGCTGATGGAGGCATCCGATTCAGCGGCGACATAACCAAGGCCATCGTGGCCGGTGCGAGCACCGTGATGATCGGCAGCCTATTTGCCGGTCTGAGCGAAAGCCCGGGCAAGACGATTCTCTACCAAGGTCGGACGTTCAAGACCTACCGCGGCATGGGATCAATGGGTGCGATGGTCAAAGGCAGCAGTGATCGATACCGACAGAAGGGTGTTCAAGCCGGGAAGCTTGTGCCCGAAGGTGTCGAGGGCCGTGTGCCTTACAAGGGTCCGCTCAGCGACTTCGTCTTCCAGTTGGTCGGCGGGTTGCGATCGGGCATGGGATACTTAGGAACAAGGACGATCGAAGAGCTGAAACGAGATGGGAAGTTCATTCGCGTTTCGGCTGCTACGGTGAGGGAAAACCATCCACATGACATCGCGATCACCCAAGAAGCGCCAAACTACAGCCCGGATGTTACGCCGGGTGACTCGAACTGAGTCAGCAACGCTCGCCTCACGCGGCCGATTCCGTTGGCTGATGCGATTGGGCATCGCATCGCTGACCATTCTCGTTTGGCAATCGAGCGGCCAAACGTTGCTTGGCCAGCAACCGCGCGCACCTCAGCGTCAAGCTGAGTCGGTAACAACGCGAGCACTCAGTCCCAAATGGCGGCGTAGCGAACGCGTCCAACAGGTGCCTCCTTCGATCCCAAATTCGGTCAGCGATGTTTTTGCTCGGCCGGCCCGCGCGCAGCAAACGCCGCGAAGCGCACCGCAGCCAGTTGAGCCGCAGGCGGCTGCATC
>JBCCOI010000509.1:0-5644 GCA_039025515.1 Planctomycetota bacterium
CGAATACGTAGATCGGAACGACAATCGTGTGTCGCGTCGCGTATCGGCTGCTCATCATTGGAATCGTGTTCCAGTTTGGTCGCAGTGGCTCATAGCCCGCCCAAAGGTTGCGTTCCATCCGAGCGACACGCTGCTGCGAGCGATACTGGGCGCGAGCTTGGCGAATCTCCGCTGCGGTGGGCTTGCTGTCCAAGTCAGAAGAGCTGGCAACATCGTCCGCGAGCACTTGCGGCTTCGCATCGATCAAACGCGGACGCTCGAATCGAGACTGGAAAATGGAGGGTGTTGGGGCTGAGTCGAAGAGACGGTCTTCCTCGGCTGTTTCGCTCATCGACTCTGCTTCGCTTTTCTTCTCACTGATGGGATACGAACCAGATAGCGGATACTGAGCCGACGCGAGACCGGCGCTCGTCAGAGTTGCGATGAGGGCGAGGCCGGCAAGCCGAGCTCTAAGGATTTGGCCAAAATCATGATGGCCTTGCAAAGTTTCGTTCATTGTTTTGACCGATGCTTGTCCGGACGGACTCCGTGGATGTTTGACGGGACTCATCTCGAAAAATCGACGCCATCACACTTTTGCATTCAACTGACTTCACTCCTGCGCGCACAATCGGAGACTTGCTGGTCGGTTCGTAACGTTTATTCGCAGCCGAGGGAGTATTCCAAGCCATTAGCGTGGCTATCAAGAAACGACGCGTGCCGGGTATGGCGAAATGGATGCCATTGAACGAAAATACCAACTCAAACGAGCGTTCAATGACGCCGCCCACCTTTCAACAAGCCCTTCCCGAGAGCACTATGAAATCGTTCGCACGACTACTCACACTTTGTGCCGCCGCTGGCCTCCTGACGTTGACGCTGGGCTGCGAGCCGCCCAAACCGCCCGCACCGGAAACCGACGATGCTGCTGAAACGTCCACCGCGAGTAACACGAGTGACAACACGACCGCCGATGGCGGAGCGCCCGCTGGCGAAACCCCGTAGTCAGACGGTCGACCGGACATTTTTTCGAGCGGAGCGGGTTTTCACGTAAGCCCGCTCCTGTCGATCACGAGTTCAACTGGGCAATGATCCGAGCCAAAAATGTCTTGGCGGATCGTCGCTGATTGGACATGCTTCATGAATCGTTTGGCGACCCAAAAGTAATCGAGTCGCCAGCCGATATTCCGCTTACGCGCGTCGCTGCGATACGTCCACCAGGAGTATTGTCCGGGTGACTTATTAAAAGATCGAAAGGCATCGATGAAACCTGCCGATTCGATCGCGTCGACGTTCGAACGCTCTTCGTCTGTAAATCCCGCGTTCTTGCGATTCTGCTTCGGGTTGGCGAGATCGATTTCTTTGTGCGAGCAATTCAGATCGCCGCAGAAAATGACCGGTTTTCTGCGATTGAGACGAACGACGAACGCTAGAAAATCGTTGTCCCACTCCATTCGGTACGAAAGCCTTTTGAGTCCTCGCTGAGAGTTCGGCGTGTAGACGTTTACCAGGTGAAACCCATCGAATGTCGCGGTGATAACGCGTCCTTCTCGGTCGTGGTCCTCGACGCCAATTCCGAGTCGAACTTTTTTCGGCTTCGATCGACTCCAGATCGAGACTCCGCTGTATCCCTTTTTCTCAGCGCAGTTCCAATCGTGTTGATAGCCGAGATCTTCCGCCCAACCCAAGTCGACTTGCTCCGGCGTGGCTTTGGTTTCCTGCAAACAGATGACCTCCGGCTGCTCAGTTTCGACCAGCGCTCGAAGTCCTTTGTCCATTGCGGCTCGGACGCCGTTGACGTTCCATGAGATCAATTTCAATGTGATTTTCCCGATTTGAGATTCGAATTCTTTGGCCAGCCTCTGAAAAATCGACACCGCGAGCACGTGACCGATGTCCCAAGAAAGTTAATTCAGGCAGTTTAAGATGACTTTGTGGCTTTGTTGGGCCACCGGCGTCAGGCAAAGTGGTACGCTCTGCCGCAGTTGTAACGTCACTGCGGTCCACGCCGGTAGCGTCTCACGGCTGCGAAACGTTCGGAACCCTACGACGAGTTAGAAAAGCGAGTTGAAAAGAGCCATGCGTGCCAAATGCCTTCTACTGTCGCTCGCAACACTACTGTGGTCGAGTCAAGCGCGGGGTCACCACGGCGTTTTCGGAGGTGGATGCAGTGATCCATGTGGTTCAGCGTTTGTAATCGAGGTTCAGGAAGTCTGTGCGCCGTCCTCGATTGTGTTCCCGCCGATCGAAAATGGGTCAGTAACACTACTGACGCCTTCCGCGAATTGCGGCGTCTCCGTCCTAAACTCCGGTGCGATCCCTGCCGCCCCGGCGAGCGCGGCTCCAACAAGCTTGGCTCCAGCGATTCCGGTGCCTCAGAGCGAAGTCATCTGCGATCCGGTCACCAACTACAAGGTGGTGATGCAACCGACCTACGTCACTGAAAAGCGAACCGTCAACGTCAACAAGACGCGAACGGAGACTCGCTATCGGACGAAAACGGTCTACGAAACGATTCCGGTTACCGAGACAAAGTACCGACAGAAAGTCGTCCATGTACCAAAGTCGGAAACGAAGACGGTCGAGTACACGGTGTTAGTTCCCGTGAAATCGGAAAAGACCGTTACGTTGACCGAGATGGTCCCTTCTTGGAAAGAGACCGAAGAGCAGTACACCGTTCAAGTTCCCAAGCTGGTCGAGGTACCCGAGTCCTACACGGTCCGCGTGCCAAAGCTGGAGGACGAAACTTTTACCTACACGGTCAACGTGCCCCAAGCCGTCACTGAATCGCGCGTACGCACCGTCACGAACGCGGTTCCGGTCACGAAGACGAGGACCGTGGAGTATTGTGTTCCGGTCACAAAGATGCAGACCGTCACGAAAGACTTCGGTCATTGGGAGACACGGCTTGTTGAGGTGGCGAATCTACCTGCCTCGACACCGTCCAGGATGGTTGTCCATGCGACCGGCTGTGCAACACGCAGTGTGTGCTGCAACGTCCGAACTTCGCGACTACGACGCTGTTGTACTCCGGCGGTTCACGCGGCTTCCTGTGGCGGAACGATTTCGCCTTCTTGTTCACCGATTGTCGCCTGCGAAACGTCTGCTCCGAAGATCTCGCTCGAGGCTCGTCAGGTTTGGGTGCCAAACGTCAAAACCGAGACGATTCCGGTCACCAGCAGTGAAAAGCAAGAACAAGTCATCACCTACACCGTCTATGAGCAGCAGACGGAAGAAGTTCCGTATGAATGCACTCGAGTCGTTTACGTTCCCGAGACAAGAACCGGGACACGACAGAAATTAGTATACGTCGATGAACTTCGGACTCGAACTCGAAAGGTCGTCGAGTACAAGGACGAGACACGGACTCGAACTCGAAAAGAGCTGCAATTCACTCCGCAGGAAAAGACGAAGACCATCCCATACGTCAGCTACAAATCGGAAACAAGAACAAAGGACGTCACGTACGAGTTCACCGTGCCCGAGTATACGATGGAGCCGTACGAAGTCACACGCTACGACCGCATGGCCGCCGAAGCAGTCGAAGAGTACACGGTCACGGTTCCTTATTGCGAAACAGAGATTCGCGAAGTTCAGGTTTGCAAAATGGTTCCAAAGATCATCGAGGAGACGATGAATCCCTGTGCCGAGACACGGGTACCAAAAGTGCAGAGCGGCAACTTGCTGATCGAAACGCCATGCGGTTCCTGTGCACCGCCCAAGAACAGCCCCTGCGGTTGCTAGATTGTCGCCGCTAGCCAAGTTCTTGGATTCGCAGTCGCTCGACGTCCGCTGCAGTGGGGACTCTGGAGCCGAGAGTATCCTTCAAAGTTAACACCTGTCTCGCCAAGCATCGCGGGATCAAATAGGTGACGCACGTTGAAAGTATCCATCACCCTCCGTCGTGATGAGAGGCAAATAACAGCTCAGCGATTGATCCCGCGGTACCAAGTGTCTTCTTCAAAACTGTCTTTCATTTGTGAAGCTCCTGCGAAGACGGAGCTTGCGTGTCTCGTCTGCCTTGTTCAGGCACTCACAGAAACACACTGATTCCAACGGCAGCAAAGACTCCGTTCATGCGTGTCGCACTGGAAGTCCATCTTCCGGTGGCGATCTGAAGTGGACGCATCGCTTCGTGAACATCAAATTTGCCAAAGCCGGGTGACATGTTTTGTCACCCGGTCTTGTCATCTGCTTCTTCCATTCTGTTCATCTTGCATAACGGCAGTTCGGCCTAGCCTTCGGTCGTCGTCAACCTTTGAATTCAGGGGGCCGTGCTCTCTGAGCCGATGGGCGATAGCCCCGGTTTTTCTCGCTGAGCCGATGGGCGATAGCCCCGGTTTTTTGGGAACAACCGCGGCTATCGCCGTGCGGCTCAATCCTAGGTTTGACGTTGCCGACGCACTGGCTTTCGGTCGTCGTCAACGCCTCCGGTCTTTGGCGACGCGGTAGTTGAGTCCGAAGGTTTTGTGTCATGCAATTGGGGATGGATGATGTTACGACGCTCAAGTCTGTTGCGGCATGTCGGTGATGCACTGCATGTGAATTCAAACGAACGCTTGAACCAGAAACAGCGTCGACGAAAACGAACCCGGCGACTGTTGATGCAGTCGCTCGACCCGAGACTCTGCCTCGCCACACTCTCGATCCAAGATGCCGTCGTTAACGAGAATGCGGGAACGGTGGATGTCACCATCGATGCGACCGGATACAGCTCTCCCGTTTCCGTGAATTGGCAAACCGCCGATGGAACCGCCACGGCTTCCAGTGACTACACGAGTGCATCGGGTTCGGTGACGATTGATCCCGCATCTCCTTCGGAGACCGTGACCATTTCGATCATCGATGACGGTTGGACCGAGTCCGGTGAAACGTTCTATGTGACGCTTTCGGGTGCGAGCGCCGGAACGATCGCGGATGATTCGGCAACCATTCGCATCGATGACAGTATTGCCGACGGCCTGTCCGCCCCGACGGAGCGATTCTTGGGCGGAGGCGACGTGCTTCACTCTGGGGCAACCGTAGCCTCCGTCGGACTGGCGCCGGGACTCTCGCTGAATTACAGCTCACTGCGAGACGGCAACACGCTTCTGAACGTCTACACCGAGCAACCCATTCACTCCGTCGTACCCGATGCAATTCGCGCGGAACTGACCGTCGACGGGGCGCTTCAACAAACGATTCATTACGATACCACGGGATTGGCGTTGGGCGACGCCCAACGCTTTGCATTCTTTGTCGAAAATCAGTCGCGGGGAACGGGAACGTTTGAATGGAATTTGAAGCTCATTGAAACGATCGGAAGTCACGAGAGCATTCGCGAATTTGATGGGACGCTGGATCTGGTTGACCTCAATGCAGCGGGAAGTGGCAACGCCTGGAAAGTCAGCGGTGTTCACGAGTTGGCGATCAGCACCGACTACGTAACCTTGATCAATGCGGACGGCGGCACCTATGGGTTTGTGAGGGCCGATATTCAGGAAGGCGGCGTTCCCTCCGGTCAAGAAGACACGCTCTCTGGAGGACTCGTTGAATTGACCAGCGGAAGTTTTGTGCTGACGCAGCGCGACAAGTCCGAAACACACTTCGACGCAGGCGGCAAGATTACCTCGCGTGTCGATCGGAACGGGAATACAACCAGCTACACCTACGACACAACGTTCCC
>JBCCOI010000510.1:0-5603 GCA_039025515.1 Planctomycetota bacterium
GTCGAGCCCACGCACGGTTCCGCCAAGATACTCAAACATAGTTTCTCGCGTTTCGCGTTGCAGACAGGGCTTTCGATTCTTGGTGCTCAATACAAAGTGGTAAAGCAGTTGATGATCGGTTGACACACACGCTCGTGCGCTATCGTCCCTTCGTAAATTTGTTGTTTTGTTTAATAAAAAACCGGGGGGGGGAGCCCCCCGGCAAGGGGCTATCGTCCCCTCGGGACTTGTTCAAGTGTATCGACTTAACCGTGCGCAAAGATGTGAAACGCAACTCAATACTTGACAGCAAATCACTGTAGACAATAGAAGCTCCGCTCGATGGAAACGTGTCAAAATCGATCAGACGGAGCCGATCGGCGACAATCATTGATCGCCCATCCCTTAGCCGCGGCGGATTTCGCTTCCGGTGAAATGTATCGCAATTCGAAAGACCTTCTGGGTGCGGCAACGGATTTCACCGGTCTTCAAATCGACGTGTTCGGGGACTTCACGACGTCTCAGATCGATGACCGCGTGATAGCCGCGTTCTGAAAAGATGTCGATCAACATCTGCAGCGCGAGCGGACTGTCCAAGAGACTGTCTTCGCTGCTGATGGTCGCACGTCCGGAGATGGCGTGACGCACGATGATCGGCATCAGCTTGGACTCGATCAATTCTGAAATGTCTTGAAATAGCTTCCGATGGTCAAACTCATAGCCGTCAAGACGTTTAACGAGATCACGACGAGCGTGCTGAACGATCTGACTAGCCAGCGGAATATCGCCGATCGTGTGAAACGTTCGAGGATCAAGCTCGAGCGAACTCTGGTATTCCAATTCGTGCAGGATATTTTCCTGCACGACGACAAGATCGTCCTGTGCGTTGATAAAGTGAAAATGGAAGAGCTGCTTTAACGAGACGAGGGCGTCGTACGTTTTTTCCTTAAAGACACGATACCGGTTGCGAGCAAGCGACTCGTTGAAGTCGGTCGGTCGTTCTTCCCAGAGCTCGCCGATGCCCGACCGCTTGACCTCCTCGTTGTGCGCGATGACTTTTCGCCCGCGCCCCAACTGCCTGCGCACGCTTTCTGTTTCGTCGATGAACAAAACCATGATGTGGAAGACAGGCGGCTTCATCTGAGCCAGATGCGGATGGTCGATCAATTCGCGGCGAAGTGACTTCATCCGGTCGTACAGCATCTTGAGACATTCCACCTGGACCTTCGTTCTCGGGAACCCATCCAAGATCGCGCCGCCGGCGTATTGGGGTTCGAGCAGTTTTCGAAAGACGAGCGAAACGACTTCGCGGTCTCCAACCATTCCACCTTGAGACTTGATTTTCTCAGCCTCGGGCGTGCTTAGCAGCTCGCTGACAACGATCGGCTCGCCGGTGATGTCTCGGACTTGGCGAATAAAGTCCGTGTTGGTCCCCTTTCCAGCACCCGGAGCCCCCCCGAGCAGGATTAACTCGGTCGGAAACCTCAAATTCAGTTTCCCGTGCTCGAGTTCCAGCTCCTTCCAAACGCTGTTGAAGATAAAAACAGCATCCTTCACTTCCAAGTCGACGGGCGGTTCGAGGGGTTGCGTCTTGGAAGTGGGAAGATCGTTCACGGCAAAAACGGTGCGTCGGGTTTGGGTTGATTCGGGAAACCATCGTGAGTGACGAGAACCGCACCATCATACGACGCGAAACCGCCGATGGTCGAGAGAGCGAAAATCAATACGGTACGTCGATCGCGTCACAGAGAAAACGCATCAACGGCCGCGCTTGCTTGACGCGAGAAACGATCAACGCGGCAAAATCATTTGAAAGGACTTCTTCACGAGTCAGCGGCGTTATCGCGATGAAGTCTTTCCGCTTCAGGTCCTCGATCATTGGATGCTCGATGGAGTAGTCGCGTGGAGCTTTTTTCAAACTCTCGCCGACGAACTCAAAATGCTCACGAAACGCTTTCTGATCTCGGGCCCGCTTCCACGTTTTTGCGTCTGCATCGATTGCACTGCGAATCGCTGCCAACACGGAAGACTCCGGCCGCCAGCAACCGGCGCCGAGAAAACACTCATCGGGATCGAGATGCAGATAAACGCCCGGGGCGTGAACGTCTTTCCCGGCTTGGTGCCGGAAACTGATACCGACGTTTGTCTTGTAAGGATCCTTGTTTTTGCTGAAACGTGTATCACGGTAGATTCGCATCAACGAACCGTTGTGTGACTTCGGCACGACATGGAGCATCGGTGCGGATCGTGCAAGCGGTTTCACGAGTTGTTCGATCAAGCCGACCGATGGATCGCGAACGAACTTCTCGTACTCGTGTTTATGTTCGGCGAACCACTCGCGATCGTTGTTTTTGCGAAGTTGCTGAAGAAACGAAAACAACTTTTTTGTAATAGGTGAATCCGCCACACCAAACTCTCTGTTCAATTCTCGAAGCCGAGTAACTTGCTGGGACCGGCCCATTATTAACTGGCGTGTTTTTGAGAGTCGCCCATCGGCTCCGCGCGATGGAAACATGTCAAAATCGATCGGACGGAGCCGATCGGCGACAATCATTGATCCCCCGTTCCTGGCGGGATGCCAAACACTCAAAGTCAAAGATGAATCAGGCCTAGTCGGCTGTCAACAAGCCGAAGGTGACAAACTCGGCTTTCGGCTTGAGCCGTCCTTGTTCGATCAGGCCCTCTCGCTCAGCCTGGATTTGCTTCCTGATCGGTGCGGCATCCTCTTTCGAGAGCGCACCGAATTCGACGGCATAATCGACTTGCAGTTCACGCCAACAAATGGCCTCATCGAGCCGGCGCAGTTGAATCAACGCATCAATCATTTCACTCAGCTGACTTCCGCTTCGGACCGCGGAAGCCGCGAACTCGCTACCCAGTTGATGCGTCTTTCGAACGGTCTCGGCGCGAGTGGTTGCTTGTTGAGCCTTCTCGTTTTCGCCGGCCTGCTTCAAACAATCAGCGATTCGCCGATAGGTAGATTCATTCGATTGATCAAGCAAGGCTGCTTCGGCGAAACAGCCAAGTGATTCGGAGAACTGCTTTTGTGAATAAAGCCAAGTTCCTCTTGCGTACCAAGCGTCCGCATGTTTCAACGCGGTGGTGCGGTTGGCTTCGTGCCACAGCTGGAGCGGCTTCGAGTCTTTATCCATCAACTCCGCGTAACAACGTCCAAGGAAGGCATTCGCTTCCGTGCTGTTACCGATCATCTCGGATTTGTTCAAAACCTTTTTCGCTTCGCTCCACTGAGCGGTCGCAGCCAGATTCCTTGCCATTCCAAGCGAGCCGATCGGATCATTCAGCAAGTTTTCCGCGTCACCGGGAAACGGTTTTGAGTAGCAGAGCATGGATCGCAACAAGAATTCATCACATTGCCCGGTCATGGACAGGAACTCCAGATTGCTCTTCGTTTCTTCGCGAAGCCCCTGACGAATCAGTAGCTTTGCGAGATTCTCGTGTGCCATCGCGGCACCCGGAACCGAACTTAGGATCTTCTCGAAGCGGAGCCTTGCTTCCTCATAGCGGCCAAACTTGACCATCCACTCTGCCGTTTGACCGAGGGCGGGCAATCTTGCTTGCGGCATGTCCTCGCCCGCCTGATCGAGCAGCCGAATGGCTTCCGGGTATCGTTGTCGCTTACCGAGGACGAGTCCGTAGGTAAATCGGGTTTGCGGGTCGTCTCCGGCACGGCTCATGGCCTGACGCGCAAGTTTGTAAGCGGTGTCAACATTGTCTTCCTGCAAAGCCAGCATCGCGTCGGCGAGCAGTTTCGAAAGCGGAAGTTCCTGTTCTTTCTCCGGCGGCTTTACGGATTCTTGACGAACCGGCGGCGGTGTTTCGGAGGCCGGTGAATAGAGTTCTTTCTTCTCGGCGGGCTGCGTTTTCGGCTCCTCCGAAGGCCTTTCAGGTCTCGAGGACTCGGGCAACGATTCGATGTCCGGCGATGGGTTCGAGCAACCGAGCATGAACCCCAGAACGAGGGTGGCGAGAGTTCCGCGTTGCATTGGGTCTCAAAGTTCGGGCTTCTGTTGGATTTGGGTTTCGTGCTACCTGCGATGATGGACGATCGCCCCGATTTTGCCGGAACAGCCGCGGCTAGACCGGGTGATTCAACAACGATTGTTGGTGTGCCGGCCTATGCGAAGTCGCGGCCGGTGAAGCCGGTACACCAGCGTGCGTTGGATGCGATCTCCAAAACCTGTTTGTTGTCCGGAGCTGGTGACAAAATTCGGCGTACCTCCTCTGTTCATCTTAAACTGAGTGCAGATCGCGGGTGACGCGGTCTCGATGAAAACAAAAGCGAAAGACGAATGAAACGCTCGCCCCAGAACTCGCAAATCGGTTTAATCGTCGTCTTAACGGTTGGATGTGCTCTCGTTGTCGATTTGCTCCGTCGACCGGGCGAGGTAAGAAGTAAGCAAAACATCACCGTTGCCGCAGAACAGGTCGGCGAATATGTGGGAAAGGAAGTCTGCCGAGAATGCCACGAGAAGAACTTTGAGTTTCATTCGGCCCACGGCCACGCGTCTACGTTTGCAACGGTTGCCGAGTCGGATCTCCCGACCGGACTGGATGGAGCCGAATTTGATGGCGGCTCTGAGTTCGGCACGTATCGATATCGACGGAACGAACTCGGGGAATTGATCGCCACGCTGGATGGGGAAACCGAATCGTCCGACCTGCCGCTGCAGTACGTGCTCGGGTCCGGGATGCACGCCAAGACGTTTTTAACCATCATCCCATCTCATCGTGGCACACCGAGAGCCGTCGAACATCGGGCAACCCTCTATCGCGACGGTGAGCTGGGTATGACCCCCGGGCAGGCCGCGAGTATCCCCGAGAGTGATTTGGAGCAGTTTGGCGACGTTCACTCGGGCCTACCACTTCGTCGATGCGTTTACTGCCACGTGACGACCGGTGAGATAAAGGGCGAAGAAGTCGTCGATCTCACGCCGGGCGTCAACTGCGAGAAATGCCACGGCCCGGGCGGCGATCACGTCCGCCAAGCAAGAGCCAATCAAAAACCGCTACCGCCTTTCTCCGTCGGTCGAAGCGATTGGGATGCCGAGGCGGAAATACAGCTCTGCGGGGACTGCCACCGCATGCCACGGGACATCAACGAACGCGAAGTGCGTGATTACCCGGATGTCCTTGTTCGTTTCCAACCGATCGGGATGTTGAGAAGCCGGTGCTATTTGGATTCGGAAGTTGAACTCCGGTGCAGTTCGTGCCACAACCCGCATCGTTCGTCAAAGTTCGAATCCCGCGCCGAACATGAACAGAAATGTGTCAGCTGCCATTCCACCGAAAAGCCCGCTCACGTCGCATGCCCGGTTTCCTCTGAGACGGGGTGTGTCGACTGCCACATGCCGTCCATCGAAGTGACGGATGGCCTTAGCTTTCACGACCATTGGATTCGCGTGCGGGAATAGAAACACGAAAAAACGTCGCCCAGCGTGGTGCCGGACGACGTTTGTTAGGTGATGCGTAAGCAAGCTGAATTGCTTACTGATTGAGTTGCTCTTCAACGACTTCGGCCGAAGCTTTCGTTCCCAGCGAGCCCCACAGACCGAAGGGGCTGACTTGACCGGGTTCACGAGCATTGCCGCCCGCGTCGTGCCGGA
>JBCCOI010000511.1:0-5600 GCA_039025515.1 Planctomycetota bacterium
CCATGGGAACGAAGAGTTGGTAATCGTCGTCGTGGAGCTTGCCGCTCATGGTAAAGGCAAGCACTTTGTTGTTGTCGTGTTCGATAAACTCGATCATCTTCGGATCTTCCTTCTGGATGGTAGCTACATGTAGCGGACGCTGTACGAATCAGTTGTCGTCGATAAACACACGCTTAACGTGGAGCGTGTCTAAGTACTCCTTGATCGACACGATCATTCCATCGCGGACTATTAACGCAAAGTGATAGAAATTGTTGTAAACTGCGCCATTCGCTTTTACCGCGTTAGACTCCATCTCCACGGCGACGCGGTCCCCTTCGCAAGTCCAATCGGTCGGTGTCAGAGTCATTCCATCTGGGAAGCCGGCTTTCACGGCCTCGATGAGCTCGCCGATCTCCTTTCTGTCACGCTTGCCCGACATGGGCAACCCGCCCTCACTTCCCATGACTCGCCAGACGACATCACTCGACGTTACGGTGAGTGCCCCCTCGAGATCGACCTCGGAAAAACACTCGAAAAACTGCTTGACGATGTCCTTGTTCTCTTGAATGCTCATGAGCCACCCCAGGCCAATTGAAATACGGACGCTGAATCAGCACCTGTGGCCCAGTGTCGCTTGAAAACTAGAGAAAAGTACGGTCAGTTGATTTCCTGAACGCCCTCGACCAACCCGTTCCAGTTGCGTTGGTTTTCCATGTCGTTCTGCATTTCTTTCTCATCAGCGATCGTGAAACGCTTGATGGCAGGAGTCTTACTGGTCGCTTGATACAACCAATAAGCTTCCGCTTTGAGTGCCTCGTCAATCGGTTTGTCGATGGACTCGTAAACGGTTTGCTTGCAAGAGTTAACCGATGCAAGGGGGAATGTTGCGATGCGACGGGCAAGCTTTTCAACGTAAGGTCCGATTTCATCCGGATCGAGTGTTCGATTGACGGTGCCGTATGCTTCGGCCTCGTCAGCATCGAAGTCACGTGCGCTCAAGATGATTTCTAAAGCACGGCCAAGGCCTGCCTGGCGGGCCATGCGCGACGCGCCGCCACCGCAGGGCAGAATGCCCATGCCGACTTCCATCTGCATGAATTTGAACTTGCCGCGGGCAGCGAATCGCATATCGCATGCCAACGCAAACTCGTGACCTCCGCCGCGGGCAAACCCTTCCAACTTGGCAATCGTGGCTTGAGGAAGTCGACTGACTCGTTCAAGCACCGATTGCAAATCAAGCAACTGGGCTTCCTCGCGTGAGCATGCCTCGGTGGACATTTCCTTCAACAAATTGGTGTCGTAGTGACAAACCCAGATCTCTGGGTGAGCAGATTGAAACACAACAACTTTGATTCCATTGTCACGTTCCAAGCGAAGACAAAGCGTATTCAGGTCGGCTAGCATCTCCTGTCCTTGCAAGTTGACGGGCGGAAAGTCGATGGTGACCCATAGAACCCCGCCGTCAGGTTCAACAGAAAACGTCTTGAAGCCTTCGTAGCCGTTGTAGCTCATTGAGATGCCTTTGAAATTTGAGGAACGAAACGAAACGAAACGCAAATGCAGAATGCTCACATTTGCACGTTGTGTACGGTGGGAAGAGGATCAGGGATTTCGGAACCCGGCTCGCCATTCATCTCACGCAAATCAATTTCGATTCCTCTTGCAATCGTTGAAATGGGGACGTCATTCGCTGAGCCCTCGAAAGGGTTTTCGCCGGACGTTCCTATCCTCAGCATCGTGTGGAAGACCCACGCGACGATCGCCACCAGCGGAACGGACAGCCAAACGAAGTAGCCGTCGATCATCGGATTTGCTTCGGCGAGCTCTACGCCAAGCCGGGAAAACTGCGGGACAATGCCAAGCGGCAACAAAAGGATGAACACGCGAACGAGATCGTGCCCGATCGTGGCGAATTGCCGAGGGTACGGGAAATTCTTGATACGTTCAGACTTGCCTTGCAACGCAACCAGTTCACGAATGACATTGTGGAATTCAAGGAACGAAAATTCCCAAATCAAACCCTGTCGCTTCAGCTCTCGGATGTCCTTGAACTGGAGCGAAAGGATGGCGACCGCGTGATTCGTCCGATCGACAACTTGCTCGTATTCACTTTCGCCTAGCAAAGGCCGGAGTTCTTCCTTCACGCTCGTGTCGCGTTCTGGAAGCACAACTTTTTCGTACCATTCTCTGCTGGTCCTGTGCTCCGAAAAGACCTCCCAGCTCTTCTTGATTCGCATTGCGTGTCGAAGCGCGGTCAGCCATGCAATGTGACGACGGATCAGGCGGGTGCGATGTTGGCTCAGTTGATCCCGTGAAATAGATTCAGTCGCATGTTCATCCGTTATCAGTTCGTGAGTCATCATGGCGAAAGTTCGCGACTCGTTGACGATGCTTCCCCAGATTTTTCGAGCTTCCCAGGCGCGCCCGTATGCGGCGTTGTTTTGAAACCCAATGAGAAAAGCGACTGCGGTACCCACCATGGCCAAAGGTGTCCACGGGATCTCCATCCAATGCCAGCCCGCCAACTCATACAGCGCGGTGTAAACGCTAGCCAATAGAAATAGCCACAGTATCTCTAATCGAGTCCAAACCAGGACTTCTCTCAACGAATACTTGTATTTCGTGTACATCTCGCGGGTTACGTGTCGCCGTTGTCTTCGCCACCGTCCGGTTTCAGATTGATTAAGGTTCCGAGAGGCAATAATATGTGTATGAACGCAGTGCACAAGAACGAACAATTTGGACACATAGTTACAAAATGGTAGCCAAGGCAAAAGCACGTCATAATGTCTACGACGACATCGCCTGCCCTGTCGAGGCGACGCTCGAATTGATTGGTGGTAAATGGAAGGGGATCATTCTTTACCACCTTCTCAATGGCAAGCTCCGCTTTAGCGAGTTGAAGCGGTTGATTCCCTGCGTCACTCAGCGAATGCTGACAAAGCAGCTTCGCGAGCTAGAAATGGACGGGCTCGTCACACGATTCGTCCACGCGGAAGTTCCTCCGCGCGTCGAGTACGAGCTAACAAAGGAAGCGAAGACCTTGAAGCCGATTCTTCAGTCTTTGAAGAAATGGGGTGCTAAACACGGCGTAGAGCTGCTTGAGAAACGCGTTGATTGAGCAGGTGATTCATCACGATGGCGTGGTACAGATACCCTGCGACTATGAAACACAGCGTTTGAAGGATCGATGTCGTTGCAAACCGTATCTGGTAAGTTGAATTGAGACCGCGCATCGGATTGGAACCGATAATCACATAGTCATTCGTGCCCCCTTTGTGACGTCATTACCTGAGGGTCCACCTTGATCCGGAGTGCATGGGGGCACTGGGCGGTCGGCTATCGGGGTTTGTTCCCGGCATCCCGCGGTACCGCTTCGGGCGATCCGATGCCTTTTTCTTCGGCGTACTTGCGAACGTCGCTTGTTATCTTCATGGAACAAAACGTTGGGCCACACATGGAGCAGAAGTGTGCGCTTTTTGCACCCTCGGCAGGCAAGGTTTCGTCGTGGTATTCAATGGCACGGGCGGGATCGAGTCCGAGCGCAAATTGATCACGCCAGCGAAACTCAAAACGAGCCTTCGAAATGGCGTTGTCCCGAATCTGTGCGGCCGGATGTCCTTTCGCAAGGTCCGCCGCGTGCGCCGCAATTTTGTAAGTCACGACGCCTTCTCGAACGTCGTTCCGGTCCGGCAGACCCAAGTGCTCTTTGGGTGTGACATAGCAGAGCATGGCACAACCGTACCAACCGATTTGCGCCGCTCCGATTCCGGACGTAAAGTGGTCGTAGCCCGGCGCGATATCCGTGGTGAGTGGACCAAGCGTGTAGAACGGTGCTTCATGACACCATTCGATCTGCTTCTGCATGTTTTCCTGGATAAGGTGCATCGGCACGTGCCCCGGCCCCTCGTTCATCACCTGGCACCCCTTGGCCCACGCACGTTTGGTAAGTTCGCCTTGGACTTCTAACTCGGCCAACTGAGCATAATCATTCGCATCAGCGATCGAGCCGGGTCGCAGTCCGTCACCGATCGAGAAACTGACATCGTAGGCGGCACAAATGTCACAAATTTCGTCCCAGTGCTCGTAGAGGAAGTTTTCCTTTTCGTGGTGAATGCACCACTTCGCCATGATCGAGCCTCCGCGGGAAACGATCCCCGTCATTCGTTTGGCCGTGTGCGGTACGAATGCCTTCAGGACGCCGGCGTGAATCGTGAAGTAGTCGACGCCTTGTTCCGCTTGCTCGATCAGCGTGTCGCGGAACAGCTCCCACGTGAGGGCTTCCACTTGTCCGCCCGTCTTCTCAAGCGCTTGATAGATCGGCACCGTTCCAATCGGCACCGGACTATTGCGAATGATCCACTCCCGTGTCGCGTGGATGTTCTTCCCCGTCGATAGATCCATGACGGTGTCCGCGCCCCATTTGGTCGCCCATCGCATCTTCTCGACTTCTTCGTCGATGGTTGAGGTGACCGCGGAGTTGCCGATGTTCGCGTTGATCTTCACCAAAAAATTTCTGCCGATAATCATCGGCTCGTTCTCTGGATGATTGATGTTCGAAGGGATGATCGCACGTCCTCGGGCGACCTCGGAACGAACGTACTCCGCAGTAATGAACGCGGGCGTCATGGCGCCCCAGGATTGTCCTGGGTGCTGATGATCCATTCGATTGCGGGGCACCTGCAGGTTGGGGTCGACCTCGGAGGGGCGAGGCATCTCGTAACCTTCCGGTGTCGTGCAGAGCTGCCGGATTCGCTCGGAAGCTTCCGGTGGCAGATCTCGCACATTTGGGTATCTGTCGGCAATCGCCTTAAACTCCTCCTTGCGACCGAGATTCTCGCGGATGGCAACATATTCCATTTCGGGCGTAATGATTCCTTGATCGGCATACCACTTCTGCGTGACGGGGTGCCAATCACAATTGGAACTGTTGCTAGCCTTTGCACGCAGCGGATTGCGTTTCAATCCGGGGTACTCTTTGAGACGATTCTTTTCCTTCTTCAACTTGTTGTACTTGTCTGAATGAGCCTCCGAGAGATAACCGTTGTCTTCCGGTTTGACCTCGCGGCCCATGTACTCTTCGACGTCGTTGCGATCCAAAATCCATTGCCGACGCAAAGCTGGAAGTCCCTGCGTCACATCACCATCGAAATCCGGATCGCCCCAGGGGCCCGAGCAATCGTAAACGCGGATCGGTTCGTTCTTTTCGATCTCGCCATTGGGATGCTCGGTGTCCGAAACGCGGATCTCGCGCATTGGGACTCTCAGCCCGCTGTGGATGTCGCCGGCGATATAAATGCGTGACGAATTTGGGAACAGAGTTGGGTCGTTTTCGATCGCACGAATCTCCTCCGTGTTGTCCACGTCGTCGGTGAACTGCCCCGGGTAATCTTCACGTTGCTTGGTATTCTTCGGCACGTTCAACATTGGCAGATTCGGAGAGTTCATTGCTTCCCTTTAAATGCGAGTGGGGCAAGTGACTCGGAGAAGAAAGAACGGCAAAGCCCGAGAGAATTCAAATTGCCGTCTCGCTCCCTTCGTCGGTATGACCCGTATCAGGTTCGAAGGGTTGTTTCGAATCATGCTTCTCGAAACTCTCAGTCCAAATCGGACACCCC
>JBCCOI010000512.1:0-5582 GCA_039025515.1 Planctomycetota bacterium
AAATGGGTCACTTTTTGATCCCTCGATGATAAGGCTCATCCTGGCACGTTGCAGCGATTAGGCGAAAGGATCGCACGTCGTTCTCTTTATTCCGTGGCCCCCTGGGGCGAACGGTTCTTTTCAGTGCCGGGAGCAATTCATGGACAATCGCAAGGATCGATCCACTCGTGATGCAGATAAACTCAAGTGGGCTCGGATCTGGGCCCAGAAGTTAGCCCAGTTTCACAAACGGCTTGACGACCGTGATTGGAACTTCACTGCAGATGACGTCATTGCATTCTGCATTGCTCGGCGAGACCGGGAAGTGCCAGCATGGAAGCGACTGGTGATGGTTCGATCACTTTCTGACTATCGCACGATGATACTGAAGCGAGCTGCTCATGATCTCAAGCCCATCATCGTAAAACTCGAAGAGCTGGCAGCTTTAGAAGAAGCTAAAAAGGCTGGCATCGAAGATATCGACGAGATCGTCGGGAAGATCAATCCGAGCGAACCCGATGTGTTGCAACTGTATCGGCGAAAGATGCGATTGCTGGGCAAGAAGTTTTCCACGGAACGAGCGTACGTTGGAAAACTGAAAGCCTTTATGCGTGACCGCGGCTTGAAGTGCTTGGACGACTTCGAGGCGATTACCGGTACGGACGTGGAATCACACCTGACCGATATGGCGGTAGATGGAAACGTTGCTCCATCAACACAGAACCAAGCGTTCCACGCGTTGCTTTTCCTTTTCGAACATGTCCTAAAGCGTGAAATTGGCAGGATTGAGGCAACGCGTGCCTCAAAAGGCAAGCAGATTCCGACGGTGATGAGCATTTCCGAGGTTGAATCTGTGCTTGGACGTTTGCACGGAGTGCATCGAACCATCGCGAAGCTGCTCTATGGGTGTGGGTTGAGAATAAGTGAAGCATTGCGATTACGGGTCAAGGACATCGACTTTGAAAACAGCTTGATTGAGATCCATGGTTCGAAGGGAGAGAAGAGCCGAATCG
Source organism: Planctomycetota bacterium (assembly GCA_039025515.1). Lineage (GTDB taxonomy): Bacteria > Planctomycetota > Planctomycetia > Pirellulales > Pirellulaceae > Stieleria. The sequence goes on from JBCCOI010000512.1 coordinate 993, forward strand.
TTCCGCTGCCAAAGGACTTGGAAGCACCGCTACAACGAATCCTCGCCGCCAGAAAAAGCGTTCATGAGGAAGACCTTGCAGAGAAACGAGCGTCCGTCTGGCTGCCGTACGCACTGGAAAAGAAGTACCCGGCAGCTCCGTCGCAATGGGCTTGGCAATTCGTATTCGCATCGCACAAGTTTTCGCGCGATCCAAGAACCGGGAGATTTCATCGCCATCATTTGCACCGCGACACTTTTCCAAAGCATCTGCGTGAAGCCGTTGGATCATCGGGAATTCAAAAAGCAATCACATCACATGTTTTTCGACACTCATTCGCAACTCACCTGCTTCAGTCAGGTACGGACATCCGAACGATCCAGGAGCTGTTAGGACACAAGGATGTATCCACCACGATGATTTACACGCATGCATTAGACCGTAGCAGCCGGAAGGTGATTAGTCCGCTAGATCGATTGGCGACTAAGACGCAGGACGAGTCGAGCTTGTCGAAGGAAGAAGGCAGTCCAGCGTCGGGCGATGGGAATCATTGCGATGCGATACACGCTAACCAAGTCACGGATCGACAAGACGAGGCATCGAATCTCCCCCAGGGTGTGTCTGTCCCATTTGAACTCGACGCAACGACATTTCCATCCGAACGAAATCGCCTACGGACGAATCATTCCAGGATTGCGAAGACGCTTCGGAAAGTCATTGGTCTGACGACTGGACGATTAAAACGGTAGATGGAGTGGGTGCCGGCTGGATTCCGTGATTGTCGCGTAGCGGTTTGTGGCAACAAGCTGGGTGTGTTAACAGATGCGATCGCATCATGGCTTAGGCAAGGGAGCCATGTAGTAACAAAACCGGTGCTATCGCACTGCGGCTCAGGCCGGAGAGCGGGAGTGGTAGCGGAACCGGTGCTATCGCACTGCGGCTCAGGGGTGTGAGCAAAAGAAATCGACCGTGGAAACGGTGCTATCGAACGGCGGCTCCCGGGATAGAAAAGTTATCGCCTGGGGAACCGCGTGCTATCGCACGGGGCATGGAATAGGCATGGATAAAAACCCCTGGGGAAGATTTCTGCGACTGCGGTCGCCGCAGGTCAAACGCTGCAGGACGCCGAGGTTTTCCGCGAAACCTTTCAGAACTTTCCGCAGATGAGCTGAGTAGTACTGCCACCAACCGCCACGCGTAAGCACTGCGATGAAGAATTCGCCGCGATTAAGAGCATCTCGCAGAACCAATCTTTGATAGACCATCGCGCGAGAGACATCGGCCGGGTCGCGCGAGAGCCGCGTCCAGATTGGACCACCACGTCACCAAGGCATCTAGATCACGTGGAGTCTGCAAGCGATGGTCCACGAAAGAAAACTACGCGACCGACATGTTCGAACGTAGCTTTGCTCCGTTGCCGGCTTGCCCAAACGAAGTCATGCGGGCAACACAGACCTGCTTCATCGCCGCCCGGGCTGGCTTGAGGTATGCACGAGGATCGAATGCCGAAGGATCCTCGGTGAGCACCTTGCGGATCGCACCGGTGATCGCCATTCGGCAATCCGTGTCGACGTTGATTTTTCGAACGCCACTCTTGATGCCCCGCTGAATCTCTTCGACGGGGACACCATAAGTCTGCTTCATTTCACCACCGTACTGATTAATGATGTCTTGAAGCTCTTGCGGAACACTGCTGCTGCCGTGCATGACGAGGTGTGTGTTGGGGAGCTTCGCGTGGATCTCCTCGATCCTGGTCATCGCGAGGACTTCGCCGGTCGGCTTCTTTGTGAACTTGTAGGCACCGTGGCTGGTGCCGATCGCGACGGCAAGTGCGTCGACGCCAGTTTCTTCGACGAAGCGGGCGGCTTCATCAGGGTCGGTGAGCAATTGGTCACGCGACAGCTCACCGACGGCGCCGTGGCCGTCTTCCTGTTCGCCTTCACCGCTTTCGAGCGATCCCAAACAGCCGAGTTCACCTTCGACGCTTACGTTCTGAGCATGCGCGAGCTCGACGACCTCGCGTGTGACGCGAACGTTGTAGCCGTAGTCGGCGGGCGTTTTACCGTCTTCCTCAAGCGAGCCGTCCATCATGACACTGGTGAAACCGTTGTCGATCGCGGACTTGCAAGTCTCCGGACTGTTACCGTGGTCTTGATGCATTACGATCGGAATGTGCGGATAGAGTTCCGTCGCGGCGACCATCAGGTGGCGTAGGTACGCGTCCTGGCTGTAAGCTCGGGCACCGCGTGACGCCTGGATGATGACCGGCGAATCTGTTTCGTCGGCGGCTTCCATGATCGCTTGGATCTGTTCCATATTGTTGACGTTGAACGCCGCAACGCCGTAGTCATTTTCGGCTGCGTGATCGAGTACAACGCGGAGTGGAACCAGTGCCATAGCCGTTTACCTTGGGTGGGATGGAAATCAAAGACAAGCCAGATCGTGTCGATTATCGCCGTCCGACCCAGTGCCGCAAGGGCATCGGGACAACGATTCTGGTCTTGGACAATCAGGATTCGTTTGTGCACAACCTCGCACGCTACGTCCGGCACACTGGTGCGGAAACGCACGTGGTCCGAAGTCAACAGATTGCTGCGGCGGAGGCGTTGGCCTTGTCGCCAAATGCCGTTGTACTTTCTCCGGGCCCGCACGGCCCGGACCAGGCTGGGTGCTGTGTCGAGCTCATTCGCACGGCACCGTCGACGCTACCGATTTTGGGGGTTTGCCTGGGTCATCAAGCAATTGGTAGTGCGTTTGGAGCGGCGATTGTGCGGGGGATGCCCCGACACGGATTGCCCAGCGAAATCGAACACGATGGTTCAGACTTGTTCGCTGATTGTCCGAATCCGATGAAAGTCGGACGATACCACTCGCTGGTTGTAAGTCCCGAAAATCTGCCGTCCTGCCTGGAAGTAACCGCCCAAAGCAAAGACGATCGAACGATCATGGCTATTCGTCACCGCGAGCGGCCCGTCTATGGATTTCAATTCCATCCCGAGTCGATCCTGAGCCCCTTTGGGCAGCAGATGATTTCCAACTTTGCCCACATGGTGTCTTCGTCGTGATTTTGGAGTCCATCGTGACGACGATTGATGCGGCCGGGCGAGTCAACGTCGCGCCGATGGGTCCTGTGCTGACATCACCCGAGCGAATGAGAAGCCCAGGCGGCGATCCAGGTTTTCTTCTTCGTCCCTATCAGGGTTCAACGACCTGCGCAAATCTGTTGTCTTCTCGTCGCGCCGTCGTCCACGTCACGGACGACGTATTGCTCTTTGCGAAAACGGCGGTATCAGCTGCAACAGAAGCCGAAGCACTTGTGAAAAAATCGGAGTCCGGCGACTTTGCGATGCTGAAGGATTGCCATCGTTGGTTCGCGATTCGAGTTGAAACAATCCGTGAAGACTTGCCGCGATACGAGATGGACTGTCGTCTGGTGGAGTCTGCGATCGAGAGGCCTTTCTTTGGATTCAATCGCGCGAAGCACGCCGTGATCGAAGCAGCCATCCTAGCCACTCGCACTCACTTGATGCAGCGCGAGGAGATCGAAACGCAGCTTCATCAGTTAACTCCGATGGTTCGCAAAACGGCAGGCCGCGATGAAGCGACTGCCTTCGAGCTATTGATGGAGACCATTCGCCGTCGATTGGACTCGCACGTCGAAACGGATTCATGACGGCCAACGCAGCTTCCGAACGACGCAGCGTGCGAATTGAGACGGGAGCGAGACTGCATTTCGGATTGTTGCGAACGCAAGCACCGTTTGGCGGACTTGGGATGATGATTGATTGTCCAGAGACGGTGATTCGTATGAAGCAATCGAGCCGGTTTCATTTGGATGCGGAACTTACAAAACGAGCAACACCCATCGTTGAGAGACTGACTCAAAAGGCGGGACTCAAGGACGTACCGTCCGTGGAGGTTGTTGCGGAACAGTTACCGCCCGCGCACTGTGGCTTTGGTAGCGGCACACAGCTTTCACTCGCGCTCGCGGAAGGCTTTGCAAACATGTTCGACTTGCAACTCACCGAGACGGAACTCGCTTTGGATATTGCGCGTCGTGGCAAGCGGTCGAAAATCGGAACACGCGGATATTTTGCGGGAGGTTTATTTCTCGAGCATGGTGAACCTGCGACAGTCCATCGCGTCGAGCCACCCACGGACTGGCGAATTCTGGTCGCGTTACCAAACCCGCTTCCGAGTCGCACTTCGGGCGACGAAGAGGCGTCGCAGTTCGCAGCCCTGTCAGATCCGGAAAAGGAGACCAGCAATATTCTTCTTTCAATCGCGGAAAATGAGATTCTGCCATCGGTCGCCGAAGGAGACTTTGGTCGTTTTGCCGATGCGGTCACGCGCTACAACCATGAAAGCGGGATGCTTTTTTCGAAGGTCCAGGGCGGAGCCTACAACGGCAAAGACGTCACCGAACTGATCGAAACCATGAAAGAAAACTCGGCGATCGGAATCGGTCAAAGCAGCTGGGGGCCAAGTGTATTTGCGTTCTGTGAGGATGAGCTGTCCGCACGGAAATTGGGAGAACGTTTGGGCACCGAGCGGGCGGATTGGTTTGTCGCGAAACCACGCAACGTTGGGCGTGAGATCGTTGGTGAGGCC
>JBCCOI010000513.1:0-5577 GCA_039025515.1 Planctomycetota bacterium
GCAAGCTCGATGTTGCTTGTCGGCTTGAGCGGCAGAGCATCAGCGAGCGACGTATTCGCAAACGCTTCACTTCCCATCGGACCGTTGACGATCAATCGCCCTCCCAAATGCAACCAGTCCGAGATCGCATTCTGCTGGTCCGGCGTCAACGCATCTTCGGACAGGTCGTCCCAGAAGATGGCTCCAATCGACGTCATATCGAGCGCCGTTTCGGGCAATGCGATCAACCCTTCTGTGTCCGGAATCGTCACCCGATAGTTTTCACCGCGAACATCTTTGTCAATCGAATCGCCGATGGAGCGGACCCAATCGGCAACCTGCAAGCGAGTGAACTGTTCCGGCCGCGTCGTCAGGACAACGAAGAAGTATTCATCTCCCGTCAGAAGGTTGAGCGGCTGCCCTCCGGTGTCCAAGATCCCTCCGCTGCGAGGAGTAAGGCGACTACCGAGCATCGCCTGCTGGGTGGTCACCGAATTGGGGACGGGACAACGGACACGAAAGTCCATTCGCCGCATCTGGCCTTTTGGCAACGTCACCGGACGCACGGTCTTCAAGGTCTGGACCTGGCCAACGGCTTCGCCTTTGGCGTTGCGAACCGTCAACGTCATTTCGCTTGCCAGTTCCCCTCGGACATCAGCCAAATTGCTTCTGAGGGACTGCTCCGCCGTGGTCCAATGCCCGGGTTTCATCGACTGCATCGTCACATTTTGATCCGACGGATAGCCGACCGTTGGACCGACCGTAAATGCTTCTTTAGGAGCGTCCTTTTTTTCATTTTCGTCTGCTTGCTTCACTTGCCGGCAGCCGTCGCATCCGGCCAAAAGAGGGCAACAAAGCAGTAGAAGAAAAAGTCGGGCGATGGGCGACATGCGTCAAACTGCGAAGCGGGTCAAACAGAACGAGAGAGAGTGGAAGCAACCGCGACCGATAGTTTAGCGAAAACTCGGGCGAACACCCGAGCGGATCGAGAGACGCGAGTTTCACGACAAATTGGGAGCGCATCTCGACCGGACAACTTGCTATGCACCCGATCGAATCCGACAGCACGACAAAAAGATTCTACCGGACCATGAAACCCCTTCGCCAAGCAAGAAAGTCGAAAGTGCCTTTCCACAAGAGTCGGCAACGTTGTGCCTTTGAGAAACTCGAAAACAGGCGATTGCTAACAATCGGCCCGGAGAATTTTACCGTCGGAGAAACGGTCGACACCTACCGGCTTGCTCTCGCAACGACTGTCGAATTCACGGAGGCCGTGTGTGATGTGTCGCCGAGTTGCAATCCTTCGACCTCGTCTGAGTTCACACAACGCCAAGTCGCTAGTGACGCGCTCGACAATCTTTTGAACGAAGTGAACGCGATTTATGAGCGTGAGCTTGCGATTCGATTCATGCTTATCCCCGACAACGACACACTGATTTCAACGGGAAGCACGCTCAATGATGGCTATACGGATAACGATTCGTTTAGCCTGATCAATGAGAACCTCCCCGAGATTTCGAATCGGTTGGGCAGCAGTATCGATGTGGGAGGATCCAATGAGTTCGATATCGGCCATGTTCTTGCGGTTGATTCCGGCGGCGGGTTGGCCAGGCTGGCCGTCATCGGTCATCCCCTAAGAGCCGACGCCACGACGGGTGTCTCGTCGCCCGTGCGTTTGGAATCTAACGAAGTGGTTCCAACCGACATCATGCTCACGATCCTCGTCCATGAGATGGGCCATCAATTCGGTGCCGAGCACACGTTCAACGGTGTCGACGGTTTTTGCTACGACCAGAGAGCTGCCGTGAGCGCCTACGAACCAGGCAGTGCTTCCTCGATCATGGGCTACCTTGGGATCTGCGGCAGCGACAACTTAACGCCATTTGAGAATGACGAGCGATACTTTCACCCGGCCAGTTTCGATCAAATCCAACGTTATCTAAGGACTCAAGCTCCAGACGTTGCAACGCAGGTCGCAACCGACAATTCCTTGCCCGTGCTCGAGGTCGGCAGCGGTTACCAAATCCCAACTCAAACACCGTTCACGCTTACCGCGATCGCGAACGACTCAAACGAGGGCGACGAACTTTCTTACAGCTGGGATCAACTCGACCTGGCTCCGCGATTTCGAATCGGACACTACGAGCCGTTCACTACCAATTTCAACGCGGCCGATCTTTCGACGCCGCTCGATTTCCTAGACCTCTACCCGAATGAATCGCCGTTTGAAACGGGCGATCAACTCCGCATCACGGGATTGCGACCCGACGGCGTTTCCGTCGATCGGACCTACGTCTACTCCGACGGAGACTTAGTTTCCCGTTTGATTTCGGAAGTCAACGCTGCGTTTGGCAGTTCCACTTTGGGCGGTGCCACGGCATCGCTTGAAGATGGCACGCTCATCCTGACGCCAAACGGCGCATACGGAAACTACGACCAGTTCTTCATACAAATCAACACGACCGCACCTCAGCCCAGACTGCAGTTCGAGTTTATTGCGATCGGCGAGTCCGTGCCATTGACGGGCGACGGGGATGGCGAAGGTCCGCTCTTCCGTTCATTCGCGCCGACTCTAGATCCATCGAGAACGTTTCCGCGTTTGCCCGATCTACTCAACGGCACAAGCACGCTCGGCGAACAGTTGCCGACACAGTCACGCGAGTTGAACTTCCGCGCGACGGTCCGCGACAACCATGATGTTGCCGGCCGTGCCGTCAGCGGCATTGTTTCCGATGACATCATGTTGAACGTGATCGATACGGGAGCAGCGTTCCGAATCACTTCGCCGAACTCACCCGTCACGTGGCAGGGCGGAAACACCACCAACGTCACTTGGGATGTTGCCGGAACGGATACAAACGGGATCGATGCTTCTTTCATCGAGCTCAGCCTTTCACTCGACGGCGGTTCGACCTATCCGGTCTTACTCGGGCACTTTCCCAACAACGGTTCGGCGGAAATTTCCGTTCCACATTTAGATGCTCAAACGACGGCGAGACTCCGAGCCCGAGGCACGGGAAACATCTTCTTTGACCTTTCCGATGCGGACATCACGATCGATGCTTCCGTTGGCTCGGGCGTCAGGGTCATCCAGCCGGATCAGATCACTCGTGTCGGTGAAGAATCGGCATTTGCCAGCGACACTTATCTCATCCAGCTCGAATCCGTGCCGTCCGGGAACGTCACCGTCACGGCGACTTCATCGGGCCAGGTTGAACTCAGTCTCACCGGCGAGCCCGGAACGTTTGCATCCTCCGTCGATGTCGTCTTCGGCAACACGGACGCAGCGACAGTACACGCCCGAGCGATCGACGACACGGTGATCGAAGGCAACCACTTCGCGTTGATCAACCACGCCATCACCGCCACGAGTGATTCGCTCGACTATCCACTCTCACAGACCATTCCTGAAGTCGCAGTGGAAGTCATCGATGACGACCGCGCATTCCTGACTAGCGGAGACGGACGACTGGTCGGCGTTGACTTTGACCAATCGATCGGTTCTTCCACACCGCTGCACTGGACACGTATCGAGCCGTCATTCAGTTCCGAACGAAATCGTTTCGAGGATTTGATCGACGAATCGGGGGCGCGATCGGGTTTCGACTTGTTCGTCCACACGGTCACAGGCGCGGGTGGATCGACCGCGAGCGCGTCCAGTCTTCCGCAACACGATCAGTCATTGCAAGCTGTCGATGGTGTTCTCTTCAGCGGGCCGTTTCAGGACTTTATCGATCCGGTCGGATTCACTTGGGCGAATCTGATTCCGAATCGAGACTACGAGATTTACGTCTTCGGATTGGAGAACTTTATCGGATCATTCAGCCAGCAAATCACCATCGAAGGGAGGGACGAGCCAATCGTCATGAATCAAGTGCTGAGCAATCGCACCTTGATGATCAACGACCAAGTCGGTTCTTCCAGCAGGACCCTGCAATCCTACGCGCAAACGGTTACGGCTGATGAGTTCGGAACGATCGACATTCGGGTCGCGGCACTCGCGGGCAGCGAAGGGATCGTGATTCCCGCACTCGCGATCCGGGAAATCATTCCGTCGACGACGATCGACGCGATCCTCTCCAGCACACTCGATATCGACGAGGGAGACTCCGGGGAAACTCTAGCCACATTCCAGCTCGTTCGAAGCGGTGACCTACCCGCCGCAACCGTCAGCTACTCGGTCGCCGGTTCGGGCGGAAACCCTGTCGACGCTGGCGACTTCAACGGCGGTCTGCCAAATGGTCAGTTCAGCTTTGCCGAAGGCCAAACCGTCTCCGACACGCAAACACTCTCGATCGCCGCGGATCTGGAGTTGGAAGGCGACGAACGCTACGAGTTGCGATTAATGAATACCTCGGACGACGCCATCCTTGCGTTAACGGAAGCCATCGGAGTCATTCAAAATGATGACCAAGCGGGAACCACCGTCACACTAGGCGTTACCCCCGCTTTCATCCCCGAAGAGGGCTCCGAGACGATGAAGTTCACGTTTACTCGGAACGATACCACCGGATCACTGACGGTGCCTTTCACTGTCTCTGGCAACGCGACGTTTGGCTCGGACTACTCCCAAACCGGTGCTGCTTCATTTGATGCGTCCAGCGGCACCCTCACGTTTGCCGATGGAATCGATACCGTTCAAGTCGTCATCGACGCGCTGTCAGATGCTGAGTTTGAAGGCAATGAAACGATCATCTTGGAGATCGTCTCTGGAGTGGGCTTCAATGCCGCGAGCGTCGCAATCGGCGTCATCCGCGGGACACCCCAACAGTCCGGGATCGGTCTCTATCAGGGCGACGTCTCCCTCTTCCATCTTCGCGACTCGTTTGGATCCGGACCTGCGGACCAGTTCTTTTCATTCGGCCCAGGCGGTGACGCCGGATGGATTCCGCTGGTCGGTGATTGGGACGGCGATGGGTCAGATACGATCGGGCTATTCCAGCCAGACTTATCACTGTTTCATCTGAAGAATTCATTTACGGCGGGCCAGTCGGACCAATACTTCTTCTTCGGACCTCAGAACGCTGATTGGATTCCGCTTGCCGGGGACTGGGATGGAGACGGAGTTGACACGGTCGGGCTCTATCAACCCGACGCCTCGATCTTTCATCTCAAGAACAGCTTTACATCTGGTAACGCGGATGAGTTTTTCGCGTTCGGGCCCGGTGGTGCCGGCTGGCTGCCGCTAAGTGGTGACTGGAACGGCGACGGAGTCGATACGATCGGACTTTACCAACCCGACGCGTCGCTCTTTCACTTGAGAAACACATTCAGCCCGGGGCAGGCTGACGAGTTCTTTAACTTTGGACCTGCCGCAGCGGGTTGGCTTCCGCTGGTCGGTGACTGGGATGGAGATGGAATCGATACGATCGGTCTCTATCAGCCTGACGATTCGCTCTTCCACCTGCGCGATTCATTCTCGGCGGGAGCAGCCGACTATTTCTTCGGCTTCGGTCCGTCCGGAAACGTGGGCTGGACTCCGCTCGCCGGAGACTGGAACGGCCCGCCATCGGGAGCCGGCAGCGGTGGGACGTCGAGCCGATTTGATGCCGCTCTCACCGCCGGGATCGACGGTCTGAAGACAAACCGCCTCTTCTA
>JBCCOI010000514.1:0-5564 GCA_039025515.1 Planctomycetota bacterium
ATTAAAGTTGGGACACGAACGGACCGGCAGCAGTCGATGCAGGAGAAGGTGGATAGCGTCTGAAGCCGCATCAGTCGACTCGCCAGATCTGCGTGGTTTGAGAGAATTCAAGTCCGCCGCGCTCATACATGGCTGCCGCAAAGAATGCCTTGTGTTTGCCCTCTTCCCGATCGATTGTTGCCGAATAAACACCAGCTTTTGGGTCGAGTTCGGCGGAAGAAAAACGGTCCGGGCGGAAGTCCTGATCGTCGGACAATGCCGTCCAAAGTTGAACACGCTTGGGCACCGGACTCGCCTCGATCGTAAGCGTTCTAGCGGCTTCATCCCAATTCCACGCCAGTTTCGGGAAGGGCGATCCGCTGGCGACACAGTCAAAAAATACGGCGATTGATCTCAAGGCGAGTTCCTGATTGCCCTGAAGTCCATGTCCGGAGTTGGGTAACTGCAGGATATGGTTGTTATCGCCTTGTAGGCCGTCCCAGTATTGGTTGAGGGCATCGGTGCACCAGTAGGGATCATTTGCTCCGTTGACGATCAGCTTTGGCAACGAAAGCTTCGCTCGGTAGGTGTAGGGGTCCATCATCAACCGCAAGTTTCGCTCGCGATCAGACTCTTCTCCGAGGTTTACCAGTCCTTTGTCGGTGTAGTCATTGATGGAATCGCTGAACTTGCCCCACATCGCCTTCTGATACTTCATCTGCGCTCGCATATTGAGCATGTCGATCACCATTGGTGCGGTTCCGATGATTCGATCATCGACGACCGGAGTCAGCCAACTCGTCCACCCACGCTTAGACGCACCCGTAATCACGAAGCCGTCGACGTTCACATCACGGTACTCCTCGGCTATCTCCTGAACCGCATCCATTGCTTTGACGGCACTCTTCACCATTGGAAAAAGCAGCGGCCAGGATTCGTCGCCCGATTTTAGATATCGAAGCCACGTTTCCGTGATCGCATCGTCCTCATACCGTCGACCAAACAAGGGCTGGTTCGGAACTTGATGCAAGGAAGCCACCGTCGCGCCCGTTGCATTTGCCAATGCCTGCCCGATCTCCAAGCTACTCTCATTGGGCTTTCTGCCAGTCGATCCGCCATTGATGAAGAGCAGGACTTTGGTCGCGTGCCGAACGGTCTTTGGTTCGTAAAGATAGAGATCGTGTTTCCAGGTGATGTCGTGCCAAGTCTGTGACGTCAGTGTCACCTGATGGATGGCTCCGTTGTCGTTTTCGATGCTGTTGTCAATCGACCAGCCATAGTCCGGTTCCGGCTTCTCCATAAATTTGAAGATGGCCTGCGGGATCTCAGCGTCGCTTGGTGCTTCTGTCGTTGAGCTTGGCGTCTGTTGCGCAACGACCGGAATCGAAGTGCTCGCAAGGAAAAGCAAGAAGACGATGGATCGAAAGCAGCTCATGATGAATCTGTGCGGTCGAAGCTAAAAACTAAGGAACGGCCCACACCAATAACTAGCGTGTTCTTGAAAGTCGCTTACCGGCTCCGCCCGATGCAATTGTGTCAAAATCGATCGGACGGAGCTGATCCGCGACAATCATTGATCCGCCGTTCCTACAAAAACGTGGATCCGCCAGAGCATAGTCGACTGCGAATCAGCAGCCCATGAGGTTTCAGCTCGGACACCCCAATTCTGTTAAAACATGGGAGTCCAATCCGCCAGACGCGAACCGCCACCATCATTTGATGAACTGGTATTCTCACATCATCAGCTTTGTTGCGATCGTTGCCGGTTGTGCACTGGCTCGAGCTGATCAAAAACCAATCGTTTTATTCACTGACCAAGAGAGCAGCAAGAATCGAGTCGGTTCACCGTTGGTCAGCTTCGAGTCCACGGAGGTCGGGTCGTTCGACCAGTTGAAGACGTCGATGGGCCTTTGGGTTAGAACGGCGGGGCAATCCATCGTCAACGACCAGCACTCAAGAACGGGCAGTCGTTGCCTTCAATTGTCCGGCGGAAAGAAAACAAGTGTCGTGTTGGAGCTGGATGAGTCGATTGATACTTCCGGCCAGCTATCGTTCTGGGCGGAGCGCTGGACGCACCGGGAACCATTTGCGTTTCGTGTCGAAAAGCACGCGGGCAAGGGTTGGGTCGAAGTGTTCAATGGCGATCTGAAGATACGGGTGGGGCAATCGTTTCTTTCGCAGATCAGGGTCCCGCTCGGAGATTCGACGATAAAGAAGCTTCGTTTTACGGTGACAAGCCCGGCCGCAACCGGCATCCTTATCGACGATGTGACGATTGCGCGCCGTCGTCCTCAGCGCATCGTGAGAATCGAACAGCTTCCATGCACACTTCCTGCACTCGTTGGTGCCAAGGCAAGTCCTCTGCTGAGAATCAAGATCGTAACGGCAGGAAGCCTCAATCCGGTCTCGCTTACTGAAGTGCGACTCTCTCCGCTCTGCGAGCAAGGCGATATCCACTCATTTGAGGCTTCGATCGGAGAAAGCGGCGAGTCATTCACGGAAACGATTCCATTCGGCCAGCCCATCACGATTGAAAACGAGCGGAATCCGAAGGTGGCAGCCATCAGCGGGAAACATGTTTTGGTTGATGGAGAGAATGACCTCTGGATCGGATGCCGGTTGCGAGACACCGCAAACATCGACCACACCGTCGGCGTGACCTGTGAGGGCGTGCGACTCTCGGATGGAAAAATCGTAAGTTTTAGAGCTTCGTCGACTCAGCGTTTGGGCGTCGCGTTGCGAATGGGCGGCGATGATGGAGTGCACACGTTTCGAATTCCCGGTTTCGCAACGACAAACCGGGGAACGCTGGTTGGCGTCTATGATGTTCGGAGACGCGGCGGTGCTGACCTTCCCGGTGACATCGACGTCGGTCTGTCTCGATCCACAGACGGTGGCCGGACGTGGGAACCGATGCGAGTGATCATGGACATGGGCGATGACCCTAACCATCACTACGATGGAATTGGCGACCCCGCGATCCTTGTTGATCGCGTCACCGGAACGATATGGGTCGCCGCGACTTGGAGCCACGGAGACCGATCTTGGACAGGCTCCGGACCGGGGCTGAAACCGGAAGATACGGGCCAGCTCATGGTGATTCGCAGTGACGACGATGGCGTCACGTGGTCGAAACCGATCAACATTACCGATCAGATCAAGAAGCCACGGTGGTCTTTCTTGCTACAGGGGCCGGGCAAAGGCATTACCATGCGTGACGGCACCATCGTTTTTGCGGCTCAGTACCAAGATCCTCCAGACGTAGCTGGTAAACCAGCGCACCGATTACCGCATTCAACAATCATCTACTCGAAGGATCACGGCAAGACTTGGAAGATCGGAACAGGTGCATACGATGACACGACAGAGTCGCAGGTTGTTGAGATCGAGCCCGGCGTACTGATGCTCAATTGTCGCTATAACCGCAAGGCTGCCCGGGTCGTCATGACGAAGACGGATATGGGACGGACTTGGCGGAAACACGCGAGCTCCGAACACTCATTGATTGAACCTGGAGCCTGTATGGCGAGCCTCATCAATGTAGGTCAAGAGCTACGCGGGGACGTCGGCGGTTGGCTCCCGTTCTCTAATCCTGATAGCACTCGCGCTAGAGAACGCATGATGATCAAGGCTTCTCGTGATCGCGGACTGACGTGGCCGGAGGAACACCGCCTGCTCTTGGATGAAGGCAAGGGGCGAGGTTACTCGTGCCTCTCAATGATAGACAAAGAAACGATCGGAATTCTCTACGAAGGCAGTCAGGCGCAGATCGCGTTTCAACGCATTCCGCTAAGCGACGTCATCGGCGACCAAAACTGAGGCGTTTCCAAGCGACATGGGTTCAAATAGAACGATCGAGTCAAGAATGATGAAGAGACAAATTGCTGCAAAGCAAATACGCCAAATCGTCGTCGTCTTGCTGGCCGTGTTGGTTAGCGCACAACTGACCTGTAAAGCCGATTCAGGAAAGCAGCAGGGACCCGGGCTGATCCAATTTCCGAACGGCCGCGCCGCCGCCGTTATTCACCGTCAGGGCGATGATCATTGTCACACATTTCGGATCCCAGGGATTGCCCGAACCAACAAGGGCACACTGCTGGGCGTTTACGATATGCGGTACGACAGCCGTCGTGATCTTCAGGGTCATATGGACATCGGTCTTTCGCGTTCCACCGATGGCGGAAAGACCTGGTCGACTCCTCGTCCGATCATGGACATGGGTGAGTATGGCGGGCTCGGACATGACCAGAACGGTTGCTCAGATCCAAACATTCTTGTCGATACAGTCACCGGAGAGATCTTGGTCTCTGCGGTTTGGACGCACGGCAAACCCGGAACCCATCAATGGAAAGGTCGAGGCTCGGAGCCAGGGTTGGACATCAATCTGTCATCGCAGTTCATGGTTGTGCGGTCGAACGACGACGGCGTCACCTGGTCGAAGCCCGAAAACTGGACGAGGGAACTCAAGAAACCGCAGTGGTACCTTTTTGCACCGGCTCCGGGTAACGGCATCACCTTATCCGATGGCACGCTGGTGATACCCACCCAAGGACGAGACGCGGAAGGCTTGCCGTTCTCGAATTTGATCTGGAGTCGTGATCGCGGAAAGTCCTGGACCGTATCCGCGCCGGCGCGGACTGATACGACGGAATGTTCGGTTGCCGAACTTTCCAATGGCGCACTCATGCTCAACATGCGCGACAACCGCAACAGGCGGGACAAATCGGAGACAAACGGTCGTGCGGTGGGAATCACGATGGATCGGGGAAGCACATGGGAAGTCCACTCATCAGACCATGGTGCATTGCCGGAGCCCGTTTGCATGGCGAGTTTGATCTCGCACGTCTTGCCAGACGGTCGACGAGTTCTCTTTTTTTCCAATCCGAATAGTAAGACACAGCGCCGCAACATGACGGTCCGCGCGAGTCTTGATGACGGTTTGACTTGGCCGGAAGAAAAACAAATCCGGCTGGATCATGAAGGAGGCGCGTACAGTTCGCTCGTCATGGTCGATGAGGACACGCTGGGTATCCTTTACGAGTCATCACGGGCCGACCTTGTCTTTCAGACGATCAAACTCAGCGAGTTTGGGCTTTAGACGAAGACTTCAAACTGCGGATCCTCGACCGGTGGTTAGACTTTTAGCGCCTCGACGGCTCGCTCTATGATTTACGTCGGCATTGGATCGAAGGCGGCGGTGCGCAACTGCAACAACCGCGTTGGTGCATCATTCGCGATGTGCTGCAGTGGGTGCCTCAGGAAATGCTGGGAAGTCGGGACGAGAATAACGCCTTTTTGGGGTCGGCCGTTCCCGGTAAAAACCGTCCGTTGCGTTGGGACCCTGCATCAGCACAATGGAAGAGCAGCGGGAAAGGTTGGTGGGTTCAAAAGCATGGTGGTTTAGTCGTGCAGGACATTGATCAGAAAGCGGCGATCATGATCGTGATTGAGCATTTTGGAGACATCGAGCCGGGCACAAGGTGTTCTGCTGTCCTGTTCGATGCCGAGAAGATTCACCGTGAGCAGGAGTTTCACGCAAAGCTCTACAGCAAAAATGGCGTTGATGATCCGGACGTGCGTCGAGA
>JBCCOI010000515.1:0-5555 GCA_039025515.1 Planctomycetota bacterium
AAGTACCAAGTGCTCTCATCAGCGACCGCGAACTGAACGGCGATGGGCTGATCCTCGGCAGTGGCAACCAGGAACCTCAGTTGCCCCTTACTCAACAGTCTCTCGGCGGCGGTGCGCAGAAACTGTTCGAAGTGACTGTGGTCGAAACAACCGTCGGTTCCCGATGCGTTTCTGCGACGTTGATGGAGTTCGACGAAATGTGGCCAGTGCTGAGAAAGTTGTTGTTCCGTTGTAACCAGTTTCAGTTGGACCTTTCCGTCATCGATTTTTCGCAAAGCTTGTCGGATCTCGCGACGACCGCTCTTGGATCGCATTTTGACGTATTCGTCCCAGGTCAGCGGCAGATCAATCGCGTAACAACCGAGGCCGTCTTTGACTTCGACCTGCACGCCCTGCTTCTTCAATGCGTCGGCGAGTAGGTCGACTCCGAGGTCGTGCAAGTCAACTCCGATCAGCTCAAGATGATCCCAGCTGAAATCGCCTGAATGATGGTTCACAAGCCAATCTGCGATCGCTCGACTGACGGGGGTCGTCTTTCCTTCTTCGGCAAGAATGGATAGATGGTCCGAGCAGGCTTTTCCCGAGCCCAAGAATGAGATCGTTCGGCCGAAAGCGAGACGGTTCTCGACGCAGAAAGGAGCGAACCCGAGGATCCGACCTTGATTGGAAGTGACCTTAAGGATCGCCGGGGAATACTCTTCCGAAAACGCTTCCGCCCAACTGCCGAGCCAATCCCAGCTTTGAAACGGATTCCGTGCGAGCTCATTCCAGCGCTGCCGACATTCCTCGGTAAGCTGGCTCGGATGTGCCACCAACTCAGTGCGCAGTTTCATCATCGGAGGTGTCCAGGGGATCGGCCGACAGACTTCAGTAACTGACGGTAACCTCGGACAGCGCAACTAATAGGCAAACAGTTATACATCTCCATTCAGCCAGCGAGGGACCTACGCTTCGCTCACGCACCGATCCTATCGGTTGCGCACGATTTAACGTTGCCTCGTTTTGGCAGTCTTGAAACGGGTTCCGGGGCATAGGCAAGCATGGTTAGCGGCAAGCTATTCACTCAATGGGAACGTGGATGCATGCATGCGTCATCGAACGAATTCCCATTAACAGTCCCTTCCGGGAAGGAGTATGGATCAAGAGACGCCAACGACGAATGACAACCTACGGTCCTCCGCGGATTCGTTTTCATCGAGCATTCTGCTGATCGGAGTGCTGATGATTGTGCAGAGGGCAATCGGGTTCATTCGCAGTTTCTATGTCTGCGAGGTTCTTCCGCCCGATGAAGTCGGTCGTTGGGATTTATCGTTCAATTTCTTGATGCTCGCGGCGCCGTTGGCCGTGTTGGGAATTCCGGGTTCGTTTGGTCGGTACATTGCGAGATACGAGGAGAGTGGTCAGGTCAGTCGTTTCTTTCGCAACTCAGTTTGCGTTTGTTTACTGCTGACGGCTCTCTTTTGTCTCGGTTTTTGGAGCTTTGATCAGTCGCTCGCTCGATACTTTCTTGGTGAGGCGAGTGATGATGCGTTGGCAAGGCTACTCGCGGTCGGACTTCCGGCCGTTGTTTTCTTCAATTTCGCGATCAGCTGGTTTACCGGACGAAGGCTCAACCGGTACGTCTTCCGAATTCAATTTGTGCAGACACTTTTCTTCGCGCTGCTCTGCGTGATGTTCTTTGCTTTTCGTGGACCATCCGCAGAGTCGGTGATTGCGGCCTATCTCGGATCGTGCGTGATCGGCCTGCTGCTGTCGATCGGCTATCGATCCGCATCAAGTGAATCAGCCGACGCCAACGTCGAAGGATCGATTCCCATTTGGAGAACAGTCATGCCGTTTGCCATTTCGGCCTGGGCGGGAGACGCGTTGATGAATCTGTTCGCGCTTTGTGATCGCATCCTGCTGGTGAATTTTCATCCCGATGCTGGGATCGAATCGCAGTTCCTGGTCGGGCAATACCATACGGCGTGCATTTTTCCGCTCCTCTTGATGACGGTCGGGGCGATGGCTGCTTCGACCGGATTGCCGTATCTGAGCAAAGACTGGGAAGCCGGTAAGGCCGACGAGGTTGGGAGCCGCGTGAATCTGATGCTCAAGGTCGTCGGTGCCATTTGCGTAGCGGCCTCGGCGGCGATTCTGTTGCTCGCTCCCGTTCTGTTTGGTCAGCTTTGGAAAGACAAGTTCTCCATTGGAGAGTCACTTCTTCCGATGACGCTCGCCTTTTGTAGCCTTGCCGCCATGGGATATCTCGTCCAATCGTTTTTTTGGTGCATCGAAAAGGCTTGGCTGGGGAGTGTCTTTCTGTTCGTTGGGCTGATCACGAACGCGGTTCTCGGTATCGTGCTCGTACGTTTCTTTGGAATCCATGGTGTGGTCGCCTCAACGTTTGCCGCCCACGCGGTTGTGCTGACGGTCGCCCTCACCTACAGCTACCGACGTGGGCTTCCCTTTGACTCGGGCGTTGTCTTCATTGGTCTGCTGATTCCTGTGATTTGCTTCGGCAAGTGGTTTGCAGCGGCGGCATTCGTTGGGATGATACTCTTAACGGGTTGCACGGATCGCATCATCGATCAGGAGACGAAACAAGAGTCAATTGATCGCGTACGTGGCTTGCTGCGTCGCATGCTTTCTAGTCGCCCGGCAGTATCGTGAAGCACATCACGCGTCTTAGATTCCATTGAGGTTCTCGTGTCGCCGATTCAATCCCTGATTGCCCAGGCCGGTGGCGGTGGAAATTTCGGCGGCGGCGGGTTTAGTGGTGGAGGTGGCGGTGGAGGATTCGGCGGCGGAGGTTTAAGCGGCGGCGGTGGAGACGGCGATGGCGGCGCGTTGATAGCGCTGCTCGTCCAGCTGACGCTGCGATATCCGCTGTTCGCGGTTCCTTGCTGGATCGCCGCCGGCGTGTTCTTTTTCTACGCTTCAAATGCCGGAAATTCTTTCCGAATCACACGAACGATTCGTCGGGGACGGAAGGTCCAAGAAGAGGACTTGAGGGCGGCCGCGATTTCGCGTGTTACCGCACGCGACCCTCATTTCAATCTCGATGTGTTTCTTCAACGCGTTGGCAATGCGTTCTTGACCACGCAAGACGCTTGGAGCGAGCAAGACTTGGACCGCTGCCGGGCATTTATCTCCGACGGCGTTCATGAACGGTTTGAACTCTACATTGAAATGCAGAAAGCGGAGAATATTCGCAACCGGATGCGAGACGTGAGAGTCATTTCTTCGGAAGTCGTTTCCGTTACTTCCGATCGCCATTTCGACACAATCCATGTGCGGATTGCCGCTTCCGCGATCAGCTACAACGAGGACCTCGACACGCAACGTCGAGTTTCCGGAAATAGCGATCGAGAACCGACTTACTTTACCGAAGTTTGGTCGTTCAGCCGCCGTCCCGGGGTGGAAACCAACCCGAACGCTTCACTTTTAGATGGAAGATGCCCACAGTGTTCGGGTCCGATCGGGATCGTGGACAAGGCGCGTTGTCCGCAGTGCGACGCATGGGTGATCTCCGGCCAACACGATTGGATTCTCTCGGAGATCACTCAGATCGAAGAATGGGTCGTTCCGCCGGCACAGCATACCGTTGCCGGTTGGGATCGTCTGCAAACATTGGATCCGGGTCTTAACTATCAACATCTGGAAGACCGAGCTTCGGTGGTTTTTTGGCGTTCCATGATGTCGGTCTATTTTGATGAACCGAAACGAGCCGCGCCGATTCTGCATCGTGATCTCAAACAAGTGCCGCCCCGTTGGTTTCTCGGCGCGAAGCGTTTTTGGAAAACTCCCGCGGTCGGCGTGGTTGAAGTCGTCGGTTGCAAGCCTGCCCTTCGCGATGGATTCGATCGCATCTATGTGTTGATTCGTTGGTCGGCGACGCGGGCGGAAGGCGAGTACCGAAAACCAAAGCTTCACGGATACCAGCGAATCTATTCGCAAGTGATGGTCCTGAAACGTAAATCGGGTGTGAGCAGCAAAGCCGAGATGGCCTTTGCGTCCTTTAGCTGCACCAGTTGTGGCGCATCTCTTGACATCGGCAAAGCGGACACGTGCAAGTACTGTGGTTCCGCGATCAACGATGGTGGTGGTGATTGGGTTTTGGAAGATGTCGTCGATCACAACATGATCGCTTCGTTGCTACGCGAAGACCGAACAGACCACCGAATCGAGGCGTTTGGCGGTGTCGAGCGACTCGAATCAGATCGTTTTCTCAATGAACCCGAGCTGCTCATTTCGCTCTGCAAATTGATCGCGGTAGATGGCCAGCTGGACCCAAAAGAACAAGAACTGGTCGTCGACTTGGCAAAGCGGCGAGGCGTGGAGGGTGAGCGATTGAAACAGGTTTTCGCATCCGCGGTTGCCGATGACACGGAAATCGAGCTCCCCAAGGAACCCGGTCAGGCCAAGGTCTTCATGGATCACCTGCTACGTGCATCGCTAATCGATGGCCGAGTCACGCGTTCGGAAGTCGAGTTGCTGCGGCAAGCATCGAAACAACTTCATTGGTCGGACGCAGATTTGAAGCTTGCTCTGAAGCGAACTCGCAAAGAGCTTCACCAACAGGCAAAACAGATTCTGCGAGACCACAAGTCTGGGAAACGGCGAGAGACCGCTGGGCTGTGACTCGAAGTATCGTGTCCGCAAACCACAGCCCGGTATCAAGAACGCGATTGCAACAGTTACTAAACTAGGCTCTAACAGTTTTGCTTGCAAAGGCTCTTCCGATTGCCGAAAAACTGGCTTGGTGAAAAATTCTTGTTTTCGCTAAACTTCTGGCTTCGCGTCGACGACGTGCCTCGTTTGCCTGCGCAAACGTCGAACGTTTTCACCACACCGGTTTTGAATCGAGTGGTCCGTCGCACGCGTTGAATTGAATCGGAGCTTCGGCCATACGTTGTCCAAGATGGGCAAGCCGTCGACTTCGAAACAGGTTGAGCGCACACTGACGGAGGGAGCCGATGTCGGGCGAGTCATTCCGATTCATCCATGCGAGCGATTTTCATTTGGAGAATCCGCTCGGCGATTTGGATGAACTTCCGCCGCCGCTACGCGATGCATTGGCGTCCGCGCCCTTTGACGCGGCGGCTGCCGTCTTTGAAGCTGCGATGTCCAGCAACATCGACTTTGTTGTGTTGACGGGCGATTTGCTGCATCCGCAAACGGCAGGGCCCTATGGGCTTCATTTTTTGATCGCACAGTTTGAAAAGCTCGCCGCGCTCGGGAAGCAAGTTTATTGGGCCGCCGGCAAAGTCGATGATCCGTCGCATTGGCCGGATGCTTGCGTCATGCCTTCGAACGTCACGATTTTTCCACGCGACAGTGCGGTCAGCATTCCAATCGTCCGCGGCGGTCGAACAATCTGCCGCGTCGTCGGACGCAGTAGCGATGGTCGATCGTCAGTTCACATTGCAGGTTACGAACAAGATTCCGCCGAAGACTTCGACATCGGTGTCGGCTACGGAGAGGCCAGCCTGGACACTCTGGAAGAAGCCAAGCTGGAATTTTGGTGCTTGGGTGGCCGTCACAATCGAATGGAGATGGAAAGCGGTGACCAA
>JBCCOI010000516.1:0-5542 GCA_039025515.1 Planctomycetota bacterium
CCTGCCGCGTCGGTGAATAAGAAAGGCTTGATCGATTCGCCTTCGTCGGACGGGATTTCGAGCCCCAGCGAAACGCGAGCCGCAGCCCCTGCCATCAAACTCACATTGGCCGAACCTCCAACGTCCAGCAAGTCACCGACGCCTTCAATCCCCAGGTCACTCAGGTCAACGTCCAGCGGATATTCGGCTTGGATCACTTGATCCAGAAGCAAGTCCACACGTAACTCGACAGCACCGCCGACGCCCGTTTCGATGGAGATCGTTACGCCGTCGGCGCTCAGCCCAATGGCGTTCTCCAAGACTTGTTCCAAGCGTTGCAGGCTGCCCGGCCCGTCCAATTGCAGACGCTTTGCGATGCCAAGCACTTCGTCGACAAACCCGCGAAAACCATCCGACGTGACTTCGGAATCCACGTCACCGGGCAACTCGATTTCGAAGTCGAAATGCTCCAGGAAAAGAGCTTCGAGTGAGCTGAGCGAGAAAGTGTCGTTCGGACCCAAACCGGAAGACAGATCAAAGGCGTCGCGATAGAAACCGAACAGTCCCGGCAGCGTGACATCGAGTTCAGGGAAGTCAAACGCCTGGGAATCGCCTTCACTGGTTGCCGCCATCCGGTTGAAGGCATCGCGAATTACGTCCAGAGAGGCATTTCCGATCGAATCGACTGCACCGCTGACGCGTGCGAGCAAGTCTTTTAGTCCCGCCGCGTCGGGCAGCTCGATGTCCAAGAAGGGGAGCGATAGGTTCTCAAAATTTAAGAGTTCCGTAACGCCATCAATGACGCCTTGCAAAACGTCGTCGGCATCCAGGCGTGAGACTTGATCGAGAATCGCGTCGATCGATCCATCGACACTGGCGACAAGGTCACCACCGAACTCGTTCAGCGTCGCCACCAAATCGGCGTCGTATTCATTCGCTTGGCCGTCGCCATCTAAAAGCTGCGCCCGCGCGGGCATTTCGAACTGAATCAATCCGTCCAAGGTCGCTTCGACGGCATCAACGCCCGCAACGGCAGCGGATGTAAGGCCTTCAAAGAGTTCCGCCAGCGTCATTCGTGGGCGAGGCAACGAAGCAGCCGCGTTAAAGACACTCGGTAGAAAACGGCCACCATCGATGGTGACTTCGGTGAAACCGAGGTTGGCGGTGGCTGCGAAAAGCTGGTTGTCGATTGCGACCTGCCCCGAGGCAATGGGTTGCCCGTTGATCTCTTCGACAAACAGGCGATCCGCGATTTCAAGGTTCTCATCGTCTCGTAAGTCCAAGCCCAATCGGACTTCGCCCAAAATGGTTGGAAGCAATGTCAGTGAAGCATCCGCTCTCAATCCGGCAAAGTCACCGACTTCGAGATCAAAGTTCAGACCCGCGATCAACGCCGGCAGATCGGTTTGGTCAAAGTTGAGAACAAGTGTGAGTTCGCGTGTGGCATCGTCGTACGCGGCCGATGAAATTCGATCGCTCAGCGTTTCCAGCTCCGCGAGCGAAGCAAACTGCAGTTGGCCTTCTTCGTTTTTGAGTGCGTCGACGATTGCGGCTTCGAACGCGGCGGCATAGTCAACGACTTCCAAGATCTTTGTCGACTCGGCCAGAGGGAACGCTTGGTCGAGTTTCTCCATCGAGAAGTCACCGAACCACTCGGCGATTTGGCTCAAGCCACCGGCGACTTCGTCGGCTGAGACATTGGCAAACGGCGTCAGAGCATCCAGATCGATCGCGATCATCTCCGTGGCTTCGCCAAAGTGGGACGAGCCATCGAGACCGATTTGACCAGAGAAGGTTTCGCCACCGATCGTTGCTTCGACATCAAATCGAATGTCAAAACTGCCGGATTGAGTCGTAGAAATGGTGTCTTGCACGGACGCTTCGGACAACTGCGCGGCGGTCAATCGCGAACCCGTACCGACGGTCGTTTCGATTCCAGCAGCGAAGTCGGCCAAGCCGGCGGCGCGTACGTCGACGAATCCGAGTCTCGCATCGAATTCGAGGTTCGGTGAGTCGAGAGCAGCGCCGTGTTCGACCGGTCCCACAACGACGGAAAACGCTTCCTGCGGGTCCGCTTCGGCATCACGCTGAATCTCGATCGACAGCGGCCATCGCGTGGTGACGGTCAAAGGCACTGTTGGAAGCAGGTCTTCGCTGGCGACCAAGCCTACGTCGTCGAGTGATTCACCGAGTTGCAATGCTGTATCGGAAGTTCTTGTTTCAGTAACGATCAAGTCGAAGGCAACGAGGGATTCGTCTTCGACGAGCACATCGATTTGGACACCGTCGACCATCTCGAGAGCGTGAAAGACGTCCGCCCAATCGGCAACCGGATCGTTCAAGAAAAGATCATCAAGCGTCCGCAGGACCTTCTCGCGAAGCGTTTGTTCGCTGCTGACAACGTCGGCCAGCGATTGATCCAGCGACGGCAGTGGCGTTGACCATTCGGGTGCTTGATCGAGACGACGACCGAAGTCGGTGACCGTTTCAAAACCGCTTCTTAATGTCTCGATCGATCGTTCACGAAACGAATCGATGTCTCCGAACGACTCCTTTGAAATGGTCCACTCCGCGTCATGAAACAGACTGCGACTCTTCCCTTGCAACGTCGGAGTCGGGCTCGTCGGAATCTCGCTGGCTTCTGGGACGACATCCAGGGTGAACGCCGCACCGCCGTTGCTTTGCGTTGCGAGCGTTGGCTGAAACTCGGGATCCGATAGCTCTTCGATCGAGAACCGTCCGTCTTGACCGGGATCGGCAAAAGCCGTCAGCATCGCGTGGGTCGCGACGCCTCCACCAGTTGTCTCTAAACCTACCAAGCCTTGATCGATCGTCGGCGTCCAAGACGATTCACCGATCTGTCCAGAATTGAAACCAAGAATGAGAAGGTCATCGTTACCGATTAACTCGATACGATTCACGCTCGGCGAGTCCGAACGGAGTCTCAGTTTGTCTTCCACCGTGTCGGCGATGATCGCATCCGCATAGCCGGCGTCCGCAAGCGGTTGTGCGATTGCTTCGTTGATCCGTTCGGCGATCGGCGTCCGATTCCCTGGCGTGTTGGCGGGCAGTTGGAAGGACACACTTGTTGAATCATTGATTCGCAAAGTCATTTCGATCGGCTGATCGATCGCGGAAGCATCGGTAACGGTTCCCGTTGCGACGATTGCTGCGGTGTCAGAAACCGAAACATCGAGCGTTTCGATTTCGGCATAGAACTCGCCGGCGGTGTCCAGACCGAATCGAAAATCAAACGTGAATCCGAAGTCGGCCTGACGTGCGGCTTCATCGCGGATCGAGAACCCTTGTTGCTCGCCGCTGTCCCCAAGATCGACTTCGTACGAGACACTGCGAGTCGCGAACAGCGTGGTTTCGAAAGAGAACTCGCTCGCCGTTTCCTCGAGTACGACGGGAGTTAGTGAATGCCGAGTCGCGGGATCGTCATCGGTCAGCCAGGCATCTTCGATCGCCGCTTGGACTTCATCGGTGGAGACTTCCGTTTCGAGCAGATCGCGTATCGGAATGACGAGTCGGTTGAGCTGCGCGGACAAGTCCATGCCTTCGTTGAACGACTGACCCAGCATCGCCAGATCCCGACGGATCGGCGGGGCGACATCGACGCGATCCACGTGCGTTTCCAATGCCGCCAGTCCGGCGCGAAGTTCTTCGCGGTCGGGTGCGTCCAGCGGCGTCGCGCTCAGTAACTGCCGATTCTCAAGGGCTTCGGTCAGCAATCGTCGACGCTGGTTTTTGGCACGACCTTTTGCGGCGAAATTTACGCCGGGTTTCGGCGAAGCGACGGTTTCCGCCGTAGGGAGGAGTGTTCGTGCGAGGCGTTGACGGCGAGAGCGGCGCTGGGCCATGGCGACATCTGCGGAAGGTGGCGAGATCGATCAAAGACCGGAAACCGCCGGGATTTGCGGTTTCTGCCCCTTATGTGTCGCTTGCCGCACCCAAGCCGCCAAATTCGGAAAGAAAAGTCTGGACGGGTACGAAGTCGCCGGTAACCCCGGTATTCGCGGCCCTTGTGAGCACTTCCGAGAAGATTGAGCCTTGACTTTTCGCGACCAGATTCTGCGTTTTCAGAATTCGCTTTTGGCGCGGGGAGGGCGATCGCGTCTATTTCTTTAGCCGTGAGGACGTCGTTGACGGCAGGATTCGGATTCGTGCTATGAGGCTCAAGCTGCGTTTCAGATGGAGGAACAATTCTCCGAAATGGCGCCCCGCGTTTATCGACTCGTCCTGCGTCTTTGCGGTGATCCGGAGCGAGCGAACGATTTGGCGCAAGAAGCGCTCACCCGAGGATGGCAGAGTCGAAACCAATTGAGATCCGCCGATGCGCTCCCGACGTGGCTGTTTCGAATCGCCCTCAGGACTTGGCATGACGGCTTGCGAAGGGATCAAAGAATCCTTCAATCGGATTCGAACGTAGAAGGTGTCCCCGCGCAGGATTCGGAGCCGATCGAAATCACGATTGGAAATGAGCTCGGCGCCCACATCTGGAAAGAAATGGAAACACTGCCTGACCGACAAAAGCAGGTGCTTCACTTACGGGTAATCGAGCAACTAGAGATTTCCGAAATAGCGGAAGTCGTGGGCATCCGTCCTCAGAATGTCCGATCCAATTTGGCCGCCGCAAGGAAGAAGCTACGAGAGTCATTGAAATCGATGAACGCCATTCAAAGAGTCACCGAATGACTGATAAGCATCCGTGTTGCGATTGGCGGGCAGTGTTGGACAGCGATGAAGCTTCGCCGGAGACACGCACCCAGATCGAGCAGTGCGAGACATGCCGTGCGAACCTGCGGGCAGAAGCAGCCTGGGAAACATCAGTGCGTGACTATGCGGATAGTCTTTCGCAAGACTTTCACTGGTCGGCACCGAGCGTCATTGCTTCATCGTCCAAGCCTCAACGCCACGTACCTTCGCGTCATAGAACGTCTATCCGACTGTTGGCCGTCGCAGCCTCTTTTGCACTGGTGTGTTGGACGCTGGTTCAAATGGACTCCGAAAAGCGGTCCCGAGTTGTTCGCAGCAACAACAGACCCTCTCTGGAATCGAACGAAGAAGCGAATGCATCCCTCGCATTTCTTGAGCCAGAAGAATCGAATCGCGAGCGGGCACGACTGTCCGAAAAACCGAATGCCGTCATTCGTTCGATCTCGTCCATGTCACATCTGGCAGTTTCTTCTCCAAATTCCGATGACGATCTGACCTTCGTCATGTTCTTTCCACGCGTAAAAGAACTCGGTCGTGAATCCATATCCGAATAACCTATGAAACCTTTTATCGAATCGAGGAAACCAATGATTCACTTCAGACCGCTCAAATCTTTCGTTTGCCTGGCAATGGCACTTCTGATTGGCGTGAGTTCCGGCTTCGGGCAGGAGTCAAAGTTCGAGGCAACCGCTCAGACCCAGAACAAAGAACTCATCCAGGTCTATCGGCTACAGAACATCGACTCGAAGTCTGCTGTTGACATTGCTTCGACCGTGATGGCGGATCAGCTGAAACGCATTGCTTTGGACACTCGAAGCAATTCGATCATCGTCCAAGCCAACGA
>JBCCOI010000517.1:0-5529 GCA_039025515.1 Planctomycetota bacterium
CGACTTCGATAAGGCCATCGAAGTCATGGCTCCGCGCGGCCGCATGATTCTGATGGCGGGAAGGGACTCGAGGCCTGAATTTCCCGTCGGTCCCTTCTACGTCAAAGAGTGTTCGCTACACGGTTTCGTCATGTTCAAAGCTACGGCCATTGAGATGCGACGCTGCGCAAAAGACATGAATCGTTGGATGAAGTCGGGAAAGCTCCATGCGAATATCGCACAAACGCTCTCGATCGACGAAGCCGCCGAAGCACATCGGCTTCAAGAAACCGATGCCGTTGGCGGCAAGATTGTCATCACGTTTTAAGCCTCCCGTTACGTTCGTGGCCGATTCGATTAGCCGGTACGCTAGTGAGAGTAGCGCCCTCAACGGTCGACACGTGCTCGGCTGCAAATCACGAGAGATGAAAATCGATGATCAAATCGGGACGCAGATTTTGCATTGGGATCGACGGTAGATTCGAGCTTGGCCCTTTCCAGGAACGGTTGCCATGTCAGACAACGAAGAATCCATTTTTGCTCGCGTCATTGGTATAGAGTCCGCAGAGCAACGAAACGCTTATTTGAAGGAAATTTGTGGAGGCAACGAAGGATTGCGGAAGCGAATCGATGCCTTGCTGAAATCCCATGACGAGGCTTCAGGACGCGTAGATCCGACGACCACCGAAACCGCTGAGCTAGAGCCTGCGATTGAGGGTGTCGACGCCAAAATCGGTCCCTACAGACTCCGCCAAAAGATCGGCGAGGGCGGCATGGGCATTGTCTGGATGGCTGACCAGACTGAACCTGTAAAACGTAAGGTTGCATTGAAACTCATTCGCGTCGATCAGGGTCAGTCGAAGACAATACTCGCTCGATTCGAAGCCGAGCGGCAAGCGATTGCCTTAATGGACCACCCACACATCGCCAAGCTCCTCGATGCCGGGACAACGGATGCCGGAAGCCCATTCTTTGCGATGGAGTTGGTCAAGGGCATCCCACTGAACGAGTACTGCGATGTTCATCGGTTGACCATTCAGGATCGGTTGAACCTGTTCCAGCAGATTTGCGGCGCGGTGCAACATGCCCATCAGAAGGGAATCATTCACCGCGACTTGAAGCCCTCCAACATCCTCGTCGAAAGTCATGACGGTAAGCCAGTTCCCAAGGTCATCGACTTCGGGTTGGCCAAGGCGACGACGGGGATGCAACTGACGGAACAATCGTTGTTCACTGGCTTCGGCACGGTGCTGGGCACGCCGCAGTACATGGCTCCCGAACAGGCGACATTCAACGCCCTCGACGTGGATACGCGGGCCGACGTCTATGCCCTGGGCGTGATCCTCTACGAACTACTAACCGGCACAACGCCGATCACCCGTGATACGCTGAGGAAGGCGGCTCTCGAAAAGATGCTGCGGTTAATCCGCGAGCAGGATGCCCCAGCTCCGTCCAGTCGTTTGAGCTCGAGTGACAACGCCCCATCGATGGCTGCGTGCCGGCAGATCGAACCGGCCAGACTCGGTCGCTTCATGAAAGGAGAACTTGACTGGATTGTCCTCAAGGCACTTAGCAAGGACCGCGATCGCCGCTACGAGACCGCCAACGGCTTCGCCCGCGACCTCGCACGCTTCTTGAATCACGAGCCGGTCCAGGCCGGGCCCCCGAGCGCCAGCTATCGACTGAAGAAGTTCGTGCGACGCAATCGCCCGCAAGTGATCGCCGCGAGTCTTGTGCTGGTTGCCTTGGTGGCGGGTGTCATCGGCACCACGTTGGGGCTGCTGGAAGCTAGGCGGCACGAGCAAGCGGCTGTGGATGCGCGGGAAGCCGAATCGGAACGGGCTGAGGGTGAAAGGAAAGCGAAGGAACTTGCCGGCACGCGATTAATACAGGTCGAAGCCGAGAAGCAACGGGCCGACGAGGAGAAACAGATCGCTGAGGCCGTCAATGACTTTCTCCAGAACAAGTTACTCGCCCAGGCCGACACGACCGAACAGGCCAACGCCCTGTTGGACCGGGGCGAACGGTCCGAAGAGGCCAAGTACAACCCGACCATCAAGGAACTGCTCGATCGAGCCGCCTCAGAACTGGCACCAGATTCGATCGAAGCCAACTTCCCCCAACAGCCACGGGTGCAGGCTCAGATCCTGCGGACGGTGGGGGATGCGTACCATGGCATCGGCGAGTCTGAAAAAGCCATTCCGTTCCTGATCCGTTCGGTCGATCTATTCCGGGTTCAGCTCGGCCTAGACCACCCCGAAACCCTTCACGGCATGAGCAAACTTGCGGTGGCCTACCGAGATGCCGGCCAGCTCGAAAAGGCAATGTTGCTCTTGGAGCGGACGCTCACGCTTCAGAAGGCTAGGCTTGGTCTCGATCACCCCGGCACCCTCAACAGCATGAATAGCTTGGCGCTTGACTACCTGGTCACCGGCCAACTTGACCGGGCCGTCTCGCTGTACGAGCAAACTTTGACGCTCCGCAGAGCAAAGCTCGGCCCGAATCACCCCGACACCCTCACCAGCATGAACAATCTGGCTGATGGCTATCGCGCGATCGGCCAGCTCGACAAAGCCTTGCCGCTATTGAAGGAGACACTGACCCTTCGCAAGAAACAGCTCGGCCTGGACCATCCAAACACTCTCACCAGCATGAACAATCTGGCCCAGGGCTACCGAGCCGCCGGCATGCTAGACATGGCCCTGCCACTCTGGGAACAAACGCTCAAGCTGCGCAAGCTCAAACTCGGACCGGACCACCCTTCCACCCTTTCCAGCATGAATAATCTGGCATCCACCTACCGGACCGCCGGAAAGCTTGATAAGGCACTGCCACTCTACGAACAGACGCTCAAGCTGCGCAAGGCCAAGCTCGGACCAGACCATCCGTCCACGCTCAACAGCATGAATAACGTGGCAGTTGGCTACTGGGCGATGAAACGGCTCGACCGATCGATTCCACTTCTTGAAGAGTTGCTGCCGTTGACGGAGAAGAAGCTGGGCCGCGGGCACGCTAGCACACAACGAACCGTCGGCAACTTAGGAGTCAATTATCGAGACGCCGGGCTGCTAAACGAGGCGATCCCTTTGTTGGAGGAGGCTTACCGCTCGTCACAAAACACCCCCGGCGCTCATAATCTCGCTCAACACTTGCTTGCTGCATATAACAAGGCCGGCAAACCCGCCGAGGCAAAGAAACTGATTGACGAGCTCCTTGTCGAGTCTCGAAAGCAGTTGCACATTGAAAGCCCCGAGTTCGCACGCCAGTTGGCTGAGTTCGGCCAGACACTCATGGAGATGGAGGGTTACGTCGAAGCGGAACCATTGCTCCGTGAGGAAATAGCCATTCGTGAGAAGATCGAAGAAGGATTGTGGACCACATTCAGCTCGGCGTCGCGACTGGGACGGGCGCTCTTGGGCCAGAAAAAGTATGCCGATGCCGAGCCACTGCTGCTCAGGGGCTACGACGGAATGAAGAAGCTAGAGAAGGACATCCCGAAAACAGACGCAAAGCGCATCGCCGAGTCGCTCGATTGGCTGATCCAACTCTACGAAGCAACCGACAAACCGCACAAGGCAACAAACTACAGGGAACTTCGTGCCGAGTATCCTATGGCTAAGGCAGCCAAGCCGAAGAAGTGAGCAATGCCAAAGTTACCTCAGTTTCTACATTTTCGTATGAGATCGTTTTGCCCGTATCAAAGCTGGACTTTTTCATGGTGACTAAGGAACTGCCAATGCAAGAGTGGAGTGGGCAGCCTGTTTGTCAGCCGTGGGCCGGATGCGAGAAGCTACAAGTAGAATGACACGAGCGGAGGAACCGGTGGCGGCTGTAGACCAAATCCGACAAGATGCTTCGTGAGTACTCTACTGTGATTTGTCGGATCGGCGGAAGCGAGTCCCATAAAATCGGAAACGAAGATGTTAAAGCAACAGCATTTGCAGCCCAGTCGCCGGCAATTCCTCGTCGGCGGTGCCTACATGGCAACCGCTGCGGTTGGGTTTCACCAATCGCGTGAACTTTCGGCATCCGAGTCGCCGAACGAACAGCTACAACTGTTGACGGTCGGTGTGGCCAACCGCGCAGCGGCAAACTTGCAAGGCGTCGCCGGGCAAAGGCTGATTGGGCTCTGTGACGTCGACGCAGGTTTTTTAGAAGCGGAAGCGAAGAAACACGCAAATGCGAAAACGTTTGTCGATTACCGCGAGATGATCGATAAGCTTGCAGACTCCGCCGACGCTCTGATCGTTTCAACCGCCGACCACCACCATGCTCCCGCCGCCATCGCCGGTATGCAGAAGGGGCTTCATTGCTACTGCGAGAAGCCACTTTCTCACACGATCGAAGAAGCCCGCTTGATGGCGGAGTTGGCCGAGAAGAAAGGCTTGGCAACACAGATGGGCACTCAGATCCACGCCGGAAACAACTACCGGCGCGTGGTGGAGCAAATTCAGTCCGGTGTGCTCGGAGACATCAAACGCGTTCATGTTTGGGTCGGCAAAGGATGGGGCGGCGGCGAACGTCCCGAACGAGCCGACCCCGTCCCCAAGCACTTGAACTGGGAGCAATGGATCGGCCCGGCTCCGATGCGACCGTACGCAAAGGGTCGCTATCATCCGGCTCAATGGCGTCGCTGGTGGGACTTTGGTCAAGGAACACTCGGCGACATGGGTTGCCACTACATGGACTTGCCGTACTGGGCACTTCGTTTGAATGCACCCGTCAAGTGCAAAGCCGAGGGGCCGGAAGTCCATCCGGAGACTTGTCCGTTGGGATTGATCGTTCGCTATCAATTCGCGGCTTCGGATCACCACGGACCACTCGAATTGGTTTGGTATGACGGTGACCGCACTCCCAAAAAACTGGAAGGATTGAGTCCCGAGCAAATTCCCGGAAGCGGTGTCTTGTTCGTCGGAAGCGAGGGAATGATGGTGGCGACTTACGGCGGCTACCGCTTGCTTCCCGAAGATAAGTTTCGCAATGTCAAAGAACCCCCGCGCACGATTGCTGACTCCATCGGACATCACGCGGAGTGGATCGAAGCATGTCGAACGGGCTCATCGACCACGTGCCACTTCGGATACTCCGGTCGTCTGACAGAATGCGTCTTGCTCGGGAACGTTGCTTATCGAGTCGGAAAAGAGATCGAGTGGGATGCGGACGCGATGCGTGTCACGAATGCAGCTGAAGCGACGCAGTTGATCCGTAAGACATATCGGAAAGGATGGGAGCTGCCGGTGTAATTGCTCGATACGCGTTCCATCACTTGAAGGAGACGGGTTGCGAAAGTGACGTCATGGCGTTTGCTCTTGTCACCTCTCTTTCTTTCCGTCATCGGGCCGCTGCCAACCCAAGGCGTAGCGTGCGAAGTCGATGAGTCCGGCAAAGCGGTAGTCAGCGTCCACGTATTTTTCGATGACGTAGAAGGCAAAGTAATAACTGCGGCAGAAAGCCCAGATAGTCAGCGCCAGTAGCAGATAGGCCTGCCAATCGCCGAGCTTCGTCGCAAGCAACCCGCATGCGAAACATGCGATAAAGAAAAAGAGCCCG
>JBCCOI010000518.1:0-5517 GCA_039025515.1 Planctomycetota bacterium
CGAATCGAATCCGTCCAGCCAATACGCCATTCTTGACGCGTGTGATGAGCCCAAGGTGCCGATCCTCGCAAAAAACTTGGAAGAGAACGCGGTGTCATTGTATCGCGGGCGTGCAGACGAAGACCTTTGGTCCATCGCGCCGTATCTCGTTAAGTTAGAAACGAACGTGGTGAATTGGATTCGCGAAGAATTGGTAGGCACACCGTTTGGGATTCTGCTTTCTGCAGCAACAAATCTTGAAACGTTACGAAAACACTTTCGTCGATTCCTGATGGTGAAATCACCCGAGGGCAAGTCGCTGTACTTTCGCTACTACGACCCTCGTGTTTTGCCGACGTTCTTGCTTTCGAGCGAATCCGCTGAGGTGGCGTCATTTTTTGGTCCGGTCGGCGAGTTCATCGTTCCCTCCGAGGATGGTACGGCGTTGACGGGCCTCTCAAGAACAAGTCGGTAGAAACGGGTTTCATCCCACGCGAGTCAATCGCGTCTTCATTCCAATCGGTTGAACATGCTTCAAATCACGAACGCACAGATGCAAGCGTTTTCCGCAGATCGACTCGAAAGAACGATCGCGCGGCTGAAGTGTCGACTTCAATCGACTTTTCCAAATGAACTCAAACGCTGGCGAATCCAACCAGAGGCCGTCGAGCCACTTGTGCGAGAGGGAGTCGCCAGAGCGTTGCAATACGGAGTCCAGCTGGAACGCGACGTCGAGTTCTTTGTGGACTGCATGCTCATCTTTCATCCGAACTTCGACGACGATGACCGTACACCTTGGGCTGGGGAGACGCTTCGCAACGAAGAGTTGGATGGAACCCAAAAAATGGATCGCATTCATGACCACTGGGTCTTCGATTCAGGAAATCGTGGCGTGACCACTGGCGAAGAGACTCAGAGTAACTAGCGAGCAGTTCCAGTGAGCAGACGCGTCAAACCTCCGATCAACTCAGAAGCCGCAGCTTCAGCGGACCGTAAAGTCCCCAACCCAAAAGATGCTGCGTCCAAAAGCGCATGGATGGACGCTTATGAAGAAGCCGGCGGGGAAACCGAGGATTCGTCAGAAGGCCAAACCGCAGTGGACTCCGCCGTGCAGAGTTGTCCGCTACCAACGATCGATTTGGATTATCGCTACAGCGACGGATCTGGCGTCGCCAATGCGAAGTATCACGTGTACTCGGTCGGCGAAGACGGTGAGCCCGACGGTGTGTTTGATGAAGAAGGAACACTCAACGGCGAAGGCAAAAAGCACATCACCGGTTTTCCGGAAATCGTACAGCTACGATACGAATTCTATGGGGACCCAAAAACCTATGAAATCAAGCCGGACGAGAGACCTTCTGCGACACCAGATAAGCAGGCAACAACGTCCGCCCTGGACTCCGTCGGGCAATGGATCTGGGGAACGATCCAAGGAGACTTCAACAAAGATCAGTCCATCAGCCAGCTTGCCGTCAATACGCTACTGGGCCTGATTCCCATTGTCGATCAAGTCCTCGACGTCAGAGACATCATCGCCGGCCTCAAGGACATCATCCTGTTCTACATGATGGATGAAGAGGAGCAGGCGGAGCAGGAGGATGTGCTCGGAATCAGTTACGAGCTCTGGATTTGGATCAACGTCTTCATCATCGCACTGGGAAGCATTCCGATCGTTGGCTCGGCGGTGAAGGGTGTCGTCAAGGGAATCCTCCACTACCTCAAGCAGCTCGGCAAAGTCGCCGGCGACTTAAGTCCGAATCAGCTGAGGCATTTGTGGGAAGTCACGGTCAGCATCCTCAACAAGTTCGGAGTCGGCAACGCGCACAAATGGCTGAAGGAGTTTCCGGGCAAGCTCGATGGCTGGATGGACGAAGCGGCAACAAAAGTTCGCGGAGGCCTGGATGCGATCAAGCAAATGATCGACTCCGCCAAAGACTATGCGGGTCGATTCAAGAGGCTCATTGGTGATGAGCGATCCGCAGAAGTCATCCGGAAAGCAGACGAGTATTTGGAAGCGGTCAATAAAGCCTACAGTCGCTTGGACCAGATGAAGGCCCAGGCCAACCGATGGATTAAGGAACAGGTCGACAAGATTCTGGGCGGCAAGCATCGGTCGGAATCCACCGGTTCCACCGGGACGAACGCGAGCCCCGTTAATAATTCGCGGCAGCAGGTTGAGACGGACCCATCGGAATCCGCCGCCGCCGCAAAGGCGACCGACCCATGGTTGAGAGCTGCGGAACGCGGAGAGATTGCCGTCGATCCGAACGATGTTCGCTTCACGCAGACGAGTGCGGGCGGTGGCAATCCTCCCCGCGCACCGGACTTGAGAAAGAAACTTGAATCGGGCTGGGACCCTGACCAAGGCCCCATCGATGTGATTGATACACCCGACGGATTGCTAAGTCTTGACAATACGCGTGTTGCCGTTGCTCAAGAGAAAGGTATACCCAAGATCACGGCCCGGGTGAGACAACCGGACGAACTTCTTCCCGATGATTTTCCCGAGCCACGATTGCGTTCCTTCAATCGAAAAGCAAAGAAGTTAAAGATGGATCCGCCAAAGACATGGGGTGATCTTTTTGAGATACGAACGAGAGATAACGGTTTGCCAAGCACAGGCACGACGACACGTCCGAGTATGCCCGAATGAGCAGTGAAAACATCTACTTCTTCCGATTCGGCTACCTTCATCCGGAAGATTGGCTTTCGTCTTTAACTGACCGGGACTTCGAATATGAGTCTTCTGCGTTGGTGCCGGTCAACGCGGTCGGAAAGCATGAGGCCATGCAACAAGGTTGTGCGTTTGCGATGTGGTACGTCGAGAAGCTTTTTGGTTGCTACCCCCAAGTTCTGGTGGACGCCAAGGAGGTACTTGGACTGCAAGGGCAGGAGGTTCCGAGCAGTTCCTATAGTTGGTCCACTGCATCTTTTGGCTGTCGCGTCGAAGAAGAAATTTCAGAAGCCAGTCAGGAGCTCGCGAGTTTGTTGCCAACGCTCCAAGCAGACGCAATGCCCGATTTTGCAAAAGTCAGGGAAGCGCTCCAGGACTAATGCACTATCCGGGCTGGCCCGGTACCGCACGTTTCCAACGGCAAGCTTCGTTGCCCGTTCCTAAATCGCCCGTCTGGAGAAAAAGCCCCCAGCTTCCGGGTACCCGGCGGGACAACTTTGCTGCAAAGCTTCACGCAACCGGATTTTTCTTTCACCTAGTGGAATCCACCTCTATACTGTTGCTCGAAATCTGGCGGAGGTCCGCCGGAGGTTGGGGTCTCGAGTACGTCATTTATTGATTTCGATCGCGTCTTCCGCGATCGATTGACGATCACTCCATGCGACCGCAACGGCACATCAAGATTAGTGTTGGTCGAGAAGCACGATGACTGGTTCTTCGCCTTTGGATTCCGACCGGGATCGCAATGATGAGACAATCGTTCGTCAGCGGCGGGAGGGTGATACCGAGCTCGGCGACGCGCGTGAACTGGAGCCGCCCTTAGTGGTGGGCCAGAAATTCGGCGAGTATCAAATACTGGATCTACTGGGGCGAGGATCGTCCGGCTTCGTTTATGCCGCGCACGATTCAGTGGCGAATCGTCGGTTGGCCATCAAGGTTCTGTGCCGAAACTCGCCGCAGGACCTCTGCCGCAACAAGCTCGGCTTTAGGCGAATGAGCAAACTTCGCCACCCTCGACTGTTGTGGGCGAAGGGGATCACACAAGTCGAGCGCTACTGCGTTTTGTTGATGGAGGAAATCGAAGGGTACACACTCAAAAAGGCCATCGAGCGGATTTCGAAGCTTCCGAAACGCGAGGCAATGCACCGGTTTCATGTTCTCCTTCATGACTTCGCGACCGGACTGGCCGTGATGCATTTCAACGAGCTGGTGCATCGCGACTTAAAGCCATCCAATCTGATGGTTCGCTCTGATGGCCGTGGTGTGATCGTCGACTACGGACTTGTTGCCCACTGCGATACGGAGACAGACCCGCGCGGAATCCGTTCGTACATTGCTGGGACGCCGAAATATTTTTCGCCCGAGGCACTGTGGGAACAAAGCTATACACCCGCCGGTGACGTGTTCAGCTTGGGCCTGGTGATGCTGGACTGTTTGAAAAAGATCGTGGGAAAAGAGCAATCATTCCGCTATGGTCTTTTCACAGAATGGGATCGCGAGGAAGACGAGCGAACGATCGCAAATCTTATCGCCGACATGGACGAGACGATTCCGCCGCTGCTTCGGATGGTAATCGCAGAGATGCTGACCCAGGATCGTTCAGAGCGACGTTCATCGATGGAAGTCGCTGCGATGACAAATCTGGATGACCGGCCCGTTCGATTAAAGGCCGCCCACCATCTTTTTGGTCGCCAAGATGAAATGCAAGCTTGCCAATCTTGGATCGATGCCATTCTAAAGGACGGCTCCGGACGGTTGCACCTTGTGGGCGATGCAGGTGCCGGAAAATCAAGTTTACTTGACGATGTGGAACGGGGGCTTCGCCAGTTGCGATGGGGGAACGTCTTTCGCGCAAACTGTCGTTCCCGCGAAATCGACCGCTTGCAGGTGATGGATCAGATTGCCGACCAAGTTGCTCAGCGCTATACACGAAAGGACCTGAAGCCCCTCGCACTTCATCCCGTCAATGTTTCCGTTCTAGTAAAGGCATTTCCGCAACTCGCTCATGTGTTGCGAGAGATTCAAGTCGACGAAGACCAAGACAGGGTCGTTTCGTTTGACTGCCCCCTGCCTGAGCGTTTAGATCTCGTCTCGGCCTGGGGAGGTCTATGCCAAGCGTTACTGGAGGCGGGGCCACTCTTCTTGATCGTTGACGACGCACAATGGGCTGATACTGACGGCATGAAGCTGTTGAATGACCTGCAACGTGCGGGAATGAATTCCGTCGGTGTTATCACGGCGTCGCGGGAAGAGGCATCCGAATCGGCCCAAACGGGAACCGAAACGTTAACGATCGGACCTCTCAATGAGAGCGCGGCTCTGGCATTTCTGAAGGCGACGGCTGAGCGTTGGGGCGCCAACATCAACGCTGCGGGATTGCTGGAATTGCTCGACTTGGCCGAAGGAAACCCGTTCCGCCTGAGAGAACTAGCGGAGGAAATGCGACCGGAAGGTCTACTTCATCGGGTGGACGATTCGACAGACGCATCGATCTCAAACTTGGGTCGGTCAGAAAGACTCTGGCAAGCGCGTCTCGACCGGCTGAGTGATGACGAGCGCGCGGTGCTGGTATTGATCGTTGCCGCAGGAACTCCCGTCGCCCTCGCAGATCTTGCTGTGCTCTCGGGCTTTGGAGAGCGAACCGATGGCGCCGTCTTCGAACTCTCAAGGCGGCGCCTCGTCCAGGATGACGCGACAGGGCAAGAGTGTATTCGCATTGTCGGCGACGCCATGACGGACGGACTGATCGCAAGCTTCTCGGAGGACGATATTCGCGAGGCCCATTTGTGCTGGGCCCAACTGCTGTCCGGCCAACAGCGGTCGAAGTTTTTGGCGTCAAGAATTGCGAAACACTTCTATGCCGC
>JBCCOI010000519.1:0-5513 GCA_039025515.1 Planctomycetota bacterium
CCATGCTGCTCGGTCATGGCCTTGTGGCGGCGCAAGACGGATCCGAAACAGATCGACCGAATGTTCTTTGGATCATGTCCGAGGACAACTCTGCTGATTACCTCAAGCATTTCGACCCTGCCGGGGCACCAGCTCCAAATATCGAAGCCCTCGCGAAGGACGGGGTGACGTTCGATCGCGCTTTTTCAAACGCGCCCGTCTGCTCGGTCGCAAGAACGACGCTGATCACCGGCTGCTACGCGCCTCGAATCGGGACTCAGTTTCACCGAAAGCACGTCGCCGTACCGATGCCCCAAGGACTGAAGATGTTTCCTGCCTATCTTCGTGAGGCGGGTTACCACACCAGCAATAACGCAAAAGAAGACTACAACGCTATCAAAGGCTCTGACGTCTGGAGCGAATCTGGCCGAGACGCTCATTGGCGCAATCGCCCAGACCCAAAGATGCCATTCTTTCATGTTCGAACCTTCACGGACTCACACGAAAGCAGTCTCCACTTCAAACCGAAGGCGATGGAGGAACCCACCGATACGGATCCGAGTTCCGTGGAACTTCAGCCGTACTTCCCTGACACACCCACGTTTCGATACACGAGGGCCCGCTACCACGACCGCATGGCAATCATCGACCAGAAAGTGGGCAAACTTGTCGAAGAGCTTCGAGAAGATGGTCAGCTCGAGAACACGTACATCTTCTACTTCGGTGATCACGGCGGCGTCCTACCAAGATCAAAAGGATACGCCTACGAGTCTGGTCTGCACATTCCGCTGGTGGTGCGAATCCCGGAACGGTTTCAGCACTTAGCCGGACGGGAACGCGGGACACGGACAAAAGGTTTCGTCGAGTTTGTCGATTTCGGATCGACCGTGCTCAGCCTGGCCGGACTGGACCAACCGGAAGGCATCGATGGCAAACCTATCTTGGGTTACGACGCGGATCCCGATCGTGTGGATCGTCGACAGGAAGCGTTCGGATATGCGGACCGCTTTGACGAAAAGTACGAACTGGTGCGCACGCTGCGCATCGGAAAGTGGAAGTACATCCGCAACTTTGAGTCGTTCTACCCCGACGGTTTGCAAAACAACTATCGCTACATCTCACTCGCTTACCAGGAATGGCGAAAGCTTCATGAAGCCGGAGAGCTGACGGGGGCAGCGAAACAGTTCTTCGAACCCAAAGCACCCGAGGCCCTCTACGATCTCAAAGCAGACCCTCATGAAGTCAACAATCTGGCTGCCGATCCGGACCAAAAGAGTCGGCTTCGACAGATGCGCGAGCAACTCGACGACCGATTGAAGTCGATGGCAGACCTTAGCTTCGTGACGGAATCCGTCATGACCGATGCGGAGGCGCTCAGTGACCCGGTCGGATTCGGACAGGCCAACAGCGGCAGAATTTCGAAGTACATCGATACCGTCAATCTTGCACTGCAACCTCCCGCGCAAGCAATTCCCCAGCTGGAAATCGCTTTGGACCGCGATAAGGAAGAAGACCCCTGGGTTCGTTACTGGGCGTTGGTTGCTTGCAGTTCCCTTGGCGAAGCTGCAAAGCCGTTGATTCCGTTGATCGAGAAGTCGCGACTGGATGTCGAACCGCTAGTCGTCACGCGTGCGGTCGAATACTTGGCGGTTCACTCCGATGTTCCGACTGCCCAGTATTTGCTTCGCTCGATCAATCGTGCGACCGCGGAACCCGAAGCCCTGCGAATCCTCCAAACGATGGTGTACCTGCGTGACTTCCATGATTACCAGATCCGCCCAAAACAGTTTCAGCTGATCATCCCGGTAGAAAAAAAGGGCCAACTGGAACGGCGGCTCAAATATCTGAGTCAGCAATGAAATGAATTGTCGTGATCCGCAAGAACTAGGGTCCTTGCGGTCTTGGCGTCACTACGACAGGTTAATGGTGGTGTCGAATCACTTTTGAGGGGGGAAGTTTTTCCCGTCGGTTTTTGCGAACCAAGCCTACCAAAGAGGCCAAGACCACAAACAACGGTGCGAATGGCTCGACACGTCTACCTCTCTAACCCAATGGAAAATGATGATGCTTCGTTCAATCAGTTCACTTGCACTCGCGGGATTGTTGGTCTTTGCAACCGCAGGCTGCGACCAAGCGAAAGAATCCGCTGACACTGTCGCCGATCAGGCGAAGGATGCCGTCGACTCGGGCGCAGACGCGGCCAAAGACGCCGCCGGCGATATGGTTCCCGATGCGGCCAAGGGCGCCGTCGAAGGAGCCGTCGAGAAGGGTGCCGATGCGACCAAGGATGGAATCGACGATGTAGCCGATGCAGTGAAGGGCGACTCGGAAGAGTAATCGCGGCTGGTTTTTTGCGTGGTGGACGATTCTGCGTCGACAACAATCTGCTTAGACAAGCAAGCTTCGTGTCGTCCACCACTTCATTCCTTTGAATTATCCGAATGGTTTCTGACCGCTACGCACGCCAACGTCAATTCGGTCCGATCGGTGAGACGGGCCAGAATTGCCTGCGAGAAGCAAGCGTCGCGGTACTCGGTTGCGGTGCGCTGGGAAGCGTTGCTGCCGAGTTACTCTGTCGGTCCGGCGTGGGAGCGCTGCGAGTGATCGACCGAGACATCGTGGAGTGGTCAAACCTGCAAAGACAGTCTTTGTTTGACTCCAAGGATGCCGCAGAATCGCGTAGTAAGGCCGAAGCCGCCTGCGAGCGTCTGCTCGAAATCAACGACGAAGTCGATGTCCGCGCTGATGTTGTCGACGTTAACTCGGGCAATATCCGCAGCTTGTTAAAGGGCGTCGACTTGGTGATCGATGCGACGGATAACTTCCCGATTCGATTCTTGCTGAATGACTGGGCCCTCGAACAACGGTTACCTTGGGTACACGGCGGCTGCGTCGGTGCCGCCGGACAAGTACGACTCTTTGACGGCAGCGAGCGTCCTTGTTTTCGGTGCCTTGTACCCGAGCTGCCTCCCGCGGGTGCCGTTCAAACGTGTGACACGGCAGGTGTGATTGCACCTGCCACTCACATCATCGCCAGCCTACAAGTCAATGAGGCGATCAAATGGCTTTCGGGAAATCGCGATGCGATTTGCCAAGATGTCCTCGCATTCGACTTTTGGGAAAACCGATTTCGTCAGATCTCACTTTCTGAATCCATCGCAACCGACTGCGTTGCCTGTGTGCAGCGACGGTTCGATTTCCTCAACGGAGATTTTGACTCCGGTGGCGATGGCGTACTCTGCGGCCGCGATACGGTACAGATCACTCCCCGCGAAGTTCAAGAAATTGACCTTCAATCGTTCGTCGATCGTTGGAAGGGCCTGGGACGTGTCAAGAAGAGTCGATTTTTTGTACGACTGCATCTGGAAGAACCGCTCTCGGTCACGCTTTTTCGTGACGGCCGACTTTTGGTCAGCGGAACGGACGATCTGGCGCGCGCGCGTTCGCTTGCGGACCGATTTGTGGGGAACTAAGGATGACGGAATCCGCACTTTCGACACTTCGGCAATACTTTGGCTACCCGTCATTTCGTGACGGACAACTGGAGATCATTGAGCACCTTTCGTGCGGTCGACATGCAATGGTGGTTATGCCAACGGGGATGGGCAAGTCGCTTTGTTATCAAATCCCCGCGCTTCAGCTTCGACAAGGCGATGGATGCCTCGTTCTCGTGCTTTCACCGCTCATCGCGTTAATGCAGGACCAAGTCGATGCCTTGCAAAAGCGTGGAATCGACGCGACGTTCATCAATTCGTCTCTCGATCGCGAGACTCGCAACGAGCGATACGATGCGATCGCCCGCGGCGAGTACCGGCTCGTCTATGTCACTCCGGAACGCTTTCGAAAGCCGGACTTCTGTGAAGCGATCCTGCAGCGTCGCGTCAGCCTGCTCGCCGTCGATGAAGCTCACTGTGTCAGTCAGTGGGGCCACGACTTTCGCCCCGATTACACGCGAGTGGGTGAGATCCGGGAACGCCTCGGCAATCCGACAACGATCGCGCTCACCGCAACCGCCACATCGGAATGTCGAGCTGACATCTATCGGCAACTCGAAATACCCGACGACGAGATCCGTCTATTCCATCACGGAATCGACCGCCCCAACCTGCTGCTCGACGTCCATTCGGTGATCGACGAAGAAGAGAAATTTTCGTCTCTCCTCGATCTACTTGCCACACCGGCAGACGGGAGCATGATCGTGTATTTCTCGCTGATCAAGACGCTTCAGCGTTTTAGCGACCAGCTACTTTCGAAACGAATCGATCATGTCTGCTACCACGGTGATCTCCCACGCCGAGTCCGTAAGAACGTGCAGACGGAATTCATGAGCGGCGGAGCACAACTGGTGCTCGCGACAAACGCATTCGGAATGGGCGTCGACAAGGAAGACATTCGACTGGTCGTCCATGCGGAGACGCCGGGTTCCATCGAGTCTTACTACCAAGAGATCGGACGTGCGGGGCGCGACGGTCAGCCCAGTCGCTGCGTATGGTTGTACAGCCAAGAAGACTTGATGACGCAGATGCAATTCATCGAATGGTCAAACCCCGATGCGGATTACTACGATCGGTTGTTTGACCTGATGAAGCACCACGGGGAGCAATGCCGCGCCTTTGGTTTGCAGTGGGTGAACGAACAGCTTCAGAAGCGGAGCAAGCATGACCAACGGCTCTCCACCGCCATTGCAATGATGGAGCGATACGGCGTGATCGCGTCGCCACAGCCACCGGGCTGTTTCGATCTGTTGACCGATTTGCCGAAATCTCTCCGCGACGCCGATCGACTGGGCGAAAAGAAGCGAAAGGATCAGCAACGACTCTACGCTCTGGTGCAACTTGCCGGCGAAGAAGACCGGCAAGGTTTTTTGAATCGGTATTTGCTGTAGAGCGAATTTGCTTCTGTCGCCGGGTTCCAATTCTGTCGCCGGGTTCTTTGAGCCCGGGCCTGCTGCATCGTCGTCGCCTTGAGGCTCCTTGATGACAGCCTACGAGAACGACCTGTTTCGTGCGGCCTCGCAGAGGCCGGCCACAGTTTCAAACTGGACGTCACCGGGACCAGCTAACGAACGGACAATCAATTACTAGCGCAGTGGACAAGGCAACGAGCGGACAAGGCAACGAGCTGTTCATTACCCGTCGCCCGCCGGGCTATCACGTGTGGACAATCAATAGGAGGCAATGAGTCCCCGCACCTCCGAACTCATTTCGTCGTCCACAACCAACCGCGGTACTTAAATATTTGCTGTACCTAAACTGTATAGAATCGCCTACGAAGGGGGATCTTGCTCGGGCGGATCAATCCAGTGGATGTTGCCGAAGGTCACGAAGTGGACAGCGTCTTGACGATCGCCTTCGGTCATCGCAATCACGCAGGGGGCTTCGGGTTTCACCTTCCCTTCGTCATCAAACAGCTCCGCCTCCAAATCTTCCTGCGAGCTGAGAAAGCAAGCCGTGCTGATCGCTTCCGCATCCGTCGCATTGTCGGCAATCGCGGTCAGAGAAAGCCAATGTCCGCCGGGATATCCGCTCCGAGGA
>JBCCOI010000520.1:0-5510 GCA_039025515.1 Planctomycetota bacterium
TCCGCACTGCGCCTCGATTGATGAATGTGTGATCGCTCGAGTCGAGGTGGAATCCCAATTCGACGACGCCTTCATTGACCACGTCGCCGTCGATCGTGTACGCGATGTCATTGAGCCGTAGACCGTGTGTCGGAAAGTCAATGTCAACCGTCCCTTGGTTGACGAGGGTCGATCCATCCGCGATTTCGATTTCGGCTCTCGCTCCACCACAGCACGGGTGCCTGAAATCGATATCGCCCGAGACAAGCTGGACGGTACCCTGATTGACAAGGTCACCGTCGACTCGGATGTGCGAGTTACCTGGAAAGAGATAGTTCTTCGTATCTGAAGAATAGGCGGCCGCGTGCAGTGATCCCGTTTCCGTGACCAACACGTTGCCAGCCAGTTGCACCGACCGACGACCGGTGAAGCTTCCTTCGACGATCAGTTGACCGTCGAGGGTGGAAATAAGATCCGATTCGGTTCCATCGACGCCCAGCAGAACGGCGGCGTCCTGTTCGATTCGCAACGAGTCGACGCTGACGTCACGCCCGATTTGGACAACCGACTTGCCCGAAATGATGACGTCGTCGCCCCGGGTAGGCACCTGATTTCCAGACCAGTTGGCCGCCGTGAACCAGTCCGGCGTCCCCGCGTCGCCATCCCAGAGGATGCTCGCCAGAACGCGTCGGTCTTCGAGTCGTTGGAAGGCTCTCCGCCGTTGACGCCGGGAAACGCGGGACCGAAATCTCTGAGATCGCTGCCAAAAGTCTGACAGACCTGCCATATCAAAGCTCTGAATTGTGTGAAGAATCTCTCGACTTCTGCCGGCTTCACCTGCGCGCGAGCACAGTACCCGGACAATAATTTCCTGCTCTCGGAGGTCCTTTTTTCAGTCCGATCAGAGTCTTCGCGCG
This sequence comes from Planctomycetota bacterium, assembly GCA_039025515.1. Lineage (GTDB taxonomy): Bacteria > Planctomycetota > Planctomycetia > Pirellulales > Pirellulaceae > Stieleria. Next base: position 897 of record JBCCOI010000520.1, read on the forward strand.
CAGGTAGACAGAACGAACCATGCCGATCAGTGACAGCGACTCCGACCCACCCCCTGTCTCTTCGCTGCTCGAACGGCTGGCTTCGGGTGACGAATCGGCATGGCCCGAGTTACTTCGAATGCACGATGGCTATTTGCATCGATTGCTATCAGCCCGAATCGACACACGCCTCAATAGTCGGGTAGACATGTTGGATCTGATCCAAGAAACGCACTTACATATGACTCGCCGCATTCACGACTTCCTGGATCGCAGGCCGATGTCATTCAAACTGTGGCTTCGTGCGACGGCGTGCCAGTGTGTGATGTTGCAGTATCGAAAACATGTGCAGGTAAAGTCTCGCTCTGTGGATCGAGAGCGGCGGGCTCCCGACCAGTCGTCAATGCTATTGGCCAGACAATTGATTGATAGTCTCACATCGCCCAGCGGCAAAGCTGCCAACCGCGAAGAGTCTGAACGGGTAATGGATGCGGTTGAGCAACTATCCGAATTGGATCGTGAAGTCATCCTGTTGCGAACCTACGAGGGTCTGACCAACGCAGAAGCCAGTCTCGTTCTCAAGATCGAACAAGATGCCTGCCGAAAACGCTACACCCGCGCATTGCTGCGGCTTCGCGAATGGATGACGGGCGATAAGGCGATATAGCAAGTTCAGTTTTGCCCATCACGAGTACGCACGCAGACCACGCAAACAATTCAACCCGCCATGCCTCAATCAGCTCCGGACGAGTCAATAGAGTTTGTGATCGACCGCTTTACGGAGGAACTGAACCGCGGTGACGTGCCTTCGATCGATGAATATGTTCGACAGTATCCCGGCTTGGCGGAATCACTGCGGGATGTCTTACCGTCCATCGTTGCGATTCAAGCGGAGCCTAACGCTTCTCCGGTAGGTCATGCAAACAATCGTTTGCAATTGCGACCGGGTCGCGAGTTTGGAGAGTACAGAATCGTCAGTGAAATCGGATTCGGCGGGATGGGAGTTGTCTATGAGGCGATCCACCAACCGCTCCAGCGACGTGTTGCGTTGAAGGTGATGAGTCCCCAACTATCCGATAAAAGTCATCGTCAACGGTTTGCGATTGAAGCCCGAGCTGCGGCAAGTTTGCACCATACGCACATCGTTCCTGTTTTCGAGACTGGTGATTTTCATGGTATGCCGTACATTGCCCTGCAGTTCATCGATGGTATCAGCCTGGAGAAGCTGATTCGTGACGATGCGCCGTCGTCTTCGCATCAGGACGACACCGACGAACATGGTTCGACACAAGTCGGCGACATCTTCCGTGCAGAAGGGCAAAGTGATTCTCCCTCCGGCCGTGACTCCTTTGTCGATCAAGCGAAACTTGGGAGTCAGATCGCGGATGCGATATCCCACGCGCATGAACACGGCGTGCTTCATCGTGATATCAAACCGTCCAATGTGATCGTGGATCAGCAGGGCGACGCTTGGGTCACCGACTTTGGGCTCGCAAAACTCGATGACCAAGACTTTACACGTAGCGGAGATCTGATCGGAACGCTGCGTTACATGGCTCCCGAACGGTTTGACGGACGCTGTGACCAACGCAGCGAAGTTTATTCGCTGGGCATGCTGATGTATGAGCTCGTCGCAAAGCGATCTCCATTTGCGGCTGGCGATCGTGCCGAAACGATGAAGCAGATTGCTGGTGGCAACAGAACGCCGATTAGCGATTTAGTCCCAAACATATCCAGGGATCTTGAGACGATCATCGAGAAAGCGACCCAACAACTACCGGAAGACCGATACGTCTGCGCGGCGGCATTTGCAGAGGATTTGCGACGTTTCCGGGTCGGCTTGCCAATCGTGGGCGACAAGCTTTCACACATGCAACGTCTTGTCCGGTGGTGCAAACGGAATCCAGCCGTCGCATCGCTCGGATCCGCACTCGCCGTTTCCTTGCTGTTGTGGTTCGCTTCTCTGTTCGCCCACTACCGGTCAACGGTCCGTACCAACCTTCTGCTGACCGGCCAGAACATAGCACTCGAAGCGTCCTATGAGTCAGAGCGTGAAGCAAAACTCGAGGCCGAATCAAATCTGCGAGCCAACGCAGTGACGGTGGACTTCTTGATGCGGCTATTCCGCAGTCCCGACCCCGCTCGCGACGGACGGAAGGTTACGCTTTCCAGCCAACTACAGGATGCGTTCCAAGAACTCAGCCGGGACAATAAGATGCCATGGGAGAATCGCGTTGCTTTGTTGCAGGCGGTCGGCGTTTCTCTCGGATCTCTCGGACTCGTCAAGGAATCGGTCGAGGCGCTTCAGATGAGTGATCGACTACAGGCGGAGCACGCCCCGCCTGATTCGGCTCGCCGGCTCATCACGCGCGCCCATCTCGGATCCAGTCTGATACTTGCGGGCCGTTTTGCTGACGCATTGAGTGTGCTTGAGCCAACATGGAAATCCAGTCAAACGGTTTTCGGCGAGTTTGATTCTCAGACTCGCAGTGTCGCAAACCTCCTTGCCGACGCGATGCGCAATCAAAATCGAGCGGAAGAAGCAATTGGTCTACTTCAACCCATCCGAAGTTGGGAAACGGATCACGTTCGCGGGCCGACCGAAGCGACCGCGAAGACACTCAATAACCTGGCCTTGGCACTGAAGATGACCGGGAAGGACGACGAGGCCGTCGACTTGATGAGTCAGTGTGTCGCACAACAGGAAACGCTGCATGGAGCTGATGATCCGAGGACGCTAATGGCTCGTAACAATCTGGGGAATTTTTATGGGCAATTCGGCCGGATTGTAGAAGCCGAATCACTGATTAAGCAGGTTTATGAGAGTAGACGAAGAGTCCTCGGGCCGGATCATCATGATACTCTGAACTCGCAAAACGGTCTGGCGGGAATCTACATGAGTACCGGTAAACTGGCCGAAGCACTTTCCGTGATCAAGGACGTTGTCGATCAGCTACGCAAGAAGCTTGGCGATTCTCATCCACAAACGGTCATGACATCTTACAACATGGGAGTGCTTCAACTGAGAACAGACGACTACCGAGCTGCCTTGAATACCTTCGATACGTGCGTCGAACGAATGAACAAGTTCTTGGGACGCCACCACCCGACCGTGATCAAGAGTCGACGCTACAGCGCGAGATGTCATCACCGACTTGGTAACACCGAGACGGCGCGCGATGAATTAGCAAGACTCATCGAAGATTTAGAATCGAATGGCATCGATGAGAACTTGATTGATACCGTGAGAAAAGAAATGGTCGATCTTGAGTCGACTCCATAGACGATTCACAGAGGGAATCGTCTCATGAGTCTCTACGGTTCATGCCGCTTGCTCGTGCCATCGGACTCCTTCCCCGCAGCACTCAGTCGCACCGGCCAATTCGGCAAGCCATCAGTCTTCTTCCACCCAACCTTCCAGCTCTACGAACGCATTCGCCAGGGAAAAATTTACTTGATCGTAGATCGCAACGTCGTCAGCAGTTGCGTTGATCACCATGCGATAGCTGCCGGCCGCAAGTTCGACGGCCTGATCATCAAACTCGTATTCATCAATGAATCGAGCACTACTGACCGAGCTCATCGAGACGACCTTTCTGAAAGCGTTGGTATTTGAGCTGCGGTCAATGATTCGTACCACGACCTTTGCATCTCCAGAGACGTCACGCGCCTGATCGCGACCAAAGAAGTTTGTTACGCCGATGTTGCCCTGCAGGACAACCCGACCGGGGCTGTCTAGTTGGAAATCAAATCGGAAGCGGCTTTCAGCATCTGAGCCGGCATCGCCTTGAACATAGATGGATGCCAAGGCGTATCCGTAGAACCAAAAGACTCCGCTGTTACTGTCAATCTGCGAGTCTTGAGAGGCGGCGGTCCAAATGTTGGCGGGATTTGGGAAGTTGTCCGGGTTGTTGAACTCAAGGTCGGAACGCCACTGACCAAAATTTCGATTGACTTCTGCATCAGAGTCCTGTGCATCGGGCGTCGGAGTCTCCCACTCATCCCACTGCTGCTGAGCAGCCGTCTCGAAGTAGGCCACCAATGTTTTGCGAATCGGCTTGCTGAGCGTCTGCGCTTGGGCTGTTTCAATCAGCACAAGTGCGGTGAAAACAACGAGAATGGATCGTAGAGTCAGGACCATTTCAACTTCCTTTGTTGGGGAGGATCACGACCGAGCGAGCCGGTCGAACGGGGGAAAATTCTAACGCTGGCGACGGAAAAATCACGATCGATCGGGTGAATTAATCGTGAAGCTATACTGCAGATCGTGGTTGCAATGCTGTTTATCGCGACCTTCACACGCAGTAACTGTTAGGCATTTGTGTTCACTGATGTAGGCCAGTTCACTTAGTTCTCGGTCACTTCGGCTTCGATAAAGTAGCTCGCTTTACCGTCGGCAATTAGCTCTTCAATGCCGTCCGTTGCATCATCGGCGATAGCCCGAACGAGAAGCCGATAGGTTCCGGCTGATAGCCCCACAACGAAACGGTCTGTGAAGGTTTTTGTGTTCCCTGTGCTATCAAGCTTCAACACCTTGTTATAGACCCGTGTTCCCGAAACACGATCGATGACTCGCAAGATGACCCGAGCCTGGGAGGCACCCCCTTGATTGGTACCAGAACTCACCGCTAGCGA
>JBCCOI010000521.1:0-5496 GCA_039025515.1 Planctomycetota bacterium
CTGTCGTCATCGCCGACTTGAGTCAGCAGACTCCCTTTGATGTCAATGATCGATGAGTCCAGGACCAAGTCCCCCGAATCGCCGACCGAGGCATCCGTCAGCGGATCCGCCCCGGTCTGCAGGTCTCGCGTCGTCACGACCGAACCGGGACTCACTTCGATGTGGGGTGCCGAAATATCCAGGTCGACGCCGGGTGCAGTGAGGTTGCCGACGAAGAGTTTTGAAAAGGTTCGATCGCGAAGACCTTGCTGGAAGAGCGCCCAGTCACCGGTCGCTTGGGACCGATAGACCACCTCGATTTTCAGCGAGTCGACGCTTCCGTCAGTGAGGTTGGTTCCCAGGTCGGTGTAGGGCCCAAAGGAATCTTCGGTGGCGTACTGAATCTCCCCACTGGGACTGGTACGCAGGTAAACATCCTCGACGTTGCCAATCGTCTCCCCGGGCTCGTAGCTGAGCTGCAGTTGATAACCGCCGTCAATCTCGACCGGCGTCACGGTCAGTAACCTACGTTCCTCAAGCGACTCGAGAAGCGCACGCCGCCGGGTGGGGAGGGCATCCCCGCCACACCGAGGGAACGTGGGCCGGCGGCGGCGCTTTTGAGCTTTTTTTCTTTTTTCGAGCATGGATCGAGGACAAGCCGCAAGGGAAGAGTCAATCCGAGAATCCACGGCAGAATCCTCGTTGCTTTCCCATGCAAGAAACCCTCGATGATCAGCTCAACGATTTCATCAAAACGAGCCAATCGTCGGACAATGGCATATGTCCGCTAAATCATCGTGCTTTCGTCGGGTTTCTGGCGAGAACGATTCAGATTGCACGGCGGCGACTCGCGTTGTCATTTTGAAACCGGTTGCACCCGAGGCGATGCTTGGTGTGTTTGAGCACGCGCACGATATCCGCCGCCAGTGGTTCGTGATCTTTCATAACCTTTGCTTGCATCCCATACCTTGACCATTGAATCGAGCCCCGCTGAAACAAGCTGCTTGCCATCGGGAGACCAGTCGATACTGGTCACCGCCTGGTCGTGTGCGCGGAAAGCCAGTGTTTGAACGCCATGCTCGGTGTCCCAAAGACGGATCGTCAGGTCGTCGCCTCCCGACGCAATTCGCGTTCCCGACGGATTCCAAGCCAGGCAAGCCACGCTGCTGGTGTGATCGCTGAGCCGATGCTTCATTCGTCGCATGACCGTATCCCAGATCTGAATCTCGCCGTCGTCACCACAAGCGGCAAAATCCACGCCGTTGGGACTCCAACGAACACTTCTTATTGGACTTTCAAACTGGATGACCGTTTCGGGGGGATCATCACTTTCAAAATGCCAAAGCTTGATGGTGTGGTCACTCGAACAGGCAATCGCAATCAGCGATTCGGTTGGATGCCAATCCACCGAGCTTGCGAACCAGGGCTCATGATGCTCCGCAAAAACTTCACCCGTTTGGCTATCCCAAACAAAAACATCACCCCGATGGGAACTGGATACGAGGCGATCACCATTCGAATTCCAGCTCAGGTCGTGAACCCGATCGCTGCCGGATCCAATCGCGTGCCGATCAAAAAGGCGGGTCACCTTGCCAGTGGAAGCATCCAAAACTCGCACCTGCTTATGAAGTCCTCCCGAAGCGATTCGATCTCCCGATGGGCTCCACCTAGCGATTTCGGACCCACCGGGACCCGGTTTGATTTTCTGAACGATCGCAAGATCAGAGGAACGCAAAAAATACTTCGAGTTGGCCCCGCCGAACGCGGCGATCGTGTCGCCCGTTGGATGCCAGGAAACGGATTCGATCGGACTGGACGGCGACTCGGGATTCGTTCGTACCACTCGGTCGCGATCCGCGGAAGCCAAATCCCAGAGTCGAATGGTTTTATCAAGTCCCGCGGTGGCGATCATGGCCCCGTCGGGACTCCAGTCGAGACCCCAGATGACATTTAAGTGCCCGTTGAATCGTGCCAGCAAAGTCCCTTGATCGCTGAAGACTCTTAACACTCGATCGGAACCGACGCTTGCAAACGAATTGCCCGCCGGACTCCATTGAACGCTGGTCATCATCCTCTCGGTCTGGAGTGACCACACGCGTTTTTTTGTCTGCCGCGAAATGAGCGATATTCGTCCCCGGACGTCGCAAGCAGCAATCAAGGGTCTGCCTGGTCTTAAAGATGCTCCAAAGACGGGGGCGTTGAATCCTTCGAAGCGCTCGACGGCCCGCTGCTTTTTGATATTCCAGATTTGAATCGAACGATTATGGCACGCCGCGACAATCTCTTCGCCATCGTTTGTCCATTGAATCGCTTGTATTTGAGAATTGGTTTCCCACCTGGCGACCCGCTGGTTGATCGATGCGTCCCAAATACCAAGTGCCTTCTTGGTGTTAGAAAAGGCGAAGCGATTCGGGTCGCTTGGGTGCCACGCGATCGCGAGAGATCCCTTTTCGTCTTTCACCCGCGCGATCTCTTTGCGATCCCTGTCTCGCCAGGCAACCACGTCATTGGAGGGGCAAGCTGCAGCGATGCAAGTGCCGTCACAATTCCAAGCAACCGATCGAATTTGGTTGCCGACTTTTCCGATCCACCGCGGTTCTTCGCCTGGACGCCAAGTCCAAACGTGACCTTTATCGTCACCGAATGCAATTTCCACTCTCTTGGGGTGCCAATCCAAACACCAAATGCGGCAAGGATGCTCTAGGATCTCCGACTCACGATCGCATTGCGATTGTAGGTAGTACCATTCCCAATCTCGGACTTCGTGTTCCAGCTGCGAATCCGCCCATTTTTTCGTAAGTTGTTTGACACGTTTTATCCCACCCGCCTTTTCAAAGTTTTGCCCGGCAAGATTCATCTCCGCGACGTAAAGCTGATGTAAGCCCTCGTCACGCAGTCGCGATGCCTCATCACGTTGCGAGCGATACAAACTGGCGTTCCGATCGGCTTGATATCGCGCCTCATCCGCGGCAAGAAAAAGAATCAGCGATACGATCGACGTACTGACGATCAGCAACAGAAACGCCGCCGCAGCAAGCGCCGATTTCACATTTCGGCGAAGCACCTTGCGGATCAAATACAAGGCACTGTCCCGCTTCGCCTCGATGGCTTCGCCGCGCAGATAACGCGATAAGTCATCACCCATCGCACCGGCCGATCCATACCGACGCTCTTTTTCCTTCTGCAATGCCTTCAGCAGAATCGTCGAGACTTCACCATCGATACGATGACGACGAAGTACCCGCTCGTCCGGCTCGGATCGCTTGATCGTCGATAGATTCTCCGCGAGCGAAAAATCCAAGTCGTAGGGAAGTTCGCCAGTCAACAATTCGAACATCACCACGCCCAGAGTGTAGACGTCCGTTCGCGTATCAATCGCGTCGTTGGAGCCCGAGGCCTGCTCGGGACTCATGTAAGCCAGCGTCCCCAGAACCTCGCCCGTCATCGATGCCGTCACACGTTGGTCGATGTCCGCGTTCATGAGTTTGGCCAATCCAAAATCAAGCACCCGCGGTTTCCCACGACTATCGACCAGAATGTTTGATGGCTTTAAGTCGCGATGCACGACACCCCGTTGCTGGGCGTGGTTGACGGCATCGCAGATTTCCACAAACAAACACAAAATCTCCCGCTTGGTCAGCGACGCCTCGCGGACGTAACGGTCCAAATGAACGCCGTCAACGTATTCCATCGCGTAGAAATACTGATCCCTCGCGAGACCACTATCGAAGATCGGAACGATACCCGGGTGACGCAGGCTGCCCGCCAGTTCGACTTCGCGTCCAAAGCGTCGCTTGGTCGTTTCGCCGGCAAATTGACCGGCGTTCATCAATTTCAACGCGACCTCCCGCTTGGTACTTAGCTGGATCGCCCGATAGACGGTGCCCTGACCACCGTAATGAATTTCGGTCAGCATCTCGTAGCCATCGAGCTTGGGCAGTCGCGGCGACCGAGATGGATCTTGAAGCGGGCTGGATTCCAGCTCGTCTTTGCCGCCTTGGAACGCATCGAGCAACTGTTCAACCTCAATACGAACGTCGTCTTTGCCAAGACAGGCTTCGCTCAGGAAATCGTGAACCTCCTCGGTGGGAAGCTCAAGCGCCGTCTCAAACAAATGCTGAATCAGAGCCCAATCGTCACGCATTGCGTTTTTGCTCATTGATTCGGCTCCTTTGTTCGGCAAGAGGTACGGGTCGCCGGTGATCAAGTGCGAAGCGGTGCGTCGGGGTCGACAGCCAGATTCCGCATGGGGGTTGGATCACGGGAGCGGACGCATGTTCACGACACCTGGCCTCGATCGACTTTCCATGCAAGAAAAAACCCGCTTTGGGATCACGCATTGTGTGTTTATCCGCGAATTCTCCGGATTCCGCGAGTTTCCGATCGGAACTTCCGTTCTATCATCTAGTCGGACCGGTTCTGTCGTCACCCGATCAGGAATACTCTCCCGCCCGTGGGTACATCCGATTCCAGCCGCAGTCGAGTCACCGAGTTGCTCGGCGATGCGGGATCGGTGGGTCCTTCCGGCCTTTCCGAGGAACTGCTACCACTGGTTTACGATGAACTGAAGCGACTGGCCAGTCAGCAGATGGCGCAAGAAAAACCAGGGCAGACGCTCCAACCGACGGCTTTGGTTCATGAAGCCTACCTACGACTTGTAGGCAATCCCGACTTGAAGTGGGATTCCCGTGGTCACTTCTTTGCCGCCGCCGCCCGGTCGATGCGGCAGATATTGATCAACCGAGCCAATCGGAAGAAGGCGGTCAAACACGGGGGAGATCGGCAGCGAATTGACCTCGAAGATTTTTCCTTTTTGGAAGAGCCCGAGCCCGAGCGGATGCTCGCGCTCGATGCAGCGCTTCAAGAACTGGAGCGCATCGACGCGAGAAAAGGCGAAATCGTCAATCTGCGGTATTTTGCCGGCTTGAGCGTCGAAGAGACGGCAAGTGCCCTGGGTCTGTCTCCCGCAACGGTCAAACGAGATTGGCAATTCGCCCGGACGTGGCTCCACCGCGAAATGAGCCGTGGAGAAGACTGATGCTTCCATTCATGCAGGTAAACCGATCGGGTCCCACTTCATTCATGACGGAAACGACAGCCAATGGACGATAGCCACAATTTGCTGGATGCCGAGTTGACCTCACGGCACCGCAGCACACTCCAAAACGTGACGTTCGACGGGCGGTCGCCCGGGCCCTTGCTGGCGAACACTCAGACGCTGATCCAGGCACTCGAGACGGGGGTCAAAACGACCAGCGAGTACTTTGCTTTGCCACAACGCTTGCTCGCCGATTTGAACGCATCGATGGTCGATCCGCTGCCCCGACCGAGTTTGGCGATGCCATGCTTGTGGCAACTTGCCAATGGGGTACCGACGACGATGAGAAACCGGAAGTCCTGCATCAGAAACTGCAGCCCGTTTTTCCCGCCTGGAAAAACACGCTCGCACTCACCAAGCCGGCGCTTCGTGAAGGCACTCACACTTTTAGGGTTGCGATTGGTAAAATTTGGCGACGC
>JBCCOI010000522.1:0-5487 GCA_039025515.1 Planctomycetota bacterium
CACGGTGCTTCCACGAATCAGCGGTGAGTTCCTCACTCGCATGATGGAAGGAAAGCCGGTGGACCGAGTCCATGTACAAGTTGCAGAAGGCGAATTCGGCTACGCTTTTGACTGAGCCATCTAACTACCTCATGGCCGCATTGTTGTACCGATGGGGATGAAGTCTGATGCTTCATCAATTTCGATCTGCATCGGCTCATCGGGCAACCGCAATGCATCAGACGTCTGTGCCGTACGATTTTTGACGATGATGTTTGTTGACGGATCGATCCGATCATCGAACGCGAACGTGTGTACTGCCATTCTGATGGCGGAATCGAATTGACGAGTTATGCGAGTTAGTCTGTCACCAACAACGTTCAGACCAATGTCACGGAGGTCACCAACATCACTCGACCGACCATCGACGATCAGCCGTATCGTTGTGCTCGGATTCGTTGCGTTACCCTCGAATCTTTGCATCCGAAGCATTGCTCCTGTCGGAAGGACCTGCGAAGAGTTCTCCAGATCGGAGAGCATTACAGTCTTTTGCCAGCCGCCGGCAGTCTCGCTTTCCTGGCGGGCGTCCGACGGAGCTCGCAACTGCATCCCGCTTGCCGCTTCGTTCGGCATACTCGTCCAAACGCGGATCTCCGCTTTCGATCCGTCGACGGGCCAATCGTGTGCTGCCAGCTCGACCAACGGAACATTTCGCTGCTGGATGTAGGATGCGTCTGTGAAAACGTATCGCTCTCCGATTGGAACACTGACTCCCGAAGGATCCATCGCGATTGGTTGAATCTCTATCCAGATCCCTTCTGGACGTCGCGTCGAAAGCCATCGCTGGTCTTTCGAGGACTCGGAATCAATTCGCTGCCAGGACACTGGGAACCGCACTGTTCCCAGTTGGTTCCGCGTCGGTCGATGCAGACGTACAAAGAGATTTGATGGTTCGCCGGTGGAAGTGACGAGCTGTTTCTCGGCGACACGGTTGATCGTGTACGGATAGGTGTGAATTCTCTCGTTTTGGTCATCAACGTAAAACTGCAAGAACTCGCCGCCCTCCAGCGTCACATCCTCACGAATCGCGAACTCTTCGCTGCGGCTCGATGCTTCTACGATGTATGTTCGCTTGGCGTTTGATGCCAGGGAGACGGAAACAGAATCTCCCATAGAGGCTTCACGCGCCAACGATGCGTCGTCAGCCGGCGTCACCCGGTAACTTCTCGGCTTAGTAAGTCGATTGAGTGTCTCGCTGAGATCGATGGGACGAGCAAGTGAAATGAACTCTCCGCCCGTATCTGAGCAGAGCTTCGATAGCTCCGCGAGCGTCGCTGCTTCGGACGTTTCAGCCACTTCGAACCCGAGGATGCTAATCGGGATGTCACTGTTGTTTAGGGAAGCATGGATGTCATCAATTCCGGATTCGTCACCGGCTTCCGGATCGGGAACAAACTGGTAGTTGCCACCATCGGTAATCACGATGACATGACAATCTGACTGCGACGTCTCCGATTGGAATTCCTCGATCGAATTCAAAATCGAAAGGTAGAGCGGTGACTGACCCCAAGGTTTTGCCTCTACCACCTTGCCGATGAGCCTCTGAGCGTCGGAGAACGAGAACTCACCTAACGGGAAGATCGATTCGACATCGCGGCTCGGGAAAAGGTCTGCGGAAATCGGATTTGCGCCCGGCCGAGCAATCCGTAGAGGCGGTTTGTTTTTGCTCCAACCGACACGGCTGCCGAAAAACCGAAGTCCCACGCGGGCATTGGAGCGAAGTCCCAGGTCGAGTAGCAGATCTTGGAGTGCCGCCTGTGCCACTTCCATTTTTGAGCGGCCCTTCGCATCCATTCCGAGTGATTCACCCATGCTGGCAGAACAATCCAACACCAAGATGAAGGAAGCTTCATTCGATTTGCCACTGAGCGTGATTCGAGTTTTTTCGGCGGGCGGAAACTCCGTCTCCACTCGAAGACCTCCGAGAGGAGCAACGATGAGCTCTCCGTTGTATTCGTGCCCGCGGAAAATTGTTTGGGCGGTGAGTGACCGCTTGCCGGTCAGTTCCACAGGAACCGTAATGCTCACTTCCGTTCCCAAGATCGGAAGTTCGACGGGCTTCGGCTTCATGACTTCACCGGCGTCTTCCTCACTGTCTGACTTGCGAAGTGTGACGCCGGCGATTCCTTCTGGTGACTGGAGACTCGCATCCAAGCCGTTTGAAAGCAGGACAGAAGCTTCGGCGGGTTGTTTGGGTCCGAACTGAATTGCGGTTCCGGCATCCGTTCGAATCCAATTTGCCGCAAGCTCGCGTGCCGCCGTCAGTCGATTCTCAAGCCGTGAAATCTCGGAAATTGGCGGACCATCGGCGTTGAGGATCGTTTCAAGAACGGTCGCGGCATCGATATAGTTCTCTGACACAAAGCTAAAAAACGAAGCCTCTTCACCTGCGGTTCCCCAAAAGTCGTTGAGGGCTCTTTCGGCATGCCAAAGCAACATCGCCTGTAGTTCGCACCGCGCTAGCGTCTGAGTAACACGCTCACCGCCATAAGAGCAAATGAGCGGAGCGATCTTTCGTGCATGGTTGGCGACATTCATAGTGTTCGTTCGCCGCGAGAAGATCGAATTTCCGCGTCGGGCTTCGCTAAGTTGATCGTCCATAAAAGCGACATCGGTCTTGAGTATCGCGTACACTTCGGTGTCTGCGGCGTTAACCGACAGCCGTTCTAGCGGATCCGCAGTTGATGCCTGGGTGCCACCTCGATGGGAAGACAGCTGTGCTTGGGGATTCGCGGGCACACTGACTGAATCTTCGGTCAGATAGGACTGCTGAAGTCTGAGTGCCGATTCTTTTACCGACTTGCGAATCTTGCTTCGTTGGCCCCAGGAAAGGAAAGGCACTTTCATCGCGGCATAACAATCACCGATCTGTAATGGCTCCAACCGACGACCTGATTGGGCGAGACCTGCCGACACCGAACGGAATTGTCGTTTGACTTTCGCGTAGCGACGTTCTGCGATTTCGGCGTCTTTGAAAACGGACGCGGTGGCTTCCAACAGGTCGTCCAACGAATTGCGAGAGGAGTTTCCATCGTTGAGGAGTCCGGGATTCGTCAGTTGATCCGACAGTTTCGCCAATTCATCGATCAATTGGATTTCGGGCAGAGGTAGGTGCGATTCATTGAACCATTGGATGAGGTAGAGATACTCGGCGTTGATTCGATCACTGATTGAAAATGCCGCCTCCAAGTTCTCGTTCGCTTCGGTCATCTTCGCCAAGGATCTGTCCAAAGTCGCCAACTGCTCATCAAATGACTTGTTGACGAACAATCGGTCTTCGGCGAGCCGGCGTGAACTATCAACCTGGTTCAGCATCGCGCGATCCCAGACGCCCTGCCGGAGTCCTCCGCGACTAGCCGAGGGCACAGATTGCTCAGCCAGTGCGGACTGTAATTGCATCAGCCTTCCGATCGCAGCCGCGTGGCTCCACGTCTCTTTGGTTTGGTACCGATCAATCATTCGAAGAAATCGTGTGCTCGCGAACTCATCGCTCGCAGCTTGGCTCAAACTCTTGATTGCGTCGCGAACAGTGCCCGCATCGACGTTGGTGGAGATGGTCTCAATTTCCTCGGAGATATCGAGCAACGTCGCGAAGGATTCCGTTCCCAAAAGTCGCGCCATGTCGACGGAGTGTGCATGATGAGCTTTGGGAAGGTATGGCTTCCCGGAGATGGTGGAAGTCCACTTGTTGACGCTTGAACTCGCCAACTCGGCTGTGCGTCTTGCTTCGATTCCCGCGAGATGTTCCGAGAGCTCAGTGTGCTTGTCGAGTGCGAGCGATCGATACGCATCGCCCGCAACGCTGGCGGCTTCTAGCCAAAGAAGGCTCTGTTCGATGTCGGCAAAGGCAACCGGTTCTGCTTGATAGAGCTCCGCTTTTCGCAACGCATCAACTTGCTGCCAGAGTTGATCTAATTGCGCGTCGTTGATGCCACTATCAGCGGCTCCGACTTGTGAATTCTCAAAGACCAACGAATCAACTGTCGTCGGGCGAAGACTCCGAATCAATTTGTAGGAGGCGGGATCGCGTTGGGTGATGAGAACCGGTTCTTGCGATAAGCCTCGATTCGCGTTTGCCCAGTTCCGCGTCTGTTTCTGCGTGAATGCCAAAAGTTCCTTGAGTGAAACCCAACCATCCTGGTTCCCACTTTCAAAGCGATCTGCCGCCCCGGCCAGACCAAGGTGTGTGAAGTGGGCAAACACCGTGGCTTGCAGAGGTTCCGATGCCAGAGAGACCTGACCTTCATCACACGGCATCAATATCGAAAGCTTATTGATGCCTTCAGATTGGACAGTCTCTTTCACTCGCCGAACAAACGAGTTCGAGGTCATGCCGATGGACCAATTGCTGTCCATGCGTTTGCAATCAAGAATCAGAAGCGTTCGTCCGGCAGATTGCGCCTCGTTGAGTTGACGCAATGCTTCGGACAACTTGATCCATGTGGAAGATTTAAGCGGATTCGATTGCGGCGGAATCAAATAGGCTTCACCCGTCGCAGGATCCGTGACGCCGTGCATTCCGATCCAGATAATTTTGGATTGGTTCCCTGCGGTTGCTTCCGCGGCCTCTTCGAGCACGCTAAAGAAGTGGTCTTTGTTCTTGATCGGAGCGTCGGTTCCGTGAAGCGAGATCGTCTCGCCTTCCAACTGCTTCAGCCGTGCCGCGTCCTCGGCGGACCATGCAAGTGGCTGCATTGGCCTGCCGTAGGCCGTCGCAGTGATGTGAAAGACGGGTGTTTGCCGGGGTGAGAATAGGAACAACCAGATCAGGGCACCGAACATGGTTCCTGCGGAAACCAACGACCCCAGCCAAACGGATAGTCCGGTTGACCAAGTAATCCGCTTGCGACGTCCCTTGCCCGAAGTTCCGTGCCAACTCGGTTGTTGAGCGTCTTGCGGTTGGTGTTCGGCTGTTGTGATCACGTCCGAAGAGAAACCCGTCATGATGCTCGCCCGTTCTTTGACTTATTCGCGACGCGTTGAATCAGCTGGGTCCGCCTCTGCAATGCTCTGTCTTTGCTCGGAAGGGTCTTGATCATCATCGGCGGGCATGACGAACTTCGTGGGTGATTCGGATTCGGGAAGATCGACGTCGGCGGGCAGCCCAAGTGGCACGGAAACCGACGAAACCTGTTCCGTCATCGCTAAGCCGCCACCCACGACGGTCGCTTCACTTGCTCCGTTTGACGAGAGTGACGATTCCTGAAGAGGTGACGCGTCGACTGACATTGGGACTGGAGCTGGAAGCTCACCGGGAATCGGCGTGCCAACGGGAAGGGGACCCTCAATCGGAACCATTTCCACCTGTTCCGGAACCAAGCCGCCGCAACCGCAGAGTGCGAGTCGAGCGTTCCGGCGTACCCTTGCGGAGGACTCGAGGTGGCATCCGTTCTCATCGACTCCATAGCCGATCTGATAGAGCTTCTGTGTGAGCTTTGGTGTGCAGCA
>JBCCOI010000523.1:0-5459 GCA_039025515.1 Planctomycetota bacterium
CACGCGCCATCTATCAGAACGCCTATACAGGATCAAAATGAGTGACACCGAGATCGCCCGCTTGCGGGAGCACTATGGGTGGTATTTGCCAATTCCTACCCGCTGGATGGACAACGACATCTACGGGCACGTCAACAACGTCAACTACTACTCCTATTTCGACACGGTCGCGAATGCGTTCATGATCGAACAGTGCGGACTTGACCCGCACAATGGCGAGCATGCTGGTTACATCGTGCATTCCGAGTGCAACTACAAGCAGGGCATCACATTCCCCGAAAAACTGGAGGGCGGCCTTCGCGTTAACCGTCTGGGAAACAGTTCTGTGCAGTGGGGTATCGGCATCTTCAAAGAAGGTGAAACGTTGGCGTCCGCCTACGGCACGTTTACCCATGTCTTGGTCGACCGGGCGACTGAGAAGTCAGTGCCGATTCCCGAGCCCATGCGTGGACCGATGCAAGCGATTTCGAAGGATCGATTCGAACAGTGATAGGTTCGTCCCTGGGAAACCTTCGGAAACCGAAGAAGCTCAAACGCGGCGATTCTATTGCAGCAGTTTCTCTTTCATGGGGAGGCCCTGGCACCATTCGCGAGCGCTACGAGATTGGAAAGCGACAACTGGAATCGACGTTCGGCGTGAATGTCGTCGAGATGCCTCACACCTGCGCGCCACCAGATTTCATCGCGAACAACCCTGACGCTCGTGCCAGCGATTTGCACGCTGCACTCAACGACTCATCAATATCGGGCATCGTCTCGACGATCGGCGGTGACGACTCCATTCGACTAATTCCGTTTTTGGATCTGGACCTCATTGCTCAAAACTCCAAGGTCTTTCTCGGCTATTCCGATACGACCGTCACGCACTTTGCTTTTCTCAAGGCCGGCGTTCGCTCGTTCTATGGCCCGTCCATCATGGCGGGATTCGCAGAGAACGGTGGTATGCACCAATACCTGATCGATTCGGTTCAGCGAACACTATTTGAAAGCAAACCTATCGGAGCCTTAGCACCCAACCCTGACGGATGGACGGTCGAGCTGCTGGATTGGGGTGTGCCTGAAAACAACACGCAACGACGGCGACTGAACCCTCCGACGGGTTGGCGATTCTTGCAGGGCGAAGGTACCAAGCGCGGACGACTGATCGGTGGTTGTCTTGAGGTGATTGACTGGCTGCGCGGCACCTCGCTATGGCCGTCGATCGGTGAGTGGCGCGATGCCATCGTGTTCATCGAGACATCCGAGGAAGCGCCACCACCAACGACAGTCACTCGCATGCTCCGGAACCTTGCGGCATGCGGCGTTCTCGATCTCATTAGCGGCGTGCTGTTTGGTCGCCCCGGTGGGCAGATCGATCCGTCGACGTTCGAGGAATACGACAGCGCTTTGCTTCATGCCATTCGAGATGAGTTTGGTCGAGATGACCTTGCGATTGTGACCAGCATGGATTTTGGTCACACTGATCCCACGATGACGCTGCCGTTCGGCGTATTAACCGAAATCGACTGTGACGAGCAGCAGATTACGGTGTTGGAGGCTGGTGTTACTGACTGACAAGGCAACGGGGGCTGCCGGATGACCAAGACCACACGTCGCGATTTCCTGAACGGCACACGCATTGCTATCGGCGCATCGCTGATCACGCCATGGACCGAAGTCTTCGGTCGCGATGAAAAACGCTTCCAATTGCCTGCCGATTACTACCCGCCCACCAAGACTGGGCTGCGTGGCAGTCACGAGGGCGCGTGGCAAACCATGCACGCACGAGTTGCTGGTGGAGAATGGGAAACGCCAGATATCGAAGAAGACTACGATCTTGTGGTCGTGGGCGGCGGGATCAGCGGCTTATCCGCAGCCTATTTCTATCGTCGCGAGAACCCCGACGCGCGAATTCTCATACTCGATAACCACGATGATTTTGGCGGTCACGCAAAGCGCAACGAGTTCGACGTGAATGGTCGACGCCAGATCGCTTACGGCGGCACAGAATCGATCGATTCACCATCCAGCTACACAGCCGTCTCCAGCCAGTTGCTCAAAGATATCGGTGTCGACGTCGACCGTTTCTACGATTACTACGACCAGGACCTCTACGATGATCTCGGTCTGGGTTACGGCATCGCCTTCGATGCGAAGACATACGGTCAACGCAAGCTGGTGACTGGCTACGGCAGTCGTCCGTGGGCAGACTTCGTGGCTGAAACCCCGCTCAGCGACAAAGCCAAGGCCGACCTGCTGCGCGCATTCACTGACAAGCGCGATTACCTACCCGGCTTGTCCAAACAGGAGAAGATCGAACGTCTCGCCAGCATCAGCTACCGCGAGTATCTCGCCGACTACGTCGGCGTGGATGAGCAAGTACTTGAGATGTATCAGCGTTGGGGTATGAGCTTCTGGTGTGTAGGCATGGACGAGATTCCCGCCCTCGATATTCTTGAGTATGGCGATGGCGGCAGCCTGCCCGGATTGACGCACACGCTTGAACTCGACGAAGGGCGCGGTTCTGAGCCCTATATCTTTCACTTCCCTGATGGCAACGCGACGATCGCACGCTTGCTTGCGCGCCAACTAATCCCCGCGGCGCTGCCAGGCAAGACGATGGAAGACAGCATCCTCGCTCAACTGGACTACTCACAGCTGGATCGGCCAGGTTCACCGGTACGCATCCGACTGAACAGCACCGTCGTCAATGTCGCGCACAGCGCAAACGAGCGCTCGGTCAATGTGACTTACGTGCATGGACAAGACACCCATGCGATTCGAGCACGCCATTGCGTCATGGCCTGCTACAACAGCGCGATCCCGTATCTTTGCCCCGAGCTTCCCGAGGCGCAAAAGGCCGGACTGTCCTACAACGTGAAAGTACCGCTCGTGTACACGAAGGTGGTGGTACCCAACTGGCGAGCCTTCGCGGAACAAGACCTGCGCTTCGTCTTCTACACCAACGACTTCTACAAACAAGTCGAGCTCGACTATCCCGTCAGCCTGGGTGGATACGAGTTCGGTGCGAGTCCGGATGAACCCATGTCATTGCACATGTGTCACGTACCTTACTTCGAAGACATACAAGGCCCAGCGCAATGGCGTGCCGGTCGCCAGCAGTTGTTGGAAACACCGTTCTCTACCTATGAATTCCATGTCCGTGATCAACTGGATCAGGCACTCGGCACAACCGGCTTTGATGCGGAAAAAGACATCACCGCTATCACCGTGAATCGTTGGGCCCATGGCTACTCGTACAGCCCGGATTTACTCTGGGAGCCCGAATACGCGAGTGACGCTGAAAAGCCATGGGTCATTGGACGGCAGCGGTTCGGTCGGATCGCAATCGCAAACTCTGACGCTGGTACATCTGCGGACACGAACACCGCGATTAGTCAGGCTCACAGAGCGGTGAGCGAGTTGATAAGGAGCGCTTCGTGAATAGGGTCTGTATTTCTTGTCTCGCCGTATCGCTATTCGTGTTGAGCAATCAAGTATCAGCCGCCGAGCTGGATGCATTTGCAAGCGACGGCGAAAAGGCCGTTCACTGCTATCAAGCGCAAGTCCTGAATATGCAGTACGGCGCGGCAACCATGACGAGTCCGGGCCAAGCATCCGAGATCATCAAGAAAGCGGAGCGTTGGCAATCTGTGATCCAACGCACCTTGCCTGATGTTCGCGCGCAACAGTCGGCGCTTCAGGAATCGATCAACGCCTTGACTGCAGGTATCCGCCCTTTGAGTCGAGATCCAAATGCCATTTTGAATCAGGTGATCAAACCATTGGTCGCCGAATGCGACGCGTTGCTGACCAAGCTCGACGCACCAGCGCCCAGCGCAGCAACGAAACCCGCAGCACCCGCTAAACCTGCGGCCCCGGCTGCCGGCCCATTCGAATCGGATGTATTTGCTGGTCTGGTTCGCGAACCTCGCTATGCCAACTTTCGTTGGAATCCCCATAGCGACATCTATGCGAAGGTCAAAGGTCGTGGTTTGCTGCGACGCACGGATGCGGGGTTTCGAGTTGAGTTTGAAACAAAGATCTCATCACTATGCGTCGGCGATCTAATTGAGTCGCGTCGTTCGGAGGACGGGTACCTGATGCATCTCAGCGTTGCCCAAGGCAGTGGCGAAGGATGCCAACCGCGTGTCACCCAAGGGTTGTTGTTTCCGATGTCGTTCGATGACCAACCCAAGAACCGAAGATTGATGCTCCGACTGATGGATGACCAAGATCGATTGATCACATCCATGACTTTCGAATCCGACGCATTGGAATCGAGAAGGCTTGATCCGGAAAAACTCGTGTCGATGCGGACCGTCGTACTGAAGATGCAGGAAAATAGCGACGAGCAGCGCCGTACTGCCAAGCTGACAAATCTGAGAAGTCGTGCTGACTTTGCTCGCCTCGAACCTTTCTACAACAGCTGCACGAACGCGGCACCGTCGAGCGGTCAACAGACCACCAACTACTGCATCTGCATGACCTACAAGTTTGGTGTCGGCGAACGAATCCCAGAATCTGAATACCAGAGCTACGTCGGGGACTTTTCCCGTCTGACCAATCGATTCCAGACGTTTACTGACGACAACAGGCTCTACACGCGTCTGGCCGAGGAGTGTCGATCCTGCAGCAATCCGGAGTTCACGTTGCGAGCCGGATGCGACGCGCCCGATACCGCGATGTATTTGCCGACAACATTCGCTGGCGTGATTGATCAAATGGAAAAAGAAGAGCTCAGATTAGAGTCATCGGAGTTCTACAAAGAGAACTTCTTCGTTATCTACTTGCAGGGTTACTCCGATTTCTGTTCGCCCCGGATCGCAGATCCTGTCCCATTCGATTATGTGGTGACCGAGACGACGATTGACCCGTATGGCGGAACCTACACCAATGAAACTCAGCGCGACCGCACCTATGTTGCTCGTCGACACGCGGACCGATACGAAGCCATTTACGACAAACATGCGAAGATGACACCAGAGGAGTTCTTCGGTGCTTTCGAAAGACTCGCGATCAGGGATGAAGCGGACCTCCGTCGTACAACATCGGACCTATCGACTCGGGTTAGAATCGAAACCGAGAAACGCGTTGCCGTTCGCGAGCATCTCTCACAAGGCTGTAACTCAAAACCGGTACAAAGAGTGTATTCAAGGTTGAGCTCGCTATTCGAGTGAGCGTTCATTCAGAATGACGAAAAGGAAACCCTAATGCGTCGATATTTCGCGGAGTGTCTTTTCTGCCTGGTCGTCACGACGGCGACTGTTCAAGCACAGGAGGGCAACACCTTCGAGGCGGCGTCCGGTCGATCCACGATCGTTACTGAAATCGAGGCAAAGTCAGGAACAGACTTGCTGTGTGAGTTCGACGTAAAAGAGATCGCTTCGGGTAGCCAATGGGCGTCGCTGATATCGATCGCGATGGATGAAGGAAAAGAAACGGATCAGGACTCTCGGTACGTCCAGCTCAACATGACG
>JBCCOI010000524.1:0-5454 GCA_039025515.1 Planctomycetota bacterium
CAGCACGTCCTTTCATCTCTCGTGCCCATCAACTACTACCTGTTCCCATCAGCCAACTCTCGTATAACGTGCTTAACACCAGCGTTAACCAGGATGAAGGCAAAGCCAAGAAAGTATGGAAGATAACTCGGATGGCTGTAAGAAATGTACAGTAACAGAGAATATCCCGTTAGGCTTAGCGATATGCTGGCAATAGTCAGAGCGGGTTCGTTCATTTGAGTATGCACACAAAGATGGGACCGGGCGTTGTGCTCTATTTCTAACCTGCGCACCAACCCGGCCGACTTTCGTAGAGGTTTCGATGGACTGACCGGGGTCGTCACTGCTTCGCTCCTCCGCAGCGTTGCCGATGGTCCGCTTTTCCCGTTCGTCAATCGCAAGCGCGATCGGATCAAAGCCCTTTGGTGGGCTACCGGAGGATTGACGCTTTGGTACCGGCGGCTCGAACAGACAATCGCCTCTTATCGCAAACTGGCTCTTGTCGCAGCCAACATCCGACCAGATTTTGATTCTGATCAAAATTCACCCATTCGGCTGACTTTCTTTACAGCACGAAGACCACGAATTATCGAGCTAATTCGACTCATTCCGCACCGGAAAAAGTCCAATTATAAATGCAGGTATTACCGATACGATCGTTAAAAAACCGAAGCGATTACTATACATCGATATACCGCCAACCAATGCGCAGACAGCTACAAACGAAAGTACTAAAGCAGTTTTTGCGAGACGCTCAGCATTACCTGCTGACGCATTTTGCCTCACAGCATCCTTTGAACTACGAACAAAGCACCAAGTAGCTGCAACGAAGCATAGAATACTCACCACAAAATACGAGATAGCAATCATTCTCACTCCAAGACCCTACAGTATATCCCCTACTCCAGCTTTGTTATGAGTTTAGCACGTAAACCCACCTAGGACCCCAGGCAGACAACAAATGCACCAATGAACACAAGCCCCCCAACTGCGCCTGCCGCACCAACTGTAGTTATCGTAGAGCCTGCAGCAATAACCGTGCCTTGAATGGCGAAAATCCCGCCAGTTACCACAGCTGCATTGCCCACAGTGTCAACCGTAGCGGCGGCAAAAGCATTTGGAATTCCGGGGTTCTCAATGAACTCTACTTGAACACCACTTCCCAAAATACAGCCTACTGCCGCAATTGAAGGGAGGGCTCGCACCACTGATTGCAAAGATACTTGCGTTTCGATGAGCGTTTGTGTTCCGAATGGATCTGAAGCTATTGTTGGTGCATTGCCAACATAGCGGTACAAGTTTGGATCGTTCCCTTGGAAAGAAATAGTGTCAAGTGACGTAAATCTCCCGGTTTCTGCATCATAGGTTCTTGTTCGGCTATATTGCGTTTCCGTCAACCGGTCAAATTCCCGTCCTGTAAATTTATATCGATCCCCAAGCGACTCGTTTGTTTCATCGAGAATTTGACCAAAAGCATCAAAATTCGTTTGATTGATTATCTCGCCGGCTTTGTTAAGCGTGACGCGAGTAGTTCCGATATAATCCGTTAAGTACCACGCGGATTCTTCACCTACGCGCCATCTCCCAATATTCGAATCAATCGAATCTCCAAACATATAACGAGTCAAGATCTGACCTGTTTCACCAAAGTCAGCCCAAACATTCTCGCCGTCGTAGATGTAGTTTTCTCGAATCGCTCCGGCAGGGCCATCTCCATCCGTGTCGTTGACGGACGTGATGCGGCGGCCAAACACATCAAACACAAATTCACTTGATCCGGTAACGTCGCCTGAAGCATTTCGGATCGTCGCTCTGACCAGCCGATTGCGGTGGTCGTACTCATACGCCGTCATTTCCCCCGTAGCAATACTGACTCGGCGGACTTGGTTTCCTTCGTCATCGTATTCGTAGTTGGACGTGCCATCAGAGAGCAATCGATTGTTGCCGCCGGTAATGTAGCCAGTGCCGTGCAAGTGCGACTCGGTACGGTTGCCGTTCAGGTCGTAGGCATAGAGCTCGTCGGGAACTGCGGGGGCGGAATGATCCGCTGAAAACAACTGCCCTGTCAGATCGTAGCTGTACGCGACAGTGTCGTCATCGATCACTTGGCCGGTGATTCGATTGGCAAAATCGAATTCGTACTCGTAGTTCGCAAGCACTTCGTCCGTGGAGTTGAGATGCGTGATACGCGTTCGACGTCCGGTGAGATCGAAGTCGGTCTCACTTCGACCGATCAGGTTCGTGCCCGTGGTGTCCGAGTATCGCAGGATATCAACCTGTCGCAGTGCGTCGTCGTAGTCAAACTCCACACGAGCATCCTCGACTTCACCACCAAACCACGTTTTGGAAAGCAACTGATTGCGACTGCCGTATTCGCTGTCGATGGTCACACCAGAGTCGTCTGAAACACGAGTGCGATTGCCATCCGCGTCGAATTCGTAGCTCAAAATGACGGCGGGTGTTTCAGGCGATCCCGCGTTACTGGAACTGGTGAGACGATCCAAGGCATCGTACGCAAAGCTGTACGT
This sequence comes from Planctomycetota bacterium, assembly GCA_039025515.1. Lineage (GTDB taxonomy): Bacteria > Planctomycetota > Planctomycetia > Pirellulales > Pirellulaceae > Stieleria. The sequence goes on from JBCCOI010000524.1 coordinate 2,508, forward strand.
GCTGGTGCTACTGCTCGCGGTCAGCAAGTTACCGAATACATCGTAGCTGTACGTTTGGGTTTCGACCAGTGATCCATCCATCGCGTACCAAACCTCATCTACCTGTCGATTCATTGCGTCGTAGATGAATACAATTCGTCGCCCAAGTCGATCTCGGCGCTCGACCAAGTTATCTACTTCGTCGTAGACAAAACGGGATTCATTGCCCAGCGGATTGGTTTCAACGGTTTGCCGATTCAGCACGTCGTATTGGTAGCTGGTGGTGTTTTGAACAGGGTCGGTCAGCGACAAAACATTACCCTGCGGATCGTACGTCAACTCTACGATACCCCCGTTGGCGTCCGTTTGACGGAAGATTCGTCCATTACCATCGTATTCGAACTGTGTGATTTGTGATTTGGTTGTATCGATTTTGACGGACTGTGATGCCAGGAGGTTTCCGTCGTAAGTGTTGGTCGTGAGCTGCCCATCGGCACCAGCAGTGGTCAAGACTCGTCCGGCATCGTCATATGTGATTTCGGACACTACCGTCCCCAGCTCGTTCGCTTGGGTGAGCGGGCGTCCGACCTGATCGTACGTGAACGTTTGTGTTGTTAGGTCTGGGTTGATGATGGTCGTTGGCGAAGCGACCAATTGGTCGTACACCAGCGTGCTCGTATTCCCACGCCGGTCGGTCAATGACGTCACTCTCCCAAATTCGTCGACGGTCCGGAACGTACTGTTCCCCAGGGCGTCAACGCTCTCAGCCAGATTGCCGTCTTCGTCGTAGACGAATTCTCTCGCGCGAGCACTCGATTCGTCGGCCAGCGTTTCAAACGGGCCAGTGATCTTGGTGTTGTTGTTGAACGAGTCGTACTCAAAGCGAGTGAAACGTCCCGGTTCTTCGAGCAACGTGAGGTTGCCGATGTCGTCATATTCGAAACGGGTCGTGTTGCCTCGGCGGTCGGTGATCGCAGTTTCTTGATAAACGTTGTTTGGATCGTCGTATGCCGAGATCGTTGCGTTGCCTAACGCATCGATCTCTTGTGTGATGTTTCCGATATCATCGTAAACGACTGTGGTTGGGTTGCCGTTCAAGTCCTCAGTCACGAAAGTGTTGTTGAGCAAGTCGTAAGACTGGTCGGTGCGATTGCCCAGGGCGTCGCCTTGACCCGTTAGGCGGCCGTCTTCGTCGTAGGCAAGGCTGAGGACTTGGATGCCTCTTGGATCGTTGATCGATTCAAGGTAGTGGGCTGGATCATCCAGATAGGTCATGCTCGTGACATTGCCGACTTGGTCGGTGAAGGACTCAAGGTCTCCTGAGGTGGTGTAGGTGTAAGTCAGCGGGTTGCCAGCGGTGTCGAGGATCTCGGTGATTCGGCCTTGGTCGTCTCGCGTCCAGGTGATTGATGGGCCGACGCTGGAGAAGATGCCGTTTTCGGTGTAGGCCAGGGTGACGTTGTTCCGGTCGGTGATTGATTGGAGCTGGATACCTGATGGGGAATTTGGGAACTGATCGTAGACGTAACGCAGTTGGTCTTTGGTGACCAGCGTGTATTCGCTGGGGTTGAAAGCAAATCCGGTCAGGTAAAGGCCGAACGTGCCGTCTTGGTTTTGTTGCAGGGGGACGTCATCGACTTCTAAACGATCGTAGACGCCGGGGTCGGCGACAAAACGAGGACGCCAGAGCGTTCCGAGCAATTGCGGTTCAGGAACTGGATCGAAGGTGAAACCCACGCGGCGGCCGTCGCTGGGTGAGTTGATGTAGACACGCGTTCCGGCGCGGAAGGCATTTGCACCGAAGAGCCCGCCTCCGGCTTGTTCGGCTTCGCTGATGCGGACACTTTCCCGAATTCGTGGACTTCCAACATCGAGTCGCCAGCCGTGGCCGAAGTCGTAGCCGTAGGGTGCATCAAGAGTGTCGTAGATACGGTCGATGGTGATCGGGATTCCGGCAAGGGGAACCGCGAGATCGGTTAGCTCAATGCGGAAATTGCCGAGCTTTGCTTGGGCTTCAACCGACAGTGGCGAAACGAGCCTTGAGACGTTGCCGCTGATGTCTTGAGCTTCGATGCGAACGTCGTAGGTGTCGTTGGCGAGCAGTGTTGGATCGAAGACGCCGAGTAGGTTGTTGGTGATGCCGCTGCCGCCGGCACCGGGACGGAAGACTTCTCGCACGATGGTGCGGTAATCGTTGGTCCCCGAGAGTGCGACTTGGATCTCGTAGTACTCGAGGTTGTCGTCGGTGACGCTGCCGACGATATCGGTCAGGTAGGTGACGACATCTCCAGGTGCCGGTCTGGTGATTTCAATCAACGGCGGGGTCGTATCGCTCGGATCGAGGACGCGGATAAAGGGAGCAAGTTCGACCGAAGCACTGTTGCCCGCCGCGTCGGTTGCGGTGACGACGACCTCGCGGATGCCGATGGTTTCGGCGGTGTACTCGAAACCAAAATTCGAGTCGATGGTGACGGGAAGGCCGTCGATGGTCATTTCAATCGTCTCAACGTCGACGTTGTCTTCGGCGAAGAGTGAAATGCGGGCCGTCTCTCCTAGATTCAGCAGATTGCTTGTCGAAGCAATGGCAACCGTAGGCGGTTCGGTGTCGGCTCCGACGGTCAACGTGTAGGGCTGATCGGCGGAAAGGCCACGCGCATCGGTTGCGGTGATGGTAACGGGATAGCTCCCCACGGTCACATCTTCGGCGCGCCATGAGACAACGCCGCTGTCGGCGTCGATGCTGATGCCGGTCGGTCCGGTGATCGTGTAGTTGACGTCATCGAAATCATCCGTCGCCAGTGCCGGATAGAAATAGTCATTACCGATAAGCGTTTCGCTGACCGGATCGGTAACAAATGTCGGCGGGGTGTTGGCTGGGCGGATGGTGAGGTTGAAGCTTTGGCGTCCGGGGTTACCGGCGGAGTCCGTGGCGAGAATCGTGATGGGGTAATCACCGAGGTCGGTTGCG
>JBCCOI010000525.1:0-5450 GCA_039025515.1 Planctomycetota bacterium
CATCTCGGCTGGCTGATTGGCCCAAGGTGGCTTGCTGAATTTGGAAAGTGGAACCGTGACCAGCTTCCACTTCCCGATGGAGCCCGCCGTCGAGAAGGGGAATACACTTGTCTTCCCCGCACCGCTGCTGACTTGAAAATTGAATCCACTCTCAAAGTCCGCTTTGATCCAAAATCTGATCTCGCCAAACTTGGTGAAATCCGTTTGCGGAATCTTGAACCCCGCACCGAAAAAACTTTTCGCCCCGGCATCGGCTGCAACAGCCGTCTTCACCGAAAGCTCGCCAACTTCTTCGGGCACGTCGTCAACAAGGGTCACGGACGCACTGTGCGTAGTCTTCTTGCCTTCGAGAAACTCCTTGTCTTCAAAGTCAGCGATGACTTGCGCAGGTTTTTCCTGACCGGCTACCTTGGTTTGCATGGGTAGAGCCGACAACATGACGATCGTAACTAAGAGGAATTTCATGGTTGAAGAAGTCCGGTGTGTCGTTGTCATGTTGCAGTTCCTATTCGTTATCGATGGGCGGCTCGTCTTGAAGCATCCGGGCCATCGACTCTGTAACTCGCTCATTTGCATCCCTCATCAGATCCACATTGTCTGCATCCGGCTTTTCCATTTCGTCGAGCAATCCATATCTCCTTGACCTGTTGCGCTGATACGCGCCACACAAATGGAAGCCGATGCAGCCGGGACTTCGATGCAAGGCCGACAAAGTCGCTGCGTACCAATTGCCGTTGTTGCGAGTGAATTCACCGGGGACCGTTTGCCACTTCATTTTGGCGGCATCGGCCAGCAGTACTGGTTTGCCAGTTTTTCGGTGCCACTGATCAAGATGCTGCACCGGATCGCGAAAGTCTTGAAACGAAAGCACGTCGACAAAGGGCTTTGCCGAATCGATTACTTCCATCGCGATTGGCGCGTTTGCCTCGTAGCGATCTCCGAGAATCAAGTGATGCTTGTCGTAGCGGCGGATGGCGTCATGGGTCGTCTTGTAGTAGCTGGTTGCCAGTTCCCGTAGATCTTCCCGTCCCGCTTCCGTCTTCAGCCGCTCAGGATCAAAAATTGGGCCTCGCCATTTATTGTTCGGACGGTTGTGAATCCATGTCGGACAGTCGCTATAGAAATAACCGATGAGGTTCTTTTCTTCCGCGAGCTCCGCGCAGTGAGATCGCGCGACGTAGTCACACCAATCCTTCCAATCGTCGCTTCGAAAGTCGTAGTGAATTGTGTGCTGCTCCCACTGGTGCGATTCAGTGAAGGGAAGCAAATGGCAGTAGGGCATGTCCAACGCGCGATACTCGTCAACGGTGAATGCACGAGAATGTTGCCATTGCCTAATGGTCACTTCCTGCACCCAGCCGACCGAATTGAATCCCCACGCCTTAAGGTTGGGTGCGACGGATTCCTCGATCCAGCGAAGCGTACTGCCACCATACTTTTCACGCCAGATGTGGAGGTTCTCAGGGTATCTCAGGCTCGCGGGGTCGATATGGTTGAGCCCGATTGTGAAGAACGGTTTCCCCTCTGGTGTAATCAACCACCAATGATCTTTGCGTTTGCCGAGAGTAAAGTAGCCGCCACGCAAAATCTGAGTCGTTTCTATCTCAGACGCCCGCGCAGAGTTCTTTAACGGCGTAGCGGCCAGAGCGAGGCCGGCTCGCAGGAAATATCGTCGATTCACGGTAGTTCAATCCGTCCTTTGGGAGGTCCGAGCGACAGCGTGGGGAGGGCTTTGGCTGGTCAATCGGCGAGGAAAGCTAAGGCAATCACCCTCCCAGTATCGTCGCACGCCCCTCCGCGACCCTCCCTGAGAGAGGGCAAAAGTCGTGTGGGATATCGAGTAGAGAAGATGATCGTCTTGCCGTTGCTCTCAATGCCGTTGCTCTCAATGCCGTTGCTCTCAATGCCGTTGCTCTCAATGTTGATTCCTTACTCCGCACCAGCACTCGCATTTGGTCCACACCACGACCGGGAGTCACGTTGACGCTTAAGCCAACTGTCTTCATGTCTAGGAAACCGTCACCTCGTCGGCAGCCCAGCCTCCGACCTTGTCTGGATTTGGATTCTCAAGCCGAACGCGTGGTTCCAGTCCGCGATACTCTTCTTCTCTTGCAATCATTTCGAGTAAGTCTTTGTCGAGCACAAGGCGGTCAGGGTGCATCTTCGCGATCGCATTGAAACACTTGTTTCGAACGATGACTTTTCCCCACGGGAGAAAACCGCTTTCGTCTCGAAGCCGCTGCCGACTCTCCCACATCGTGATGCTGGCGTCCTGAAGCACATCATCCACTGCGGTCCAATCGCGCAAGATCAGGCGTGCATGGTTTCGCAGCGCCAAGCTCATGCCGAGCGAACAGCCGAACAAAATCCGCCTCGGCAATGGGATTGGGCGACTCAAGTTGGTCGGGATCGACATCCATATTTCCATAGTTTGCGCCGGCTCGGAACCTGCCGCATCTTTTTGCAAATCTCGCCTGAGGGTGGTGAAAAAAGTGGACACTGTGAATCGCGTGCAGGGATTGGCCGCAGGGCATTCTGATTCTTGACGGCTGAAACCTGTCCTCCGACGCAAATCGACCCAAATCGATCCCTTTGGGAATTCGCCGGCCTCGCGGTGACCGAACAAGTTCGAAAGTAGCACCGCTCCAAAATCCGCAGGTCGCTGGAGAATTTAGGGGTAGAGACATGCCAATGAGAATTCTCTCGGCCAAGCTGTTCGGAAGAAGAAAAAAACGGCTCGCTTTTGACTGGTGCTGGGGAGAATTCGAATGCGTCTGCCCTGCCTCTCCCAATTTTTCGCTAGAAGCTGGCTTTTCGCCGTCGTCGGGAAAACTCTCAATTCACCAACGGAACCTTCTTCTGTTGACGGGGTTTTTCAGGAGTGCAGCGGCGGTTTAGCACACTTTGAATTTCAACTTGTTTCGCAAACGGCATTCGAACCTGATGAATTTGAACGTTTACAGAACTTCATTGCACGCGATGGTATTCATCGGACTGACCTTTGCACTCGCTCCTATCGTTGCAGTGGGCCAGTCGCCGCGGGAACCGACGATTGTGACCCAAGGCTGTGTCATTGTTGATGGAGCTTACGTACCACCGCCCTACGATATTGCGAGTCAACGTTCAGCCGTTGTCATTAACGATCGCGTCTTCCAACCCGAATACTTTGGCGTGAGTCAGCAACAGCCACTCGTGCAAGAGGACCGTCGTCGAAGGGGAGGGAATGGACCGGGCGGCGCGTTTGGTCCGCGCGGTCGTGGTGGTATGGGCATGCGTCGCGGCGGAGAGCGGGTGGGGCCGACACAACAGATTCTGAATGATGTAAAGGTTGCCCAGTTTGGTGCAACGGTCGTCCTGTTCAAGACCGAAAAACCGCTCGTCCTCTACCCGTCTAATGGCGGAGAGCAACTTCAACGCGCGCTCTTGAGCGGTCAATGGACTGCTGACTCGGAACCACCATCGCACCTGACTGAAGATCAGCGAGACACCTGGTTCCGAGTACTCGATGAATTTCAACCGTCTGTCAGTTTTTCGATAGACGTGCAGCAAAGACTCGATCGGAGACAAATGGCCTTGGAGGAGGGCGACGAGGCCGTTGCAGCCAATCTGTTAGTTGACCGAATCTCCTATCCGCTCACCGTTTTTGCAATGATCGCGATTGCACTTGCCGTCGGTCACCTGATGTCTGATCGGCCGTTCGCGGAATCCGAAACGGATGTGCGTGCCAATCGAACGTTTATTATCAAGACACTCTCGATGATCGCAGTCTTCTCGATCATCGACTTGGTTTGGACGTACGCCGCCGCGAATGCTGGGGCGATGAAGGAACTAAATCCGATCGCAAGTAACTTGGTAAGTGACCCTCTTCAATTGACGGCCTTCAAGGTCATCGCGACAGGGACGGCGATGGCGGTCTTCTACTCGCTTCGCAATCAGAGGCTCGCACAACTTGGCTGTTGGTGGTGTTGTCTGCTGCTCATGTTGCTGACATCCCGTTGGGTCGTCTTCCAATCACTGTTCACCTAGCGGCGAGTTGTCGGACTCCGGAAAGGTTTCCGGATCAACTTTGGATCAGGTAGCGCTCTGTTGGACAACGTCCGAAAGGCTGTAGTGCACTTCGGGCATTTCGCGTAGTCGCAGGGCAGCCTGTTCGGCGGTCAAGTCCCTCTGGGGCTCACCGAGCATCTCATAGCCAACCATAAATTTCTTAACGGAGGCGGACCGCAAGAGTGGTGGAAAGAAGTGTGCGTGCAACTGCCATGCGGATGGATCTTCCTCCGTAAAGGGTGCCCCGTGCCAACCCATTGAGTAGGGAAATGAGGTCTCAAACAGGTTGTCATACTTTGTCGTCAGTCGCTTCAAAATGTCCGCAAGATCGAAGCGTTCGTCTTCGGTAAGCGATGTCATCCGGGTGATGTGACGTTTCGGCAGCAGCAGCGTTTCGAATGGCCATGTCGCCCAGTACGGAACGACCGCCAGCCAAGCATCTGTTTCGACGACGGTCCGCTCGCCCAGTTCACGTTCACGCTTGACGTAGTCGAATAAGAGTGGAGAACCGTAATCAGAAAAGTAGCTTCTCTGTGCAGAATCTTCGGTCTGGGGGATCTCCGGTATCTCGTTGCTCGCCCAAATTTGCCCATGTGGATGCGGGTTTGAGCAACCCATCACGGCGCCTTTGTTTTCAAAGACTTGGACCCAGTGATATCGCTCGCCAAGTTCCGCCACTTGCTCGCACCAGACCTCGACCACGCTTCGAATTGCATCGAGGGGCATCTCCGGAAGCGTGCAGTCATGTCGCGGAGAAAAGCAAATCACACGGCACGTTCCCTCCACCGGCTTGCTACGAAAAAGGGGGTCGTCGCTCGATTGAAAATCCGACTCTGGCAAGATCGCTGGAAAGTCGTTGTCAAAGACATACGTCGACTTGTAATCGGGGTTTCTCTGCCCTCCCACGCGTTCGTTTCCCGGACAGAGATAACAGTCGGGGTCGTATGACGGGCGATTCTCTGCTACCGCTTCTCGCTTGCCCTGCCATGGACGCTTCGTGCGATGTGGCGACACCAGGACCCACTGTCTCGTTAAAGGGTTATAGCGTCGATGCGGATGATCGTTCTCGGACATCGTTAGCACTCGATGAGATGGGCACCACGGGCGGGGCGTGTGGAAAAACAGCTGCATTCGAGACCCGTTCGATCGAAATACCTTTCACCGAACGCCCGGATCACAGACGAAGTGTGCCTTCGTTGAACCAGCGACACCGTGCAGCCGCCAAATCCTCCTCCGGTCATCCGCGAACCGATGATGACGGGAGTCTCAGAAGTAGGGTGGTCGTGATCGGCTTTCTCAACGCCATTTGACTGAATGTCCGCGGCGATCTCGACGAGCAGATCCAATTCGTCGCAGCTGACTTTGAAATCGTCCTTCAGAGACTTGTGACTTTCAAACATAAG
>JBCCOI010000526.1:0-5414 GCA_039025515.1 Planctomycetota bacterium
GCGGATGAACGCGAAACAAGTGGACGACGTGCCATCTTGAATTACGGTCACACCTTCGCGCATGCGATTGAAGCGACGGCCGGCTACGGAACGCTCTTGCATGGAGAAGCGGTTTCGATTGGGATGCAAATGGCCGCGACGCTCGCAATCGAACTTGGCTTGTGCGGCGCAGACCTGCTCGAATCGCAAACACACGTGCTGCAAGATTGCCATCTTCCCGTTCGGTACGCCGACGCGAATCCGGACGCGATGCTACCCGTCATGATGCGTGATAAAAAAGTGGCCCATGGCAGACTCCGGTTTATCCTGCCCAAATCCATCGGACGAGTCGACTTGGTGAGCGACGTTTCTGATTCGCTTGTTCGAAAAGCGATTGAAGCCCATCGTTAGTCGAACCATCCGCGACGAGTGTTCCAGTACCCGGGAAAGAAAAAATGAATCGTTACACGATGCTTCCTCTCGCTGTGCTGCTGCAAATGCAAGTGTTCTTGTTTGCAGAGAACTCGCGTTCAGATCCGCCGAACATCGTTGTCTACCTTGCCGACGACCTTTCGTTTCGCGATGTGTCGGTTTATTCGCAGCGCGGAGTCTCAACGCCGGGCTTGGAAACGCTCGCCGCCGACGGCATGACGTTCGACTACGCATTTGTGGCGAGTCCCTCTTGCGCACCCAGTCGCGCGGCGTTGCTAACCGGCCTGATGCCGGCTCGTAACGGGGCGGAAGAGAACCACAGTCAGCCGTCGGAAGCCGTCACAAAGCTTCCCAAGACCCTCAAGAAACTCGGCTACCAGCTGGCGGCCTTTGGAAAGGTCGCGCATTCGAAAAGCGCAAAGAATTACGGCTTCGAGATCATCGAAGCCGCCAAAGACATTCCCATCCTGCGAACGAAGGTTGAGTCTTTTCTAAATCAACGGGACGATCCACGCCCACTCGCTTTGTTTGTCGGAACGTCCAATCCGCATGTGCCCTGGCCATCGGAGACTTCCATCGACGCCAATTCGATCCAGCTCCCTCCGACGTTCGTCGACACGCCGCGCACTCGTGTCCAGCGTTCCCGGTACCTGCAGGAAGTCAAGGATCTGGACAGCTACCTGATCGAACTCCGCGCGTTGGCGAAGCGTTTGATCGGGCCCGACCACATCTTTGTTTTTTCGAGTGACCACGGCGCTCAGTTCCCGCTCGGCAAATGGACACTCTACGACGAGGGAACACGCGTACCAATGTTGGTCAGCTGGCCCGGCAAGATCAGCGGGGGCCGACGGAGTAACGCGATGGTCAGTTGGATCGATCTCCTGCCCACATTGATCGACTTGTCAGGCGGCGAAGCACCTCGCGGCATTGATGGAAGAAGCTTCGCAAACGTCTTGCTCGGCAAGACCGATTCACATCGTGATGTCGTCTTCACGACGCATAGCGGTGATCGGATGATGAATGTCTATCCCATCCGTAGCGTCCGCGATGCCCGGTTCAAATACATTCGCAACCCGCATCCGGAATTTGCGTTCACGACGCACATCGACTTGCTTTTGAGGGAAACTTCGGGAGATTATTTTACCGACTGGACCGAAAAGGCGAAGTCGGATGCCGACGCTGCCCACAAGGTGGCTCGCCACCACGGGCGTCCGCTCGAGGAACTCTACGACTGCGAATCCGATCCCCACGAACAACGCAATCTTGCAAATGATCCAGCATTTGCCGATCGCAAGAACGCAATGTCGCAGAAACTTGATCGATGGATGAAGTCGCAAGGCGATAACGTCACCGTCTTTCACGTACCCCTGATGCTGGACGAACCCAAGACCTGGAAGCCACGCGACTGGAAAGCCAAACGCTAGCCCAACCTCGACAAACACTCCGTGGTCACTCAGCAACAAACCAAAGTCGGCGAACACTCCGTCGTCGCTCCGTGACAGCCCAGGGTCGGCGAACACTCTGTGGTCGCTTCACAACCACAAACGACCATTGAAGATCGCTTTGAAACGAGAATGAATTTGATCCGTCGACTGCTCTCACGCATCAGACTTCCTAGGAAGTTGGTGTTGTCGATCGTGCCCATTTGTGTCGCAATCTCGATCGGCTTGGCCTTCAAGATATCGGGTGAATATGAGCTCACTCTCTGTTCGACCTTCGTGCCACTCTGCGTTTGGATGTGGCTGCAGTGGCCGCGCAGGTTATTCTCCTATATCTGTCTGATTGCAACGGTGATCATCGTTTCGATACCGCTGCTGATGGATTGGATGCTGAGTGCACTGGGTCAGGTCGCATTCTACTTTCCTGACGACAAAGTTGGTTACGTCAGCTTCCTTGCCGCGAGCCTTTCGACCATGTTTTTGAGATGCGTGGTACGGTGGCGACTGGTTGACTCGGTGTCAGACCATGACTCGCCTGACGAAACCTCTCGCGCGTCGATCAAGGAAGCAATGATTGCGACGCTCTTTTCTTCATTGCTCCTGCTCATTTGGAAGAGTGATGTGGAAGCACTGCGTGAAAATGGGGTGAATGATATTCCTTGGTATCAGTGCGCGACCGCATTCTGGACGTTGTTCTTTAGCTGCCAGACTCTTTGCATCATCCTGGTGTTTCGTCTGACATCGCGGACGCGGCTGCGTTCAATCTTCGTCGGAATTCTCCCAATCACCATCTGTGTCGCGGTCTTTCATTGGGGACTTGGACAAGCCGCCGTTTGGACGTTAGGGGAAATCCCCTGGTGGGTTCGAAGTTTGGATGATGTCAGAGACTTCATGAACTCGCCCGTCATGCCTCTAGCCGGCACCGTCGTCGTGATGGGCTTTGTCGTGAGTTGTCGGTCGGTCAACCTTTCGCTCGCGTCCACGTCGGGCGAAGGCGAAGGAATCACCAACACGGCAATGGTAAGGGCTCTTCAGACTTTACTGTTTGCGGCGGTTGCATTTCTCCTGCTCTTCAACGCCTTCGCGACATCAGGATTCGCGAATGCTTCCGACACCTTCATCGAAGGTTCCCGCGGCTGGCCACTCATCCATGAAGCTTGGTGGACAGATTCGATGGGCACGAGGATCGTCAGACAATCGACTCGAAGTGCAAACCTGCTGAACGTTGGCTTTGCATTGATTATCGCAGCGACAGTTGTCTGGATCATTCCAAGAATGATTGCCACCGGCCTGAAGATGACAGCAACACGAATGGGCCTGCGTCGGGTCGGGCTCGCGAATGGACTTCAAATCCTTGTTTTGATATCCGCACTCGGTGGCTTGACTGCGTTCCAATCGCTGAGTCTTTACGACAAATACGAAAGCCTCAGCGCTGCAGCACTTTGTGGTTCGGATGCGGATTACGGACCGGGCTGGGGCGGAACGCGTCTTTCGGTGCGTGGTGATGAGATCAGCACAAACCAAGAAAAACTGGTTCTACGTCCTCTATCAGCTGTTCAGCATCGGTTTGGTCAGCTACTCCGAACCGGAGAATTGACGACCGGCTCACTTCGTTCCGTGCATCTCCCGACGATGATTGAGATTTCCGGTCCCACGAGTCAGCAACAGATGGATTGCATCAGTCAGAATGACTGGGTCCGCCAACTTTCGATTTCAGGCGGAGTGCCGTCAGAGTCAATCTTGCAATTGCTCGGGAACAAGAACTTGTCTTCCTACAGCAACTTGTCATCACTGACGCCACAGCAAGCGACTGATCGATTGAAGAGAATGAGTCGCTTGGATCGGTGCTCCCTGATAAGCGAAACGTTTCCGAATCTAAGTCGTGAAAGTGATGACCGAATCAAAACTCTTTCGGTCAAAGTAGTTTCTGCTGGCGGACGATTAACACTTCCGAAAACACTCTCCTCTCTCACGCTCGAAATTGCGTCGCCGTCGCAGAAGGTAACGATTTCCGGTACCCCCGTCTTAGACTACTGTGACTTAGCTTTTCGCAACGGCGACTGTTCAGTCGTTCTCGAAGACGGTAGTGCCGGAATAATTGTGCTGGTGCGAACTGCGGGACGCCTGTCGCTTCAAACCGGTGACAGCTGTGCGCCTTCTGCAGTGAAAGTTTGGAACCTTCTCTCAAATGAACGCGAACGCAATCCTTCAGAACTCGCAAGGAACCCGTCAAGCGTTGATCTCGACATTCGAGACGCATCGCTGCTTCAATTACTCGATTTGGATAACACCAATCTCGCTTCATTACAGTTTCAGCAGTTACCATCACAATTGATGCTTTACCGTACCGCCATTTCGCTTTCCAATGAGCAATTCATCAATGAGCTGAAGATGCTCCCAAAAACTCTCACTCGTCTGAACATTGATGCGAACGGTTTGAGCTCGTCTATCCTCCCAAAACTCTCTCGCTTTCGGTCTCTCGATTCCATCCGGATTCATTTTGAGAAACCAAACCCACCGCAGAGACTCTCTGTCTTGCCCGGGCACTTTCCGAGTTTGCAGGAATTCAACACACCGAATTGGTCGATCGACGAGGAAGGGCTCTCAGAACTCACACAGGCGGCGCCTGTCTTGCAGACCCTGACTGTCAACGGCGCAAACCTTCGAATTGCGGACCTGCGCTCCGTGGGAGCGCTGACGCAGCTGTGTGTGATGGCACCAAGTGCGATACAGTCACTTCGGCTCGGTAAGGTGTGTCCGGACTCCATCCAGCTTGATCTCACTGAACTGGAGAAGAGCTACCTGCAGTCCGGTACGCACGTCTTGCGAGGCGAGTCCGTTACCAAACAGAACATCGAATCTCTTCTAGATAATCAGCCGACGGGCATGATTATCGGGAGACTGATCGACGCTAACAAAGTTTTGCATGGAGTCGATTTTGGTTCGCTTGAGTACCTTGCGATCGAAGACAACCTTCCGTCACCAAAGACCATTCGCTCCTGGAAATTCAATCCATCTGTTTCACCGGTTGGTGGCACTCCGATCATGAGGCTGGAAATGACCGGTGAGGGAGAGCTGACCGGTGACCATCTAGCCGCGATCAATGAGGTGATCCCAGGTATCGACACAGCCAATCTCGCCCGACAAGATCAATCGCAAATATGGATGGAATCCAAGAGTCTCTCCATCGCGAATCGGAAAGTCACTCCCGAGTTGATCGCTGCAGTCGAGCAATCTTCATTCAACGAAGTCATTGTCGTGGACTGCACGTTTGAGGGTTGCTCGATGGAGGACTTTAGTGAAAATTCGTACCGGGTTGAGGATGGATACAGCCCATAGCGTCTCTGCCGCATTGGCGCTCGCAAAGCTCACTGGATGCAGCCTACGAGGCGAGACGAAGCCGCTGCGGTCATGCTTGAAAAAATTAAGGGCGGTCCTTCAGCTGAACTTGAGCGGCGTAGCGTTTGCCGTCTCGATAGACGATCAACGGCAATGGTTGCTCAAGTGGTGCCAGTCCGACCAATGCCACCAAGTGATCATCGTTGTCGACCGAGTTACCATTGA
>JBCCOI010000527.1:0-5407 GCA_039025515.1 Planctomycetota bacterium
GACTCTGGGCCTGGCTTGTTTGCCCAAGCAACGTTCCAACCATCCCCAACCTCAGCCACCCATGCAAATCCCCATTCTTCATGCAGGCTCGACTGGGCGCGCGGACCGAGCTCCTTGAACTTTGTCTCAAAGAGCTTCACGCGAGGTGTCGGCTCAAATCCCTTTGATCGGGATGAGATATAAGCAACTCTTGATTCTTGCGTGCAGATGACAAATTCGTGGCCATGGCTTTTGTAGTTGAAGCCAGGCAGTATTTGCGAAGCTTCAACCACGACCAATCGATCTCCAGACGCGGTGATGACAGTATCCAAATGAGGAAAATCGGTCTCTGAGTGCTTTTTCTCACATCCCAGTTGAACAAAAGCAAACAACGCGAGTGGTAAGTACCGTAGTTTCATTGCGAGCCTGCTAACTATTCGAGTTCCGCGTTCAAAAAGCCTACTTGGGTTACGATCGCGGGCCAGGGCAACTGCGGCTATCGGGGTTCTGCGGACTGGGTTTTGATTTCCGGGCATTCTGCGGTCATCACCCACGCCGGCGGATTTGCAAGCATCGCCGGCTGAAACGGGAAAAACAACTTAATCGGCAAAGCTTTCCATATTTGCCTCACCCCGGCGATCCACAGAGTCGATGACGATTGCATTGAGAGCGGTGCGCGAACGCGCGTGCCGCCAGATTCTGCAATCGAGAGACTTGGAATCGCGATGATTCAGCTGGCAAGGAAGCGAAAAACTGTCGGAAGCCTAGCACTCCAAAGCCTGGTACTCACCGTTGCCGTCGCCTGCGTGGCGCCTCCGGCCGACGGTCAAGACCGCTTTGTTCGACACCGCAAACCGGACCGTGGCTCCTATCAATCGCCCGTGCTGGGTGAGGACCAAGGTCGCGGCACCAGCGCATCAGCAGACGGCTTGGTCGATGCAGTACTCGAAGAAGCGGCGCCGGTTCGCGTACAACCGCCTCCGGCTGAAGTCATGCAAGTTGGTTACGTGGAAGGTGCTCCACAAACCGCGACGACGACACAACAGGTCTCCTCGGAAGAAGTTCTCGCGTGCTCGTGTCCGGAATGCTCACAGCACGGCGGTGGGATGGCGTTGGCTTCCCCGACACAAGCCTACGGTCCGATGGTGACCGAGTCATCGATGAGCAGCTCGCTTTCGCCGTTCGTCGAGGCGACGTGCGGGTGCGAGTCAATTGGTTGTGACGGATTGGGTTGCGACGGACTGGGCTGCGATCCATTCGGCTGTGATTCTCTGGGAATATGCGGCGGGAATCGGGACTGGTTCGGATCACTCGAACTGTTGCTGATGTTCCGCAAGGGCGATCGCGTTTTGCCTCTGGTCACCAGCACCACTACCGATCCGCCGGTACTGGAAACCGCTGGCGTCCGTGGGGAAGCCGACACGATTGCGATCTTCGGTGATGAGAAGTTGCTGGACGGAATGACGGCGGGAGGACGGCTGACAATCGGTTCTTGGTTGGATCGATACAAGGACCGCAGCATCGTCCTGCGTGGTTGGTTTGCGGGTGAGGAGACGAGCGGATTTGCGACGGACGACATTGCGACTGCGGTGATCACGCGACCGTTCTTTGATGTGAGCGATGGCATCACACCGGAAGAATCGACGTTGGTCGTCGCGTTCCCGGACCTTGCGAGTGGATCGATCAGCGTCCAAGCCGACAGCAATGTCTACGGTGCCGACATCTCGATGCGACAGCTTTGGTACAAGGGGATGGGCGGGACGATCGATCTGCTTTATGGCTATCAATACCTTGGACTCGATGAATCACTTGCGATCTCGAGCACATCGACTTCGCTCAGCGATGACTTCGCCCCCGTGGGTTCGGTGCGCAGCGTGATCGATGATTTTGATGTTGAGAATGACTTCCACGGAGGGCAACTCGGTATCGCGACCAACTACCGCGAAGGCTGTTGGTCCTTTTCTTCGCTCGCGAAAGTCGGCTTCGGCTCGCTCAGCCGACGCGTCACTCGTACGGGCACCGACTTCCGCAGCATTGATGCGAACAACTTCACCGATCCGAATGGGCTTCTGATTCGTTCCACCAACTCGGGCGAACGGACCGACAACACGTTTAGCTGGGTTCCCGAACTTGACTTCACGCTCGGCTGGCAACACTTCCCCTCCTTTGACGTGACCGTCGGCTATCACGTGATCGCCGTCACGGACGCCGTCCAAGTTTCCGGCACGATCGATCCAGAGCTTGCTTCGAATCTGGTCGATCCTCCAGTCGGTGCTCAACGTCCCTCACCGACGTTGCGTGACAACACGTTCTATGTCCAGGGAATTCACTTCGGTCTGAACTACATCTGGTGAGGAAACGAATCGATGACAGACGGGGAAGATGATCACTGCGAACGATTCGTCGACATGTGGGCGATGCCGGGCGTTCATCCCAGCAATGTCGAGTTTCTACAGAAGCTCAAGTCGGCGGATACGAATCACTTCACAACGCACATGGACTGCGTAGGCACCGTCAACTCGCTCGATTGTGAGACGGGTGATTGGGAGAAGACGCATCTCGTTGGACTTCGCACGGATATCTGGAAGCCGGACGATGAAGAACTTCACAGTTGCTTGGACGCGATGAAGGACAAGCGTCGTAATGAGCTGAAGCGATCCATCAAGCGTTCGGGACGATTGAATTCCAAACAGCAGGCCAAGTTGGAAGAGCAACTGGCCGAGGACGACATCATGAAGATGGAGTCGGGCGATATTTGTACGCGTCGTCTTGTTCTCAAACTGTTTCGCACGACCGGCGAGCGAGTTCGATGGGTGGGTACCATCGAAGAAATCACGGCGACGGAAGTGCACAACACGATCGGCACCGGAAAGACACTGCTGACACTTGCCGTCATGCTGGCACGCAGCGAATACGTGACGTACATCCAGCAAAACCACCGCACGTTTCGAATCCCCTCGCTCTTCAGTTTTTGTTACCACGACGGCGACCGGATGTGGAACTTGCTACTGCGTCGATACTGGATTTCGATCGGGGCCGACTTCGAAATCGAGGCCGACGGGAAAGGAATTGGCGAGATCGATGGGAAACTTTTTTCGTTCGGCAGCGACAGCCATCTCGTGGTTGACAATCACCCACTGGCCAAGCAGTCGAGCTTCTTGGATTTACTAACGCTCTTCGCGGCTTCGGTCGGCTACCATCGTGCGATGCGTCGCAGTGTGGACCGGCGCGTTGAGGCTTCGCTTTCCGGAAACGCACATTTCAATCAGCTGCAGAACGAGGAGCTGAGGCTTCGGCAAAACGGCCGCGCGGCGGCATAGCCATCGCGGAACCCGGCACGTGCAAACACTTGTCCCCGATCGTGCAGCCACGCAGTCGCGGGCTCGGTGATGAATGACCGGGGAACCACCTTCCAGCCTCTTATGGGCGGGCGAAGGCCGATACTTCTGACGGGTTCACTCTTGAGACGCGAGTCCTCTTCCGTTAGTCTCGACGACACCCAGCGAGCCAATGCGACGGGTCCCCCTCGCGATCAGCCAGCAAGGCAATTCTTCTGAAACATGTTCGTTGGCGTGTTACCTGTTTTGACAATGAAACGGGTCGCTTGCGGATGGGCAGTCTCACTTCACAGCCATGCCGCTGACGAGAGCACGTCAGCCATTCCCTTCAACGATTCGGCGGACTCATGAGTGCTGGAAACGAAACACCACTCGGAACGGTTGGGCTTTTCTTTGGATCTGATTCGGGCAATACCGAACGAATTGCGGACCTGATTGTGGAACAGTTGAGCCCACTCGAGCTCGTTCCCGTCAACATCGAAGACTGTGAAGTCGATCAGATGATGGAGCCCGACATCCTGATTCTGGGTGTCTCGACTTGGAATTTCGGGGAGATCCAAAGCAGCTGGGAAGACAAAATCGACGAGTTGGCGGAGCAGGATTTCACCAACAAGCGGGTCGCAATTTTTGGGCTCGGCGATTGTGTGGACTACGCGGACACCTTTGTCGACGGCATGGGAATCCTCTGGGAGTCACTCGGAAAGGAACGTCCCCAACTGCTGGGCAAATGGTCAAAGGAAGGATACACGTTCGTTGAATCTCGCGGTTTGGTCGACGACGAGAACTTTCTTGGCCTTGTGATCGACGAGGACACGGAACCCGAGCTGACGGAGGATCGAATCGCTCGCTGGACGGCTCAGCTCAAAAAAGAACTGGGCGTTGAACTGAAAGCAGCTGGCTAACCCCCCGGTTGATGTATGGCGGCACAGTACCAGTCGATCATTTCCCGCTCGGCTACTATATTGCACTCGTCAGAACGGCTGTGGCAGGCCGATCGTATTGACGGACCGAGTGTCCGTTCGGTCATGTTCTGGTGTTCGCTCCGCCAGGCCAAATTGTCTAAACTCAGCTGCGATCCCAACCCCAACTCAAACTTGGAATACAGATGAAGAACATCATTTGCTCGCTCTTGCTCCTAGCCGTGGTCGTACCGGCAGCCCCTTGTGCCGCAGATGACACCGACGTGCTGACCGATCTGAAGTGCTTTATGATGCCTAAACGCAGCGTGAAGGGGAAAAAGGTTTTTGACTACAAGGGTGCGAAGCTATACCTCTGCTGCTCGTCTTGCGTCAAGCGGATGACGAAGACTCCTGAAAAGTACGAAGCAAAGGCGAATCATCAGCTCGTTCTTACCGGACAATTCGTGCAAGCCGCTTGCCCGCTCAGCGGAGATGCGGTCGCGAAAGACTCCCCGATGCTGGAAATCAATGGCGCGAAAGTGATGTTCTCCAGTGCGGATCACAAAGACAAAGTTGCCAAGTTGGAACTCGCCGAGCAAATCGAAACCGTGTTTGGTGCGAAGGGTTTCAAGGCCGGCAAGTTCGCGCTGAAGAAAGAGTCGTAAGCTGCTCTTCGCTGGAGTTTGCCGCGTCATCTTTTTGGACTCGGTTACGAGCCGCCTGAGCCGATGGGCGATAGCTCCGGTTTCTTGGGTACAACCGTGGCCAGCTCCGATGATTCAATAATGGTGGTTGGTGTATCCTTCATTCAGTCGGCTTAACCGGAGTCCCGGCCGGCTGAAGCCGGTACACCAGCGTGCGCAGTCCGGCTCAATTGTTGTTCGTTGCGGTTGCGAAGGCCTTGGCGGCTTCCGCTACTGGTTGAAGGCTCGGAAGATTTTTTGAACGGAGCGAGCGCGGCGTGGTACGAACGATTTTATCTGGTTGCCTGCTTGCGATCTTCGTAGGCGCTTCTTTCGGCAAAGACATTGCAACTTTGCTGCCAGACGTTACGCCGAAGCAGATTGAGAAGGTCCGCTGCTTCATTGAGCCCTCAAAGACGGTCGAGATGGACCATTCGGTTGTCTACAAGCAGGCCCGAATCTTTTTCAGTAGTGCCGGCGCGGCAAAGAAGTTCGAGCATGACCCGAA
>JBCCOI010000528.1:0-5406 GCA_039025515.1 Planctomycetota bacterium
CGAAGAGTCGGCTCGAAGCTCCTACCATGCGTCCCAACCCACCGTTGTCTCGACTGCACTCCTGGACAGCGAGTCTGCGGCTTCCGCTTCGGAATTGATTGCGACGAGCGATTCTTGCCAAGTGCTCGCTACGCCGAGTGTCTTGGCAGCTCTTGGACAAGAATCATCATTTGATCAAACCGTTCAGCGTCCCTTCGTTTCGTCGCTGCGCGAAGTCAGAAGACGCAACCAGACTTCGGTCGAGTCCGAACTTCAGGTCGTCGACGAAGGATTTCAAGTCAGGGTCTGTGCCAAGCCGAGTGTCAAATCGGAAGAGACCACCATTGAAGTCAACTTGCAGCAATCGTCTGTTG
This sequence comes from Planctomycetota bacterium, assembly GCA_039025515.1. GTDB lineage: Bacteria > Planctomycetota > Planctomycetia > Pirellulales > Pirellulaceae > Stieleria. Next base: position 354 of record JBCCOI010000528.1, read on the forward strand.
CGGGCGTTGATGAAGTTGAGGTTTTTGGAATTGGCTCTTCAAGAACGCGAATCCAAGTGCCCATGCACCAGGTTCGAGAAGCCTCAGCCGCACTCGTGTATTCGTCAGAAGAGACCCTGTTTGTCGATCCTTATTTCACCATCAATGGTCCTGAAGCTGATGACAAAGAGAAGACCAACGCCGGACCATTGTCCACGTTCACAGATCTCTTTGCCGAAACGCCGTCGAAGCAGGATCCAAGTCACTTGATCGTGCTCATCGATTATCGAAGAATAGAGCAGAAATCTGCGAAAGCCGGGTCCGTCATTCAGACAAGTGCAAACTTGCCGATAGAATCGGACCGATGAATTAGCCGCCGTTGTCTCGAGTCGCAATGCCGAAAAGCCGTGCCCTACCCACGCGAAAAACGCGACTCGACGATGGCAAGTTAATCGAGCGACTGGATCAGGCGTTCTCGGTCGGTGACTACGCTTTAGTCATTCGACAATGCGAACGACTGGCGGATGCTCAGAGCCGATCCTTTGAGATTTCCATTCGCTGGGGCACCGCGCTGCGTTTAGCGGGAAATCCCGAGGCTTCGGCAATGAAGCTGGAGCAAGTACGTGAACGTATTAACTTCGCAGAACAACTTGAATCGAAACGCGTTGCGTGTCTCAACGAGCTTTCGCGTTCTTATTTCGAACTTGAAAGATACGACGAAGCGTCCCGTATTCTCATTTCGCTGACGGAAACCGGCAGTGAAGAAGTCAATGAAGGCTTGTTCGCGAATCTCGTCTTGGTACTCGAAGCGGATGGTCGGCGGGAGGCGGCTGTAGAACAACTTGCGATCGGCGTTCAGCGTTTCCCAAACAGTTTGACGCTCTGGGAAAAGCTCGCTGAACTGCAAAGACAGTCCGAAAGATGGGAGGAAGCTGAAGTTGCGTATCGACGATGTCGGATGCTCGCCCCGAAGAATACCATCTATTGCCGACGCCTGATTACGGTCTACCGACATCTGAAATCCCTCGAGTCAGAAAAGCTTGCGTTAGAAGAATGGTTGGAACTCGATCCCGACAATGCCGTCGCAAAACACATGCTGGCGGCTCTTGATTCGAGTTCGCCTTCGGGCACTCCATCTCGTCCCGATGAAAAATACATCAAACAGGTCTTCGACGAGTTTTCAGATACGTTTGATGAGCAGCTCCATTCACTCGGATATTCAGCACCGAAAACCATCGCCGAGGAAATCGAACGCAGAATTGGTTCTCAAGAGGGGTCGTTTGAAATCCTTGATGTCGGCTGTGGCACAGGCTTGATGGCTGAGTTCCTCAGGCCGTACGCGTCTCATCTCATTGGTATCGATCTCTCCGAGCGGATGCTCGCGAAAGCGGAGTCGCGTCAGTACGACGAGCTGCAGTGCGTCGAAATGGTCGAGTTCATGTCTGCTCAATCGAAGCGATTCGACTTGATCGTTTCAGCCGACACGTTTAACTACGTAGGTGATCTTGCCCATGTGATAGGAGCGGCGTTCGCCGCGTTGCGCCCCGGCAGCATGCTCATCTTCTCCGTCGAAAAACACGCCGGAAACATGCCTCGTTGTGGTTATACGCTCAACCCGAATGGACGTTATTCCCACTCCAAAGAATACGTCGAACAAACGCTTCGGGACGCCGGGTTTACTTCCGTCGAATGCCACGACGCGAAGTTCCGTGAGGAAGCGGGAAACCCGGTCGAGGGATGTTTCTGGAGTGCGATTGCGACCGAGGAAACAGCAGGCTAACGATTCGTGTTGAGCGTGCGAAGCTACGTCGGTAACCAAACATGATTGAGCACGACGGCCGTGATGAAACTGGCGAAGCAAAGCCCCATCGCGATCAATGTCGCGGGAACGACTTTTGCGATCGGAAAAGGTTGGCTTTCGTTTTCTTGGGGCCCGCTATCTCGGAACTCGGTCGATTCTGAAGACTCCGCCCTCGCCTTTGCCCACCCAAACAGAACGGCAAAGAGGACGCACAAGATCGGACCCAAGAAAGTTTGCGCGAGTAAGAGATCGATGATCCATGGCGTTTCGGGCAGGCTCGCCCAATGCTGAAAAAGATCTCCGATCTCGTTACTCGGACCAAACCCCATGCAAATTTCCCGGATCGACGCCGCCCCGAGTCCCATCTGGTGATCCAAGATGATTGCACCGAGTGAACCGCCGCCGATCGCGAGCAAGCCGATCGCGCCGCCGCCGATAGACACGCCTGCCGAGAGCGCGGCTCCGCCGAGAGCCGATTGAAGACCGATGGCGGCGCCGCCGAACGCGTTGATGCCAACTGCCGCTCCCCCAATGGAAACGATGCCAAGCGATGCACCTCCGACGGCGATGCCACCCACGGCACGGTCACCCACCGCGATCCATCCTTTTGCCACCAATGGTTGCGCGGTTTCCGGATCAAATCCTGTCGCAACACTGATCAATGGGTATCCGAGCAGCTTGGTCTTCGTTTCATACCGATAACTCAGACTCGTGATCGCATTGACCAACGTAGCTCGCGCGAGTTTTCCTTGCGGGACGGAAATCATAGGCGTGGGGTGTGCGGCTTGTTGGGTTTTGATTTTCTCGATCGAAGAGAGCTCTTGGCTGAACTCCTGAACGCTTTGGTAGCGGTCGTCGGGACGGCGTTGGAGCGTTCGGTCGATGACGCGATCGATACGCGGATCGGTTCCAGCAGTTTCACTCGGCATACGAAACGCGCCCATGGGGACTTCGCCGGTTAGCATTTCGTAAAGCATCACGCCAAGTGAATAGATGTCGGCGCGGGCATCAACGGAATCACCGTCGAATTGCTCGGGGGCCATGTAGCGAACGGTACCCATGCGAGTTCCCGTCGCTGTCAGCGATGATTCCCATTCTGCTCGATCCACCCACTTCGCCAAACCGAAGTCGACCAGTTTGACTCGCCCACCCGTTCCGAGAAGGATGTTTTCGGGTTTGATGTCGCGATGGACGACACCTGCATCGTGGGCGTAAGCGAGGCCCTCGCAAACCTGTGGAACGATTTCAAGAGCCGCCTTGCTATCGATCGCTTTGGCCTGCATGGCTTGCCGAAGATTCGTGCCTTCGACGTATTCCATGATGATGTAGGCTCGTCCATCTACCACACCGCTGTCGTAGACCGTGACGACGTTGTGATGGTTGAGCTTCGCCATCGCGCGGGCTTCGCGGCGAAAACGTTCCACGAATCGAGGGTCGTTTGACAATCGCGGCGGCAGGATTTTGACGGCGACGATTCGGTCCAAGTCGATTTGTCGAGCCCGAAAAACAGCCCCCATTCCACCCGCGCCGATCAAATTCAAGAGCTCGATTCCGGGAATCTGTCCACGCAGATCTTCCAGCCTCAAACCTTCTTCGAGACCGTCGCCTTCGGACGGATGAAACGTGGCGGTCTCATTCAGCGGTGGACGACGACCTTCGGAGGGAACAGCCATTTTTAAAACGCAGCTGGGGCAAAACCCGCCGGGTGAACCAGCGGGGATCTCAAGTTGGCATTCGGGACAGCGGGTCATGGTACAACCGACGGGGGTGGAACGTTTGAGTGTCGCGTTTCCATATCCCAGTTTTCACCGAAGGTTACACGCCTCGAAAACTTTTTGTACTTTTTTGTGGGTCGGCGAGAATTACGGCGTTTTGCCCAGTGCCAGCCGCCAGGCGATCGCGAGTAAGGCGACGGCTGCTGCAGCGGCCAGCGACTGCACGCTGCCACGCCCCAACAGCCGGTCCGGAACTCTACAGCTCAGCCAGCCGATGACCAGACCGGACAAGAAGCCGGTCACATGAGCATTCACGTCCGTCTTCGGTCCTCCGACGCCCAAGAGCGAAAGCAGAACAACGCCCGCGATCAGTGGGCTATGGCGTTTCCAACGAGAAGAATTGGCGTGATGCATGGGATGCAAGGCGTCCGCGACCAGTAATCCCAATGCCGCAAAAACGGCTGTCGAAGCCCCGATCGATGAGTGATCCGGCGGTCGCGTGAGTGCATTGATCAGATTTCCGCAAGCTCCGGCAACTACAATCGTCAGCCAGGCGACACCGCCACCAAGACGCCGGGAGGCCAAGACGCCAAAGAGGATTCCGAACAGCAGGTTTGATAGGAGGTGTCCGATGTCCGCGTGCAACATCAACGCGGTAAAGTTTCGATACCACTGACCTTCCATCACCGAACGCGCATGCATCGCCCCAACGGTCGCCAAGTCTTCACCCATTCCCCACGGTTGTGAAACCGCCGCGACTCCAATCAGCAAGAAGGCATAGACAACAACGCCAACGATGATGCCATGCCGTGCCGGCAATAAAGCGATCCCGACAAGGCGTTGTTCGGCATTTTCGTCATGGTAAAGACGAAGCTGCTCCTTGGCATCGGTAACGACGAGAGGATCAACGCGGAGAATCCAAACCCCACCCTCGCGACGTCGTGACGAAGAAATACCGACCGAATTCAGCACGAGTTGGGCTTCAGCGCATTCACGTCGATTCCCTCGGAGCACTTCACCGTCGCTGGAAGGTTGATCCATAGAAATGTGACTGGTGGAGGAACGCGTCTATCGCGGATTGCTCACGAGCCGCAAGGTAGCTAACGCAGACTGCGCACTTTGGTATTGGGCTACAGCCAGCAGCGCCACTTTGCACCCAAGCCTAGCTCGAAGCGTAAGCGACTGAACGAGTAACGGGAATCGCATCGCATGCGCTTTTGATGTTGCACTTTTACGGCCAGCATTTGTTTTTCCCAACCCGACGCGTCAGCAAGGGACCATTCAAGATCACTTCTTACTCACTTACACGTCGGGTTGTGAAGAAAGCGCAATCAGGGTTAGTCGGCGCTTTTGATGAGACCAACGCTGTCCGTCTAGCCGATGGCTTGAAGGACGGCTTGTCCCATGTCTGCCGGCGTGGGAGCTACGGTGATTCCGGCGTCCTCCAGAGCGGCGACCTTCTCCGTTGCCGTTCCTTTTCCACCACTGATGATCGCACCGGCGTGACCCATTCGTTTTCCGGGAGGCGCCGTTCGACCGGCAATGAACGCGGCGACCG
>JBCCOI010000529.1:0-5398 GCA_039025515.1 Planctomycetota bacterium
AAAGAATTGCCGATCAGGAAATAGCTTCTCTGAGGCTCAAGTACTTCGTTCGCCGCGACCGCAATGTTTTCCTTGGGTGTTCTGTTGAAACGTACGGGCGGTGTTTCATCGGTTGCCAACTCCCACCGATTTTCTCGCACGATGTTTTTGCCGCATTGATGAAAACGTACGGGTGATTTCTCGACGCGGCGGATCGTGTTGCCGGAAATCGTCAGTCCGGTTGTGCCTTGATCTAGAAACAAACCGTTGGACTCGGCACGCCCGGCGTTCAGCGGGATATCGCTGATCCGATTGCCCGTGATCAGCGTGTCCGGTTGTCGGCCCAGCGTGTAGATCCCGCCGCCATCACTCAGAACTTGCATCACGAACTCGATTCGATTGTCGCGAATGATGTTTCCGGCGGCTGGGCTTTTGCGGTCGTTCCATAGCCATCCGAGTGAGATGCCGGTGTAGGGGCAGTCGTGAATGTGATTGCCAGTGATTTCAAGTTTGCGGTGCAGCGCACCCCAGACGGCAACCGCGCCGGGCAGGATTTGACCGCAGTGACTAAATTCGCATCGCTCAACCTTGTTACCAGTTGGAACTTGATCGGGTGCGGCCATGTACCAAGTGCGACCGTCAACGCGGCGTGAATTGTCTTCCCCAAGATTCAATCCGTTGCCGCCGATTTCCGCGAAGCGTGATCGTGAGATTATGCAGTCTCTTGTCCTGCCGCCGATCCAAAGTCCGCTTCCACCAAGTGATCGGAAGTCGCAATTGGTGACGCGACAGCCGCTGGCTTCTTCTATCTTGACGGCGGCCTGGACGAACGCGCGACCTGAAGACATGCGTGCCCCGCGTTCGTCGCGTGCCTCGTGCATGCTCGCCTGGGCGCCCGCGTAACCGCCCGGCGGCATCTCGAACCTTGACTCGGTAAACACGACTCCCTGGATCGTCAGGTCACCAATCGGGTTCTTGTCCGTGCCGGAGGCGACCAGCAACTCGCTAAGCCACGGCAAAACAACCGTCGGTGATTCTTTTTGATTTTCACCGCCGACGATTACCAACTCGTGCGAATCCGCATCGATGTACCATTCCCCTTCGACGTCCGCGAATGCCGAATGTCCTTCCAGCCAGTAGCGAGGTTGTTTTTCGAAGTGGTCGATGGCGTAGTGATCGGCCTCGCAGCCGATTGGTCCCACGGTGCGCAGCGTCCGCGTTCGGTCGTCATAAGACTGAACCGGCAGCCTGCTGCTGGACCAATCGTGAAGCAAAATCAAATCAAAGCCATCGTCGATACCATTCGGAACGTCACCCGTCGCAGCGACGAATCCACTGCGGCGGTCAGGGAGTGTTTCTTCGATGCGATGGTATCCAGTATTGGGATGTCGCGCGGCCGGCCGAAGTCTACCGTCAATCATTAGAAATCGCGGACGGCCGAAGCGGTTTGAATCGGTGGGAAGCGGAACCCTCCATAGACCCCGTTCATCACGCTCGCCTTGCGGCAAAAGACGGCCGCCGGAGAGGATCGCTTTGCCCGAGTTCTCGGCGCGAAGCGTCAATCCATCCCCGATCACGTCTGGCGACAGTTTGAGAGTTTTCTCAAGTCGGTAAACTCCGTCCGGAATATCAATGACCACCGGTTTATTGTCGCCACCGTCTCGTTGCCGAGAAAGCTGTTGGAGCCGCGCCTGAAGCCAATGTTCATCGGCGTATCCGCTTGTCGCGAGAAGACAGACCGACAAACCGATGACTGCACGCATCATGGTCAAAACTCTTTCGTTTCCGAGAGATTGCATCGAATGAAATGGCTCAGCAGGGATCGTATCGTAACCCAAAGCGTGATCCTGCAGCCCATCCGTTGCACGTGCTTTGCGAGTTGCACCCTTTCGTTTCGTGCTGACGCCCGGGAATCATGCGGTCGAAAAAGCTCCCTCTCAGAGGTAACTCCCTCGGAAGACTCGTGCTACGATTTAACAAACGAGTCACCACAACCCGAGATTTCATCATGCAACGATTCCTCTTTGCTTGCCTCGCATTGCTTCTCTTGACTTGCTCCGCAACGGCCGATCGGCTGACACCCGAAAAGCTCTGGGATTTGGCTCGCATTGGTGATGCGGTCGTTTCACCGGACGGAACGAAGCTGGCTTATCTGGTGACTCGCTATGATCTGGCGGAAAACGAGGGAACCACAAGTCTTCTGCTTCAACCGTTTCCTCCCGGTGATGCGTCGGATTCCGGCAAGAAATCGATCGCGTTTGACTCGACGCTGGCCACGACTGATGCAACTGTATTGCTCGCCGACGTGAAAGGACTCGGCTCACTCGGCTGGCTGAATCATTCGAGCGGCCCCAAGCTCGCGTACATCGCGCCCGGTGAATTTGACGAAGATAAAGATGAAGGGGACGAGGCTGACGAAGAAGAGAAGGACCCCAAGAAGAAGCCGCAAGCATGGGTGCTCGACCCCGCCACCGGTGACGTGCAGCAGTTGACACGACTCAGCGACGGCATCGGAAATTTGAAAGTCTCAGCGTCGGGCGATGCCGTTGCGTTTACCGTCGATGTCAAGATGGACCCAGAAGTCGACGAGCTTTATCCGGATTTGCCGAAAGCCGACGCGCGCATCATCGACTCGCTGATGTATCGGCATTGGAATCAGTGGCACGACTACGCTTACAGTCACGTTCATGTCGTCAAGATCGATGACGACGGCAATGCTTCCGAGCCGCTCGACTTGATGGCGTCGCTCAAGGCCGATTGCCCCGTGCCGCCATTCGGCGGTAGCGAACAGTTCGCGTTTTCACCGGATGGACAGCAACTCGCGCTTACGTTGAAGCTGGTCAACAATCCTGCAGAAAGCACCGACTGCGGAATCTACCTGGTCGATGTCGACGGCGGACAGCTTCAAAACATTACGCCCGGCATGCCTGGCTACGACATGGAACCGGCATTCTCGCCCGACGGACGTTTTCTGGCGTTTCATTCGATGGAACGAGCGGGCTTCGAATCCGATCGCAATCGGATCATGGTTTATGACCGGAGCAGTGGCGAGATCCGTGAGATTACGAAAGGCCTGGACCAAACAACGCATCACGCGACCTGGAGCGGCGATAGTCGTCACCTTTTCTTCCATAGCGAAACGCGAGGCACGACGCAGGTTTACAAAATTGATCTCGAAAATGCGGATCCGCAACAAGTTTCCAGTGGGCGTTTCGATTTTTCTGTCGTCGCGTCGATCCCCGGTTCCGATCGAGTCCTGTTGCGTCAACAAAGCATGCTACGGCCCGTCGAGTTGGCGTTGCTGGATTCCACAACGAAAGATTTGGTCACGGTGACCGACGTCAACGGTGAGCTCTATCAGTCGCTTGAGTTACCCGTCATCGAAGAACGCTTTTTCACAGCGACGGACGGAAAGCAGATTCACAACTGGGTGATTCTGCCGCCGGACTATGACGCCAAGGCCGACCAAAAGTGGCCAATGCTGACGTACTGCCAAGGCGGACCGCAGGGTCAAATCGGGCAGTGGTTCTCCTACCGCTGGAACTTTCACATGATGGCCGCACATGGTTACGTCGTGTTGGCCGTCAATCGACGCGGAATGCCGGGGTTTGGACGCGAGTGGAACGATCAGATCAGCGGCGATTGGGGCGGCCAAGCGATGCAAGACATCCTGGCATCAACCGACGCGATGATGGCGGACCCAACGATCGACCGTCAGCGAGTCGCCGCGATCGGTGCCAGCTTCGGAGGCTACACCGTCTATTGGTTGATGGGTAACGATGCAAGCCGCTTCTGTTCCATGATCGCACACTGCGGCGTCTTCAATTTGGAGTCGATGTACGGCTCGACCGAAGAACTGTTCTTCGTCAACTGGGATTTGGGCGGCCCCTATTGGAAAAGCAGAGAAGTCGCCGGCAAGTATGAGTCCTTTTCGCCACACAAGTTTGTCGGAAACTGGAAGACACCATTGATGGTCATTCACGGTGAGAAGGACTTTCGCGTGCCAGTAACGCAGGGCATGGAGGCGTTTACCGCGGCACAAGTGCAAGGAGTCCCGAGCCGGTTTCTTTATTTCCCGGAGGAAGGGCATTGGGTGCTCTCGCCGCAAAACGGAGTGCTTTGGGGACGAGTCTTCTTCGATTGGCTCGATCGATACTGCCAGCCATCAGCCGACTCATCAAAGTAACCCGCGTGAAACTTGTACGCGTCATTCGCTTAGCTTCCAGTGCAGCGTCAACTTTTGCGTTAGGGTTCCAGCCACTTGAGCCGATGGACGATAGCGCCGGTTTTTCTGGGAACAATCTCGTGATGTCGTTCATACATCAATCATTCACGTCACCCGCTTTCTCGGGAGCAGTCAATGGATGAGATCCCAGTCGAGGTTCCCGCCGAGCCGGTTTATTACTATGAGGTGAGTCGCGGCGAATGCCGGTTGCTCTACTTCATCCCTGCGGAGCGATTGGAACAGTTGATCCAGGAAGGCGAATGTGATCCACAAGCACTCGTCGACTATCCCGACGGGATCGATTTGCCATGCACCGAATCGCAGTTTCAGGAGTTTAGCGCGGCGTACAAGTTTCGACCGACACATGATCCGCAGACGCTCATGAGAGCTTTTTACGCTATTTGGACGAGTACGAAAGATTGGGTGGACGGAACCCACTCAGGTTTCATTCCCGCAAACGTTGTGGAGGACCAAATTGAGCAGATTGTGGGTTTGTTGGCTGCGGAAGAATTGGAGCCCAAACCAAGCCGACAAGAGTCAAACATTTTGAAGCGGCGGAACTATCAAGCCAATCTGGAAGCAGTGCAACAGAAAGTGAAACTCTCTTTGGAAGACCTCGCCGTCGAGATCATTGATCAGAAGCGATCGATTGCCGAACAGAGTTTTCCCAAAATACGCATGCAGAAAGGCGTGTCCATCGACAAATTGTTCAACCAGCTCAATGTGAATTCGGAGGAGCAATAAATGCCGGCCACAGCAGATGGTAACTTCAACATTTACATGTTGAACGTCGGCCAGGGTGACACGACAGTTGTCGTTTCCCCCGAAGGAAGCGTCATGATTGTTGATGCGATCAAGCCAGCCAAGTTAATTGACTTTCTACAGAATCAGATCGGACTGGTGACTCACGATTCGCCAAGCGACACTCGCACCGTTTTGGCATAAAACGGGAACGGGGCCGGCAACCTACCGAAAGCCAGGGCAATCGCATTTGAATGAACGGAACAATTATTGCGTTGCAATCTTCTTCGTCAAATCAGCGAGTGTTTCGCTGGAGTTTCACGGAGTTACGTTGGCCAAAGCATCAACATCAAGCTCTTCCGCGGCGCGGCCAACGACGAAATCGTGCTGAACACGAAGTACATGATCATCAGCTCCTCGATCTCCATCGTGGGGGACCTGATCATCATCTAC
>JBCCOI010000530.1:0-5379 GCA_039025515.1 Planctomycetota bacterium
GGCAATTGCAAGAGCAAGGTCGAAAAGGCCGACGACAAGACCAAGATGAAATTGGTCTTTAGCGACAAGGCGTTCGACAAGGCGTTCACTGTCGCCAAGAAGAAGAAGGACTAGGCCAAATGGGTGGCGAAAGCCACGAAACCGCATCGGAGTTGTTCGAATGAGACGCGTGCACGGGTGAGCCGAAGGTGTCGAAGACCGGCGCGGCGAAGCGAATCAGCTTCGCGCGCTCGGAGGTTTCGATAGGTGCAGGGTTGACGGACTCGGTCGCATCCGCGTAACGGCAATAGATTTTCCGGTGGGATGCCGGCCATTGCCGACGTCAGGACACGATGCTGAATCCGGATACGCCGCCAATCGGGTCATCTGTCTTCTCGACCCCTTCCATCAAAGAGTGCTTTTACCTCTGCCAGAAAGGCGAGGCTTTTGTCGTCGTGCTGGAAGGCTTCGGATTGCATGGCCCGATCCAGTTGGGCGCGATACTCATTGGCTCTTTCCTTTTCCCCAAGTCGGAAATGGCTCATTGCCGTGAAGGACAGGTCACTTGGGTGCGGCCCAGGGAGTCCGATCTCCTGAGGGGTCAGCTCGATGGATTTGAGGCAGGCTTCGATCGATTCGCGATAGTTGCCCATACGGTATTGGGCACCACCCAACGTATTGAAGTAGATGCCGCGTGGCAGCACACGAACGATCTCTTCCATGCTCTCAACCTCCGCATCGGTCAGTTCGGAGTCGTTCAACACGGCTCTCCAAACCATGCGGTTGATTCGATCAGCCTGCGAGCCAGTCGCGAGCATCTTAAGCAAGCGTTCCCAATCAGCAGCAGGTTCGTCGCGGTCGCCTGTCTGGGCTGATTTCAAATCGCGAAGTTGCATGAACTGGTCAAGTTCAGCACCCTGAGCAAGCGAGCCGTAAAATAGCTTGAATTGCTTAGGCTCTTTTAGCCGCTGCTGAGTGTCAACCAGCCTCTCGAAGCCTTCGGAACATTTCGTATTGCTATCCGCATGTGCCCTTCTCAAGAGTGAACGGATGAGAAACGCCTGGCTCTGCAGGCTGTACGGGAAGGCGTCACCTTCCCAATGGGCATTCGCGATTTCCGCGAATCGCATTGTCATTTTGTCATCCTTTCGAATGAATCCCAGTCTTGTTAGCAAATAGGCCTTTCTCGGTGTCCCGCTCTCGTCTTCGGAAAGGGTCCCCGCGTCCAATTGCTCGCACAAGCGGGCAAGGTCGCGGGCTTCCTGTAGCCAAGTGGCAGACGGGTAGCTCCACCTTGGCTTCTGCGTGCCAAGTTGGTGGCCTTGACTGAGCGCGACAACGGCTTCGTCAAACCTGCCAAGCCGGACGAGAACCTGTCCCAGGTTGCAGAAGGCTTCCGGAAAATCCGGCGACCGTTCGGTGCACCCCAAGAAAGACGTCGCGGCGCCCTCAAGATCTCCTGCCTCACGTTGGAGATTCCCTAGATGATAGAGAGTCGCCCAATCCGGGCTTACATTCATGGCCCGACGGTAGAATTCGATCGCTTCGCCGCTGCGATCGAGTCGCTCCAGCAAGGACGCATGCATCTGAAGATAACGTGACGAGTCGGGATCTTTATCAACGGTGACGCGCGACCATTGCAATGCTCCATCGAATTCCGACACACTTGCAAATGCGCTCGCACAAGCTCTTGCCTCTTCCGCGCCGAGTTCGTCAATTAACAACATCAACGCACTGGAATGCCAATTCATGGCAAATCGGTCGCCGCGGCCCGATGCCATTAGAACTTGATCGATGTGCCATCGTCGGATCTCTACCGGACTGATGCGGGTTCGTCTTTTTCCCCAAAGTAAGACCTGCCCGGGTGACATCCAACTGCCGCTTGACGTGGCGAGCAACGAGTCATCCGGGGATACGCAGACGGAGGTGATCGCTCGCCTGGCTCCGGTAAGCTCAGCAAGCTGTTGCCCGGAACCGACATCCCAGATTCGCACACTGCGATCTGTTCCGCCCGAGACGAGACGGTCTCCCTTATGCGAAAAGACGGCACACGTCGTACCGCGAGGGTGTCCAACAATTTCCAGCCAGGTACTTTCTCCTCCGTACTTCCATAGATCGATCCGACCATCTCCCCGGCAGATTGCAACCAACCCGACATCGCCGTGCAGAGACAGATCGTTCACAGTGCACTCATAGCGTGCTTGAAAGTCTGCTTCGGGTGTTGTGAAACGCCAGGCGATAAACTCCGCTTGCGGAGTACGGCTGTCACGGCCCGTTTCTTCTTCCGTGGACGCAAACACGTAACCGCTTTTCGCGTCGATTCGAATTTGGCTGATCGGAAACTTCGTCTTTGAATATCTCTGCAACTCTACACCGTCTTCCAAGTCGACCAACACGCACTCATGGCCGTCAGCGACATAAGCCAACAACGGTGGTGTGTTGGACACAAAAACGGGTGAAGCGCTTGACGACACTCCCGGGTTCGTCGAATAGCTGATGTCATCGTTAGGATCGACGACATTGAATCCTTCGGTGAACTGTTCGTTGTCGCCGTCTCGCAAGCGGCCTCTCTCTCGCACGATTCGAAACCTCGGTTCCGTTTTCTGCTCCGGCTGATCACCTGTGATTGCTATTTTCCGAATCGAATCGGAACTGAAACCTTGGGGACGTGCGGTAACAAATCCGTTGTCCAGTGTCAGCATCTCGTCGCCTTGCGACTCCGCCAGGATGGCAAATGCACTGTGGGCGAAGGAGGGATGCACATGAACGCCACTTGCTCCGACAACGGCGATCTTGGTCCCGTCGGACGAAAAACAGAGATCCCATATCCGCCCCGTTTCACCGTGCAGAGCATGGACAACCTCGCCATCTTCGACAGAGAGCACACGAGCAACTCCATCATCGGAGCCAACAGCCAGAAAAGCTGCATCGGGGCTGAACGCGATCGCGTGCGCTGTGTCGTTGGTTGCCTTTACCCGGAGCGGCGGCTTGGACAGATCTTCCGTCTGCCAAATCAAGACCGGCTTTGAGGTATCGGAGCTACCGAACCCAGGCTCTTGGACAACAGCCACACGCCTTCCGTCTGGCGAGAATGCTATTTCATTTTGAAGCGCACTTGCGCCTTCAAGTTCACGCCGGGTTCCGCTCTCAAGATCCCAAACCAGGGGCCTTCCATCCTGCCCGCAACTCGCCGCGAGCCGCCCGTCCGGGGAAATCGCGACTGAAAAGACGAAGGAGCTGTGACCAGAAAACACACGTTCGGGACGCTTTTGATTACAAGACCACAGCATCACTTTCCCATCAGCACCCGCGGTGAGTAGTGATTTCCCGTCGGGAGTGAAACAGACATCGAAGATCTGCGATTCATGTCCTCCTTCGAATTTCCATCGCTGGGTGCCGTCTTTGGGATCGTGCAGTGCCAGGTGCCCACCATCGCAGGCAACGGCCAAGAATTCGCCATCACTTGATAACGCGATCGAGTTGACGTGGCCCCATGACGCGGCTTTGACGGAGAAGGCCGGCCGCTGTTCCCGCAAGTTCCATCCGATGAGTTGGCCCGTACTATCGCCGCTGAAAATCATCGTTTCATCCGGCGACAACACGACGGCTTTCACCGAACTTGTATGTTCCGTGTGACTGACCAATGCCGGGCGGGTCTGGGAGTGCAGAAAATCCCATTCGAGTCCACGATAGGGAGATTCGGCGCACTGTTGAAGAATTCGGTCCAGTTGGTCGAGGTCCCCGTCCTGCCATGCGTCGGCAGCGAGGTTCATCCGCGCCAAATACAAGTTGCGATCCGCCTCGACTCGCAACGACTTTTCGGATTCCTTCGCGTTCAGAGCTTCCGACTCGGCGCGCCTGGCCCTCCTGGCTTCCGCAATGGCCAAGTCTCCTGACCGACGTGCTTCACTCTCCGCTGTTGATGCTCGAAGCCACATGGTGCCGGTGCCGGCCAGTCCCAGCAGTAGCAATGTGAGTATCGATGCTCCCACCAAAAACTTCCCTGTATGTTTGCGTACCATTTTTCGCAATCGATAGACGGTACTCGGCGGCCGCGCTTCGATTGCCTCGTCATTCAAGTATCGGCAAACATCCTCCGCCAAGGCAGCCGGCGTATCGTAGCGACGAGTACGATCCTTCTCGAGCGCCTTTATCGCAATCCAGTCGAGCTCGCCTTTGAGAATCAAGCTGAGCCGCTTCGGCTCGGTTCTCCGCTGCTGCGAAATTCCCGTGAGTTGATCGCCCGACTCGCTAAGTCGTTGGCTGGGCCGGGTAGCTTCCTCGTTTCGAATCAAAGCGAGGATCCGGTCAAAGGCCTCGCCGCGGATCTTATCCCGGCTGATCGGCGTCGAGCCGGTCAGCAATTCGTAAAGAATGACGCCCAATGAATAGACATCCGTCCGTGTATCCACATCGAGCGCGTTCATATTCGCCTGTTCGGGGCTCATGTAGGCCAGCGTGCCGATGATTTGTCCGTATTGAGTGAACAGTGTCCGGTTCGTCAGTTGGTTTGTGTCCAGCAGTGCCTTGGCCAGCCCGAAGTCGATTACTTTCGCCACTGGTTCTCCGTCGTAGGACGTGACCAGCACATTCGTCGGCTTGATATCTCGGTGAATAATTCCCCTCTGGTGGGCGTGCTGGATCGCTCGACATGTTTGAACGAACAGTTCGAGCCGCTCATTTGGTGACAGCTTATTGCTGTCGCAGTACTCCGTGATGGGAACTCCCTTGACCAACTCCATGGCGAAGTACGGACGCCCGTCGCTTGTCACTCCGGCATCCAAAACCTTGGCGATGTTCTGGTGATCCATGATCGCCAATGCCTGGCGTTCGGCCTCGAATCGAGCAAGTATCTCTTTGGTCGGAGTATCGGTCTTGATCACCTTGAGGGCGACGCGACGTTTGACTGGCACGGACTGTTCGGCGAGAAATACCTGACCCATTCCACCTTGTCCGATTCGCTGGAGGATCCGGTAATCCCCGATCCGCTTTGGCGTATCGTCAGAAACAATTTCAAGCGCCGAACGCGGGTGAACCGATGTTTCTAGTGTGTCTTCGAATGGGCCGGTACGGTTTTCGCTTGAGCTCATCGTCTTTCAGCGTGCCAGTTGTAACTTGGTACTTCTCCGACTAGGGACAATTCTAGCCAATCGATTGCGGAAATTGACAAGCAAGCGGTCATCTCATCCCAATTGAAACGCAAGCATTCGGAAAGGCGTGAATCCAAGTGTTGGAACACTGATCACATCGCCTCGTGCCGTGCAGTTAAGTGATCCCGATGCGGAAGTTGAAGTACGCGTCAATGGCCAAGAGATGGCGATCACCTCGGACGACGGTGCTGTCTATCGGGTGCGGGCCCGTAAAGGAAACAAGCTGGAAGTCAGCAGTTCCACCTTCCAC
>JBCCOI010000531.1:0-5365 GCA_039025515.1 Planctomycetota bacterium
ACGTAGCGGATTCCTGGACCATCGACAGTCCCACAGGTTTCAACGGAGTGAATTCGCCCGAGAGAGTCTTTACCCGTGACCACGGATAGAGATCTCTGTTCCGCCTGGACCTCTCCGTCCACGTCCGCAGTTCGCGTCTCACAGAGACTCATGAAATGTTCTCGCGATTACGTCGCGTTGCTGGTCCCGAGTCAGCTTGATGAAATTCACCGCGTAACCGGAAACCCTGATCGTCAATTGTGGATACTTCTCCGGATGATCCATTGCGTCAATCAGGAGCTCGCGATCGAACACATTAACGTTGATGTGCTGACCCGCCTCTTCGAAATACCCGTCGAGTAAATCGACCATGTTCTGAACGCGGGTCGATTGATCTTTACCAAGCGCTCGAGGAACGATTGAAAACGTGTAGGAAATACCATCTTGACTGTGTTCATAGGGAATTTTCGCCACCGAAGCCAATGACGCGATTGCACCATTCTTATCGCGCCCATGCATCGGATTCGCTCCTGGGGCAAACGGTTCGCCGGCTTTGCGGCCGTCGGGCGTGCTACCCGTTTTCTTTCCGTAAACCACGTTTGAAGTGATTGTCAAAATAGACTGTGTCGGATCGCTATCGCGGTACGTTGGCTGAGCGCGAAGCCTATCCATGAAGCGTTGCACTAATTCCGCTGCGATTCGATCAACCGCTTCGTCATTGTTTCCGTAGGCCGGGTAATCACCGTCGACCTCGAAGTCGACGACGAGCCCTTCATCGTTGCGGACGACTTCGACATTCGCGTGTTTTACTGCCGAGAGCGAGTCTGCCGCGACGGACAGGCCGGCTATCCCGCACGCGAGTGTGCGATATACCTCACGATCATGAAGTGCGAACATGAGATGTTCGGGGGAGTATTTGTCGTGCATGTAGTGGATGATGTTAAGTGCCTTGACGTAGGTCTCGGCCAGCCAATCCATTGTCTTGTCGAACCGATCATTCAAATCGTCGATCTCAAGAACTTCGCCCTCAAATGGTGGCGTTGGGGGAGCAACCTGCTTTCCCGACTTTTCGTCGCGACCACCATTGATTGCATAGAGAAGTGCCTTGGCGAGATTTGCACGGGCTCCAAAAAACTGCATCTGCTTACCAATTCGCATCGCTGAAACGCAGCATGCGATTCCGTAGTCATCGCCCCAGTAATCGCGCATGAGATCGTCATTCTCATATTGAATCGAAGAGGTATCTATCGAGACTCTCGCGCAAAAGTCCTTAAATGGTGTCGGAAGCGAGGCTGACCAAAGGACGGTGAGGTTGGGTTCGGGTGCTGAGCCGAGGTTGTAGAGAGTTTGAAGCACACGGAAACTTGTTTTTGTAACAAGTGGCCTTCCATCCTCACCCACACCGCCCACGCTTTCTGTCACCCATGTTGGATCACCGGAAAAGAGTTCGTCGTAGTCTGGTGTTCGAATAAACCTGACGATTCGCATCTTCATGATGAGATGGTCGATAATCTCTTGAATTTCCGACTCTGTGATCGTGCCTTCGCGAAGGTCGCGTTCAAAGTAGATGTCGAAGAAAGTGCTGGTACGCCCAAAGGACATCGCGGCACCGTTTTGCTCCTTGATTGCGCCCAGGTATGCAAAATACGTCCATTGAACTGCTTCTTGACCGTTTCTTGCGGGACGGGAGATGTCGAACCCATAAGATTCTGCCATGCGTTTTAGAGCTTCCAGTGCTCGAATCTGCTCTGCAAGTTCTTCACGTTCGCGAACCCAGTCGTCGCTGAAAGACTCGCTCTCGGACGCGGCGCGCGCCTCCATCCGCTCTTCGATTAATCGATCAACGCCATAGAGCGCGACTCTTCGATAGTCGCCAATGATTCGCCCTCGGCCGTAACCGTCAGGAAGTCCCGTTACAATTCCGGCCGAACGCGCGCGGCGGATATCATCGGTGTAACAGTCGAAGACGCCGTCGTTATGGGTTTTTCGGTGATCGCGGAAAATGGCCGCCGTATCGGGATCCATCGTCCGTCCATGTGCCTGCAGTGCTTTTTGTGCGATACGCACACCGCCGTAGGGCAACATCGCTCGCTTGAGCGGTGCATCTGTCTGCACTCCGACAATTTGTTCAAGTTCGCGGTTGATGTATCCGGGGCCGTGCGAATCAACTTTGCCTACGATCGCGGTGTCCGCATCCAAGACGCCACCCGATTCACGCTCCCGCTGTAGCAACAGCTTCAGCTCATCCCAAAGCTCATTGGTCTTCTCAGTGGCCTCCTCCAGGAACTCCGCTCCGTCCACGTATGGCTTGTAATTCTCCTGAATAAAGCGACGCACATCGATGTCGTTTCGCCAGCTCCCGTCTGTAAATCCTCGATAAGGATCCAGCCTGGTCGGTTCGCTGCTGGCAAAAGCATCGATACTCTTGCCACCTAATGGATTTTCACATGTGATCGACATCTTTACGATTCCTTCCGTCGGAAAGGAGAAGTTGTTTGGTTTCGTTTCTTCTCAACGCTTCAATGCAATCGCTGTGCCGAATTTCTGCTCTGAATTCGGATCAATAAACCAGGCAGACATGCGGACCGCAGAGTCAGGCGTTTGCCGGATGGTAGGCGCGGGATCAGTACGCGCTACGATCGTTAAGGGAGTCGATCTGGCCCGAATACTGAGATCGGTCTTGGCTACTTGATCCAATCAAATAGAAGTAGTTTCCGCCCCCGAGGTAGATTCATGCATTGAAGAAATCCATGATGTGCGAAGACGCACGGAGTGGCTTGTCAGGGTACAGTAGAAGGATGCTGTCCAAATGAGTGCCGATATACCTGGAGACTGCTGGATGCGGACGTTGATTTCCATAATTTGGTTTGTTGCCGCGCAGGTTCTCTGTGCACAGTCGTTCTGTGCACAGGAGGCCGTGAAGAGTGATGAAGGCGCAGAACAGGAAGCCGGGCGGCGGATGCTCGAGTGCCGGCAGACGGAGAAGGCGATTCAAGTGGTGTGCAACGGCACGGTGATTCTTCACTACAACGTGGCCCCGCGTCCGGCTCCGACCGCCGAATTAGGCCGCTATGAGCGAAGTGGCTATCTTCATCCGATTCGAACGATGGGCGGAAGCGTGGTGACCGGGGACTTCGCTCCCGATCATCCGCATCAACACGGTCTGTTTACCGCGTGGGTCAACACCCGATTCGCGGGACGCAAGGTGGACTTTTGGAATCAACATAAGAAGACTGGAATCGTTCTACACGACGAAGTCTTGGAGATCTTTGACGAAGATAAACGGTCCGGTTTTCGGGTCGCACTTCAGCACAGTGCGCTCTCTCCTGACGGCGAAATGACACCCGTCTTGCGGGACGTTTGGACGGTGCTCGTTTCTGAGCCGGTTGATCGAGACGCTAAGGAATATGAGATTGATTTTGCCTTCAAGCAACTCAATATCTCCGATGAGGACTTGCAAATTGCGGAGTATCACTACGGCGGTTTTGGCTTTCGTGGCCGCAACGATTGGTACTCCGAGCAGGTGAAAGGCTCAACTGAACCATTGCCTTACCGCTTTCTAACAAGCGATGGCAAGGGGCGTGAGGATGGCAATCATACGAGACCCGACTGGGTCATGCTCTCAGGAAATGCCGAGCGTGGTCGCGTTGGGGTTCGCCTCTCCGGGGACCAGAGCAATTCCGGGCACCCGCATCCTGTGCGTTTGCATCCATCCAAGCCCTATTTCAGCGTCACGCCCTGCTATCTCAACGCAATCACAATCAAGCCGGGAGAGACTTACCAGGCTCGTTATCTCATTCGCGTTTTTGAAGAATAGGGAAGGGTTGCTGGTAGCCAACTCAAGAATCGGTCGCCTGCTGCGCTGCTGCGAAACAAGCGGCATTGCCAACGCGTTTTCAACGGAGTCTAGGAGGATGGTGTTGTGTGGCCTAGGCTCTCATTGATTGCGGTTTCTAGCTGTTCGCCTAGATTTGCACCGCTTCCCACAAAGACACGCGTGACGACACCCTCCGGATCGATGATGACCGTTTGTGGTATCGCGTTCGCCTCGTAAAGAATTGCTGCAACGCCATCAATGTCGAGCGCGACTTCGGGATCGATCTTGAGTCTCTTCAAGGTTCGATTGATCGTGTCTGCCGTTTCTTGAAGATTGATGGTCACCAAGCGAACTTCATCGGTGTCGAATTTCTGAATTGCTTCATCGATTACGGGCATCGCTTGCATGCAAGGGCCGCACCAAGAAGCCCAAAAATCCAGGACGACGACTTTCCCTAGGTTTCGTTTCAACTCAAAGTCGTCTCCGGAGAGCAATTCGAGTTTGAATTCAGGAGCAGGTTGCCCGACCAGTTTTGAGCTTCTTCCGGCATCGCCGCCTCCCTCGCTATCGGCGATGATTGGTTCGGGGGCGTCCGCCAATCGCCAGTTTGAATAGGGCCTTCTGGTAGAGTCGACCGTCAAGTAACCGTTGAAACTCAAAAGCGAGACATCATTCCACTTGACGGAGGAACGCCCCAGATGAGGGTGATTTCCGATCAGCTGCTCTTCCGTCAGTTCATCCGGAATAAAGGCGACTCGGCTAGCATTTTTTTGAACGGCGAGTACATCCAATTCATTTGCGGCAAGACCAAGAGCCTTCGCCGCTGGCTCCGCTTCGCTATCGGGCGCGATCAGTCGAATGATCTGTGCGACGAAGTCTCTTTCGATCCGGATTTTCTCCAGGCGGGACTCGACGAAGACGTGTGATTCATTCATCCGAATCAAGCGACAGCGAAGCAAGTCTCCATTGGAGGCGACAAGGAGGTGTGTCGGTGGATCCTTCTTATTCACGCGAGGAACGGTCATCACCCGTTCGCGAATCACATCTTCCATCACCGGTTCGTAAGAGCCGGAACTGATGCGAAGTGCCAATACCTCACTTCGCGGGATCTTGGTTTGCTCGGTCATCGGCGACGTGAAGATGACGTCGTTCTCGTCGATCTGCACCGCGGAGCAGGGAACGATCTCACCGCTGACCAGATAGAGAGCTTTCGGGTTCGCGATCGTTGCCTTCGCATCTTTGCTAAATGCATTCGTGAACATGTTCATCATATTGAATCGAGCCACGCCCTCCACTCGCCGATTTTGCGCTGCTTCGGCCAACTTTCGATTCTTTGCTGCTTCGGCTAATTGACGCGCTCGCTCACGAGCCACACGTTCCCGATCCGATAACGAACGCCCACGCGGTATGGCACCAAAAACTGCTTGCCCCTGATACTCGGCAAGAAGTGCTGCTTGCGTGCCCCATTCCGGTTTGAATGAGATCGGGGTCTGGGATTCAGGTTGCGAGGCAAGAAATGCACCGGTCATCACGCCGTGATCACTCTCGAGCTTGCACCGCCTCGAGGGG
>JBCCOI010000532.1:0-5354 GCA_039025515.1 Planctomycetota bacterium
GTCGAATACCGATTCAGGCCAATTCGAATCAGCTGAATAGCTGTGAATAGAGAGGTGAAGTGCATCCAAGCGGTTGGCCTCCGCAATATTTTGCATATGGTCACCCAAGGTTCGGACTCCATTGGGACCGATGCCTTCCATGACGTGGGCACCCCCCATCTTTAAAACGGCCTTGGGCGCTTGCTCACCCCGCAGATTGGACTCAGCGAGGTATTGGTCGAGCTGATCCATCATGTATTGCTCGCGAATGACATCGCTGACGCCGATTCCTTCATCGGTGCGCTCATTGTTGTGATAGGCAACAAAGATTGATTGGCTCTTCGCGAGCGCATCAAGAATCAGCTTGGCTTCATCCCCGATTGCCCCACCTGCAAGGTCGCGCAACTGCTCGATGTCTCGCGAATGGTCTCGACTCAAGAAACGCCCGCCCTGCAGTGCATCCTTCAGAAGTAGTCCGCGTGCTGCTCGCCGTGATCCATAGGTTGGAAGAACCGATGACAGTCGCTTGAGTGCATTGATGGCATTCAAGGATTGGTCAATTCCCCAAAACGCATCGCCGCGGCCCCGAAATTCTAATTCCACCCTTCGAAGCAAACGAAGTTCGCCGTCATAATCAAATGCTACTGCATGAGGAAATCGCCTTAAAGTCTCGCTCACACCGTCTCGCGAGAGCCGGCGGGAAATCCAAGGTCCTCGCTCGAAGATCAAGTGCTCAAAACCTTTCGGACGCAATTTCGAGTAAATAGCCGCAACGACCTCGGGCAAACCAGCCACACCGTGCTGCTCTCCGAAGAGGATGAATTGGCATCTATCTGACTTCTCCTCTATCCAGTCGACAGCGGAGCCAAAAAGCTCGCCGTCGCGCGTTCCCATTGAATATGTGTGCTGATTTAACACTTGTTCAAATTGCTCTCGAGCTTCTTGCCCAAGGGCACGCGGATTACCACAGCTGATGAACAGCACAATCCAAACCGCGGAAACAACGATGTGCCAATTCTGCCCCATAAGCCGAATCAAACGGCCGTCACGGATCTTATTTGATTTCATGAAAATGGATCAACGATGCATTGTTTGGGACATCCACATTCGAATCGAATGAACGGGTTTTGAGTGATTCATAGCAGACAAAGTAAATCTGCCTAGATCACTGTCAAGTGCTTCATCGAAGCTGGTAAAACGAGTTGGCGGTCCTCCATGCGATCGCCCGGTGGAACGAAAGACGCGCGCCGTTGATTCGCCTCTGATGGACAGAACACTCACCTAAATTATCGAGCGAGGTTGCCATGTTTCGTTACAGCCTACGCGGACTCATTGGAGTCACGACCGTCATCGCCGCCTTCGTCGCAATCTGCATTCGTTTGGCGAACAGCGAACATCCTGACGAACGTGAAATCCGGCTGTACGGCAAACAGCCGATGGAAGATCCAGAGTCTCTATTCGCCGAAGCGGATCGTCTCGCCACGCTGGGTGATGAGGCTCAATCGGCAAACTCCGTTGATTTTGTTCCTGCCGAAGCATTACAGGTCTATGACTCAAGAACGCTTCCCAACATGGAATCGCACGCAAACGATCTTCGTGAGCTGGACTCATTTGAGACGACAAGTTTGCAACGACTCTATCAAGGCGAAGACCTTTGCCTTGAAGGCCACGAAAACCGCGTGAGAATGTTTGGCAGCCTGCGTGCGAACCGGCAATGCCTTGACTGCCATACCGTCCAACGTGGCGAGTTGCTCGGTGCGTTCACAAACGATTTCATTCGAAGTGGCGAAAAGACTGATCAGGATCAAGGCTCGTAAACGCTTTTGATTTTCCGAACAACGATCATCCGGATCGGTCTCAAGCAATCTGAGTCATCTCGTGCAGCGTGACAGTTTCAATGCCGTTTCAGTCGCCTTCCGATACTTGGAAATATGCTCCGACTCCATGTGATCCTGCCACCGTTCACGTGACTCCCAATTCTCGAAGAAGAAAAAATGAGCCGGATCATCGTTGTCTTGATGAAGGTCGTACTGAACGCAACCGGCTTCAGCTCGCGTTGGAGAAACAAGCTTCTCTAACTCGGCCTTGACGAACGCAACCTTTTCAACTTTTGCTCGAATGCTTGCGACGATGGTGAGAGTCGACATGAGTGAAAATCTCCGTCGCGATTGGATTGATGGTTCCTCGAACAATAAACAAACCGTTGCTCATCGAGAAGGCCAATGTCGTTATACAGCCACGCGAACAATCGCGACCGCAAGGAAGGATAGAACGGCGAAAAAGCACGACAGCATCAGCCGAGCGCGGCTGCGTTTATTGGCACATTGCCAAATTGGAATCGCGTGTAAAAAACTCGGTCGGTAAGGGTATCCAGTTGGATCAAGCTGCTGCTTTTTCACTTCTACAACACGCAATGGCACACCAGTTGAATCGGCCAACCTGCTTGCAAGTCTCCCTAACGGCGTTGACTTCTCCGTATCACTTGACGAAGTCCGTGCTTACAAAATAGGAACACTTCGGTCTGACAACTCAGCCGTCAACCAGTCAACGCGTTGACGCTGATTCTCAGACGATGCGAATCGAAAAACGGTTCCAATCGCAAAAGCTTCAATCGACTCAAATGCAATTCGATCCGGCGGCGTGCCGTCTTTCAAAACTGATATTTGCCGTGTCGGCCAATCAAATCGCACTTCAAACTTGGAGAACGAAGCGGCAATTTTTAGCCATACCCAGGCAAAGTACAGAAGAAACATCCCGGGCGCATAGAGGAATACGGCTTCGCCGAAGGAACACGCTTCGACAATCCAGTCTCGCATCTGCGGATTCCCTACGTCCTCGGGTAACAAATCAAAAAGTGAAACAAGAACGAGCCCGAAGATCGGTACGACAAACGGTGCAGAGATAAAGGTGAGGATTCCAATGCCGATCATCGAAGGCATGAAAACCAAGTCGAGTGGTGTAAAGTCGGCTCCGAGTTCTCGACGAGAGTATTCGAGTCGATGTTTGAGCTCAACAACGGAGAACTCGTAGCCTGCAATATCCTGGACCATCGCGTCGATCTCGGCCCGTTCAACGTTCGTTATCATTCTGTCAAGATCTTGGTCCGCTCGCTCTTGAGCCTCGGCGTCTCGGGACTTCTCATCCTGATCATTGCTCTGAAACTCTTCGCTCTGAAGTTTCTGGTCGGCGATATCACGTTCCTGCTCCACCTCCCTTAAAGATGTTCGCATCTCGTCCAAGGCCGAATCACGCTTATATCGCAAGCGATCAGCATGAAGTTGCAAAAGCTTCAATTCGGCATCTTCGGTGAAATTGATTCGGATTTTATCCGCGGAAGCGATTCCCATTTCGCGTGCAAGACCACCGGCTAAATCTTCAACCATTCGTCCGCGATGATCGGAAGCAAGCGTCGAACGATCGCCTTGCAACCCGCAAAGATACAACTCGTAGGTGGTGCTGTGGCCTCTCTCTTTCTCCGTTACCAAACTCGCCAAGACCAAATAGTCTCCGGGAGCCCTTGGACACGCGGCTTGACTGCTCCAGAGCCCCCTGTCATGAATGATCAACTCGTTGCCTTTGACATTGATTAATATTTGCTTTCGAAAAGTCGCATATCCCAAGAGCAAGGCGCCGAGCGCACCGAGTCCCAAAAGTCCCGCAAAGATGAGTTCGGGCGTATGGTCGGCGTTCGGTTTGGCGAAGGTTGATCGAATGGCTGCGTAAGCGAATCCACCGAGCACGGGTGCTGCCAGCAACGTGGGTATGGATGCGAGACGACTTGGCCTGGCAACGACGTTCTTTTGGAATGTTTCGTTCAATTCATGTACTCACAAATCAGCTATCATGGGCTGTACTGGACGATTAGTTCTATCGCTCACCAGATCTGCTCAATGAAGCTCCTCACCTGTCTACTCGTCTTTGTCACAACGCAACCGCCGGGAGTGGTTGAACAGGATAACTCGCAAACTCGCACGTCGGAGGCACAGCGATCAAATCGTAGACGACAGCGCGATCAACGTCGCGAGTACAACCCTCGGTTGCCGAAGGGATTTGCGTCCGAACTTGATGTTGAGTACGCGCGTGTGGGGGAAATATCGTTGACGATGGATGTCTTCTTCCCTGTTGCGAGTGAGAAGGATCGTCCGCTGGTTATTTGGATCCATGGAGGCGGATGGAGGGCGGGAAACAAACGCCCTTGCCCGGCCTTGAGGTTGCTTAACCAAGGTTTCGTTGTCGCAAGCATCGACTATCGCCTCACGGGCGAAGCAATCTTTCCGGCACAGATCTTTGACTGCAAGGCGGCCATCCGCTATCTGCGAACAAACGCTGACACCTACCGCATCGACCAGCAAAGAATTGGTGTTTGGGGTTCATCCGCGGGAGGCCATCTCGCCTCATTGCTTGGGACGAGCGGCGACGTGGAAGACTTAGAAGGAAACGTCGGTGCGATGGGAACATCGAGCCGCGTGCAGGCCGTTTGCGATTTTTTCGGCCCAACGGACTTATTGCAGATGGATGCACATGCGATTCCGGGAGCGAAGCTGAAGCACGATGCCCCCAATTCACCCGAAGCTGCACTCATTGGAGGACCAATCCAAGATTTTCCGAAGCAAGCCGCTCGTGCGAATCCAATTCAATATGTGTCTCCTGATGATCCACCATTTCTTATCGTGCATGGTGATCAGGATCCACTTGTGCCCCACCATCAAAGTGAGATCTTTGCCAAGGCACTTCGAGACGGTGGAGTGGAGATGACTTTCCACACGGTTGTAGGCGGCAAGCATGGCTTTGGGCGTAACCAAAAGATCGATGAGAAAGTTGATGAGTTCTTCCGTCGCTGCCTGCGTCCTTAGATCATTTTGTTTCGTAACGGTTTGCTTGTCGTGTTCGGTTTGTGTCCGCGGTGAGCCACCGGTGTTGGTTGTGCTTGGCACCGCACAGGACGGTGGCTACCCACAAGCCGGCTGTCGAAAGGGATGTTGCAATCGCACTTGGTCGGAGCCCCATTTACGAAGGAAGGCTCTTCAAAAGAAAGTGCGAGAAGTGCGGATTGCCCCTCGGACGACAAGCGGTTGAATCAGCCATCGATCGTTCGGCAGAGCGAGACGGAATCGCGTTCGCCGATGCGAGAAAGAACGGGACGCGACCCAAACTCGACTCTTTCTGGCGCATTCAATGTCCAAGCTGCGGAGCAGAGAATCTGCACGACACCAAAGCGTTCTAACGGATCGAACATCCCATCGTACGGACGCAAGACGGAATACGACCGGTCATTTCATCCTTCGGAACGTTGGTCGTGTCGCCGTTTCCTCGGCCGACTTCCGAATCGTGTGGCGGTAGTAGGTTTCGAGACAGAGCGCGGCCATTGATGTCGA
>JBCCOI010000533.1:0-5344 GCA_039025515.1 Planctomycetota bacterium
AAGACGAAGAGCTGTTGCCAAAGGGGACGTGGGATCACAGAACGTACGGCGGCACACGACTTTCGTTTCTCGAACCAGAGTTGGTCTGCGGGATGCGTGGTTTCGACGCATGATTCCTCCGCTTCGCAAAGCAGGCGACACAGACGAACTCTCCATCTCTCAGTTTCCCTTGCTTAGCCGGGATGCTTCGTTCCGCGATAAATCATCTGCTCCGCTTTCTGGCTTGCCCGCTTCGTCACGCTGGGTAGGTCTTCGCTGTGTGAAAGAACGATGAGGTGATCACCGGCGCTGACCGTTTCGTTCATTTTTGGATTACGGCGAACCTCGCCACTGTCATGTCGAATGGCGACTACAACATTCCCACCATCGCCGATCAGTTCGATATCGCGAATGCTACTTCCGACCAATGCGGAGTCACTTGCGATGGGAATCTCGATCATTCCGAGTCCGAATGAATCGAGATCCTGATTCAAGCGACTGAATGCCTTTTCATCGCTCACCAGTAGCTCGACCGTCGGGCAGGCGATCAGGCTCGCGATCTTCGTCGCACCAATCATCGTTGGCAACACGACCTGATTCGCGCCACTGCGAAAAAGTTTCCTCTCGGTGGATTCACATTCTCCCCGCGCGATAATCTGAATCGAATCGCTTAGCTCGCGTGCGGTCAGCGTCACGAAGACATTTTCGGCGTCGCCGGGCAGCACGGTGGCCAGAACGGAAGCCCTCTCGATCCCCGCTCGCCGAAGCACCGATTCCTCAGACGCGTCTCCGGCGATGACCAACACGCCCGCATTCTCGGCATCCGAAAGACGTTCTTGATCACGATCAACGACAACCAGCTCAATTCCTGCTTGCTGCAACTCTTCGACCAGTGTTCGACCGACCCGACCGTAACCGCAAATGATCGCATGATTCGATGCCTGCTCAATACCCTTGCTCATTCGCCTCGCTCCCAATGCACGTTGGATTTCTCCCTCTGCGATCATTTGCACAAACCCGCCAAGCACATAAATACCGGAACTGCATCCTGCGACGACCACGGCCAATGTAAACAGCTTCAATGAAGGATCAGAAACTGGACGGACTTCCCCATAACCGACTCCGAAGATCGTGATCGCGACCATATAAACGGAGTCCAACACAGACCACCCTGCGATCAGGTAACCGGTGATGGCAAAGACAATCGTAAAGACGAAAACCCAGACGCCTCGTTGCATCTTCTTGATGGGTAATGCGTCGGCCATTTTGCCTCTTGCTTGCCGTAAGTCGAAGAAATGACGAGACCTTTGAGTCGCGCCGTTTCGACTCAGTTTATCACCGATTTACCGGAGGAAAGCCTCAGCGCGATTCGACGCCAAGAATTCGTCGGTAAACGGCGGCAACCTTCTTCGCCATTGCGGCATCGGAAAAATCTGCGGCGTGACGCTGGCGGGCAAGTTCACTCATCGTGCGCCAGTCGAATTTTCCAGAGACGAGTTCGCAAATTCGCCCGGCCAAACTCTCCGGATCACGCGGCTCCGCGAGAAGCCCCTCGACGCCGTCGGTCACCGCCTCGGGCGTTCCTTCCACCCTGGTCGCGATCACGGGTAAGCCAGAGGCCATCGCCTCAAGAACAACCATTGGCAAGCCTTCTCCAAACAGACTTGGTAAGACCAACGCGTCCAGCTTCGACAACTCACCGGTTACGTTGTTCGTGAAGCCGACTCTTTCAATCCCGCCGGCGATCCGAAGTTCCGCGATTCGGTCTTCAATGAAAGACTCGTAAGCGTCCGACTCGAAGGGTCCGATGATTCGCAGCTTCACATCAAAGCGTTCGCGTACCTTGGCCAAGGCCTCGAGTGCGATCTCTAATCCTTTACGCGGCCGCATCAAAGCAACCATTCCGAGCACCCAAGCTCCTCCGACCTTGGGCACGGCAGTTCGCCGAATCGCGGTTTTCGGATCCATCGCCGGAACGCCATTGTGCACAACCGTGATTGCCTGTTCCGAAAACCCAAGGCGTGCGTACTCCAGACGCAAGCTTTCCGAAACCGTGAGAAGCTGACGACAATTTCGCAGCGAAAAACGCTCGACGATCGAATTCACTCGATTCGCCAGAGGATTGTCAGAATCTCGCGAAGCCGGACTATGGACGTGATAGACCCAGGGGATGCCGGTCATTCGAGACGCCACCGAAGCCAACATCGCCGTTCTCGGCGTGTGTGCGTGCATCAGTTGATAATGCCCGCGTCTAACAAGTTTGCGGATACTCCATGATGCTCGAAGGTCGAAGCGACTTAGCATCTTCGCTTGAAAACACTTGCCCCATTGTCCCGCTTCGCTTGCGAGTCGTTCCGCGAACTTTCCGGGTTTCACACAGACAAAGTCCGCGTCGACTTGCATCGACGGCAAGCAACGGCCCAAGTGTGATTGCACGCGTTCCGCCCCGGCGAAACTCTCCCCATTGACCACATGCAAAACCCTCAGCGTTGAGGTTTCGATGGAACCGCGGCTAGGAGTTTCCGGCGCCAAACTTGATGGAACGACAACCACCGGTGGAGCATTCGCTCCCACAGAACTACTTGCTGCTGAGGATGGCTCAAGTTGCATCGCTTCGCAATCCTTCTTTAACCCTGACGAATTGAGTAGGCGCTCCAAGCCGTTTGAAATGGTGTCCCAGAACCGAATGTCGGTCGGATGAGGACGTGGCGCCGCTAACTGAAAGTGGGTCGCGGTTACGAAAGAGGGCTGAGATTTGGGGCTCGGCGACGGTTGCCGGAAAACCAAATGCGTCGTGGGTGACGGTTTTTGCGATCATGAGGACGAAGGCCGATTCCCTCAGACCGGTTCGCCTCTGTGGCGTCGAGAGTCGTTCCGCTACAGTACCAAGCCGCGAACGACCGAAGCTTTTTCATCCGGTCTCGACACAAGAACAACGCGCAGCACTGCGAATCGGAGAACGACTTGAACGCGACTATTGTTTTGCTTCCGGGCGACGGCATCGGACCGGAGATCATCTCGCAAGCCAAGCGAGTCTTGGAGCGAGTCGGAAAGGCGTTTGGTCACACTTTGGAATTTCGGTCCGAATTGATCGGCGGAATCGCAATCGATGAAACCGGAGACCCACTTCCTGAACCGACAGTGAAAGCGTGTCGATCGGCTGATGCTATTTTGCTAGGTGCCGTGGGCGGACCTCAGTGGGACGATCCGTCCGCGAAGACACGTCCCGAAGCCGGGCTGCTTCGCATCCGAAAAGAACTCGGACTGTTCGCCAATCTCCGTCCGATCAAGCTTTTTCATGAGCTCATCGATGCCTCTCCGCTTAAGCGAGAGATCATCGAAGGTACCGACATTCTCTTCTTTCGTGAGCTCACCGGAGGAATCTATTTCGGCGAATCAGGTCGAACGGGCACGGGCCCCGAAGAAGCAGCGAGTCAGACGATGGTGTATGCCGTCCATGAAGTTGAGCGTATCGTGAGGCTCGCGGCCGAGGCAGCTCGCGGCAGAGACAATCGGTTGACAAGTGTCGATAAAGCGAATGTGCTGGAACCGAGTCGTCTTTGGCGGCAGGTCGCCGCTCGCGTCATGGAGGAAGAGTTTGCGGACGTCGAGTACGACGTTGTTCTCGTTGATGCGATGGCCATGCACCTGATCAATCGACCATCCGATTTCGATGTCGTGGTCACGGGCAACATGTTTGGCGATATCTTGACCGATGCCGCGTCGATGCTGCCGGGATCGCTTGGGATGCTTCCGAGTGCTTCGCTGGGCAGCGACGGGCCGGGACTCTATGAACCGATCCATGGCTCGGCTCCCGATATCGCTGGAAAAGACATTGCGAACCCACTCGCCACGATTCTGGCATCCGCGATGATGCTTCGTCATTCCCTGGGATGGAGTGACGAGGCTGAAGCGATCGAATCGGCCGTCGCGAAAGTCCTGGCGTCAGGGCTCCGCACCGCGGACCTCGCCCGCGGAGGCGACTCGGTGGGCACGCAACAAATGGGCGACGCCATCGTCGACAATATCGCTCCTTAGCAATGGGCGATCAATGATCGTCGCCGTCCGATCGAATTCGACACGTTTCCTTTGGGCGGAGCCGATGGGCGACTTTCACTTTCTGCCTGCCACGCAACCCCCACCGGAATCACCAAAAACGCAGCATGGACACTGAGGCTAACCAAGCGATTGAAAAAAGCCTTCCCGTTGCCGAGGTTTGGTTATCCAGTCGATCGTTCATTCTGATTGCGGTCATCCTTTCGGCGCTCGCAATCGCATCGCTGGTCGGGTTCTTATTGGCTCGGCGAGAAACAATGGGTGTCGATAATGCACTGGTTGCTCGCTACAACCGCAAGTTGCGTGTTTGGTGGCTGATGACGGCGATCTTCGTCTTCGGATTCCTACTTCAGAGAATCGGCGTCGTGGTGCTGTTCGGGCTTGTCTCGTTCTGGGCCTTGCGTGAGTTCATCACGATGACGCCGACACGCAGGGGTGACCACCGAACCCTTTTTTGGGTTTTCTTCATCTTCACACCGCTGCAGTACATCTTAATCGCGCTAGGCGATTTCTACGGCTTCTACAGCATCATGATTCCGGTGTACGCGAGTCTCTTCATTCCCGCTCGAGCGGCCATCGCCGGTGACTACAAGCGATTCCTGGAACGCAGCGCGAAGATTCAGGCCGGCCTTCTGATTTGTGTTTATTCACTCAGCTACGCGCCCGCACTTTTGGACCTGAAGCTTGTTCGTACGGGTGGCGCGGAGTGGTCTGGAAGCAATGTCAGCCTACTCATTTTCCTAGTCGTCATCGCACAGCTGGCAACCGTGCTGGAACGGGCATGGAGCAAGCTCGCCGGTAGACACGTCATCGCCGAAAAAATAAACGGGTCACGAACCTGGGAAGGCGTGTTCGGCTCGATGGTGACAACCGGCTTGATTGCGGCGTCACTGTGTTGGGCGACACCGTTCTATCCCTGGGAAGCCGGCGTCCTGGCGGCCGTCGTTACGGCGATGGCCTGCGGTGGCGCGATGACGCTGAGCGCCATCAAACGCGACCGCGGCGTCACGGACACTGGAACGCTGGTGCAAGGTCACGCGGGAGTGCTGGATCAAATCGACAACGTTTGCTTCGCAGCGCCCGTGTTTTATCACCTGACGCGGTACTTCTTTTCCGCCTAACCGGACAGCGTAACTTTCGTCGAGAGTGCCGCAAAATCCTAACCCGATGCGTTAGCGAGGCGATTTCCGAAACTCGTTCACTCGCTTATGTTTCGGGTTGAGCTTGCGTGTAAAGCGGCGTTCTTCAGCTAATTGCAGTCGCAAAAACCAATCGATTCAATAATGCCTCTCCGACTCTTTGACACCCA
>JBCCOI010000534.1:0-5336 GCA_039025515.1 Planctomycetota bacterium
AGCTGCTGGCGAGGGCCTTTTTGAAACGATCGAGCGTTTTCAAAAGGAAGTGGTGCGGGTTCGAAAACCGGACGGAGTCGTGGATCCGGGGAAAAAGACCCATCGGCATCTACTCAAACTCAGTCTCAATCAGCGTGCCGCGCTGGACCGCGACTGGATTATCGAGTGGGCACCGGCGTGGGTGAAAGTTGCGGCGACACAGTTGGGCGTTCACGAACTACGCGGCGTTCGTCGAAACAGTCAACGCGTCATGCAATACATCGCGACCGTGCCGAAGTTGAAGACTTGTGAAATCGAGTTCCGAGGCAAGACTTACATGTACGGCGATGTCGACGAGTCCGCATGGTGCGGGTGCTTTGTCAATTGGTGTCTTTTGCGCTCCGGATACCCAGGACACATCGGCCTGAATGCGGCTCGAGCGAAAGAATGGAAGAGCTATGGAGTCAATCTCAACAAAAAGCCGGAGTATGGTTGCATCATTTGCATTGATGCAAAGATCAAGGGGCGTCGATACAACCACGTCGGATTTTACATGGGCGAACGCAACGGTCGGAAAGTGATTTTAGGCGGCAATCAAGAGAACAGTGGCCGACCCGGTGGACGCGTGTGCGTTTCCGAGTTCTCAGACTGGGAAACCACCGCTTGCGTCAAGCCTTTTGCAAAGGAAGGTGACGAGTAAGGAACGGTCACTCAATTGCTGGCGTGTTTTAAAGAAGTCGCCCATCGGCTCCGTCCATGGAGATGCGTCAAAATCAATCGGACGGAGCCGATCGGCGACAATCGTTGATCGCCCATTCCTACACTCAATTTCGACCTCACTCACGCCGCGTCGGTCAGCTCCTCTTTCTCAACGGCCGTCGTTTCGTCGCGGTTGGCGGCCAGCGTAAAGGCCGCTGTGATGAAGGCCAACATGCCACCGACCAATCCGAGTTGCCAAGGACGCATGCGGCGTTCCAAGGCAAAATCCAAGTCCAATTCGAGTGGCGCATTTTCAGCTACTTGGACGGTGCGGCGGAACGTGTATTTCGTCCCTTCTTCGGGCAGGCTAATCAGAATCGCTTGGGGTGCCGGTTCGGTCGTTCGTTGATGTTGAACCAACCTCACCGCAATCTGTTGCAGTACCTTGTTGTCCTCGGAAGTATTGCCCTGAAGCAGCTGGCTGAGCTGCTGCGGACGGAAATTGAGATCATTGAGTTGCAGGACAGGGTTTTCGGCCGCCGCTTGTTTCAGTTGTTGATTCTCCGTCATCAGCGAATCGCTATTGTCCAAGTACAGTCGTTGGCGACGTGTATTGAGTCCAACGATCGCCTGTTGTGTTTGCAAGTTTTCCAGTTGCACCCGGGCATCTTCATTGGACGCCGCATCGAGTGCGTAGCGGTTGGCGACGCTATTGAGTGCGCGCTGGGCTTTGCTCTGTTGCCCCGACTGCAGAAGCCTGCTTGCCTGTTCCAGCAGCTGCGCCGCTTGTTGCGCTTGCGCCTGCAGTTTGCCGCTCACCTTTGAAAGGTATCCGCTTCGATCGCTGCCTGCCTGCGAAGTTTCTCGAACCAGCTCGAGGTTGCCCTCCTCATCGGTCAGCTCGAATCCTTTCGGTGCAATGATGTTCCACTCGATGTTTTCCAGTGGCACATTCATCTCAGGGCTCGCCAAATTGAGTTTCGCCAGCCGATCACCCGTCAGGGAATACACGAACTGAACGCTTGCCGTCCGATCATCCATGCCGGGCAAGATGTAGAACTGCCACGCGTTCGTGTTGCCACCAAGTCTGATCGTATTCACGCTTTCGCCGTTGACGAAGATGTTGAACAATTCACCTCCCTCGGGAAGTCCGACAGTCAGGCTGCTTCGTTGAATGACTTCCATGGTCACGTTGACGGACGTCAATTGGTCGCCGGTTGGTGAGAGCACGGTGGTAAGAATCCCTTGTGCCACGCGCAGTTTGAGAGCTTCGGCCAATGATTGTCGATTCACAGTGATTCCGAGATCTTCTCCGGGCGCGACGGCTCGCAACACAAGCGTCGGTGCGGTTCGGTTCCCCGACTCACGCAGCATCTGCGGTACGGCATTCCAGTCGGCTCGTTGCCAGCCCAGTGTCAACGTGTCGGTTTCTAATTCCAGTCGGCCACCGGCGCGGACGCCAAAGAAATAAATGATTTGTCTTGCTTGCGGGAATCCGATCAAGCTGAGCGTTTCGCGATTGCTGATCCGTTCGCCACGTCGTTCGTATTCGATGCGAAAAGGGACGGTCCCGACAACGCGTCTTTTGAACTGAATTTCCCAGATATCGGAATCCGCCGCGGTGCGGACGAAATCGCTGACGATGTCACCGGTCGCGCGCAAGGTCTTGATCACATCTTCATCCGTAATCGGTAGCTTGATTTGAAGACTGCGGATGGACGCGTTCTGCACGTTGAAGTCCGCGATCAAGTTCGTTCGTGTTTGTCCTTCCCGAACCGTGATTTCGTGCAAGAGCTGCCCGGTGATCCATGGAGCAAGCTTTTCGATGCCGATCACGAGACTCCAATCGCGTTGCAGTAATCGAAACGCTAGAGCCCCCTGCCCTTCTCCGCCCATTGAACGTGGGTCGGATTCCGAAACGTTTTGTCGGGAGACCGTACGGAGCCGAATGCCGGTCGTCGGCCGAACGACC
The DNA here is from genome assembly GCA_039025515.1 of Planctomycetota bacterium. GTDB lineage: Bacteria > Planctomycetota > Planctomycetia > Pirellulales > Pirellulaceae > Stieleria. The sequence continues at coordinate 2,651 of JBCCOI010000534.1, forward strand.
AACTCGCCCGTTTGCCGCGTTGCTTCGGACAACCCGAATCGAGGCACTTCCCACTCGCTCGCATCTACCGGTGCGGCTCCTGTCAGCGTTAATGCGAAGCTTTGTGCACCGATCGTCTTGCCACTCAGATGCATGACGATGCTGCGCTGGTCACCGTCGCTGAGCTCGGACCAGTGATCGAGTGAATCACCGCTCAACGATTCCACCTCCAGTCCCGCCGGAAGTGGGAAGCTGAGCTGAAAGAGTCCCGCCCGACTGATCTCGGCTACAAATTTGACACCCAAGACGACGCGCTCATCACCCAGTGACAGCACCTGCTTGCTAACGACGCGAACTTCCGGCGCGACCGGTCCGACACGAAGCGTCAGTGATCCGCCGTCGCTGCCGTAGCGGTAAACCCGATGCAAGATGGCTTGCTGATTCGCGAGCAAAGAAGAGTTGAAGTCACCCAGGTTGACCGCGGACATTTGTTCCGCCTGCAGCTTCTCCGGTTGCGCGTCGGGTCCAAATGCAACGGCGATCAATCCGACTTCCCCATCGGAATCGTTGACCTGAATGGGAGCGAGTGAAAGATCCACGGGCAGTGGGTCCAATCCACGTTGTGTCTCGACCAACACATCGAATGTTTGCGATTGAGCAGGCTCAATCTCGATGTCGAGCTTCCCGTTCTCGGCGTCAAATTGCCAACCACCAATCGGTCCGGATACGGAGCTAACGGTAAGACCACTTGGAACGTCGACGGCGAGTTCTCTCACTTGCCCTTGGGACGTTCTGATCTGAAGCCGATGCCGCCCATCGACGACGCCCGGACCCGGAACGTAGAGGTTTGAGGCTTCAACGAAGAACTGTGTTTCTTCGGCCGTTACGTCTCGCATCTTCGGGCGGAACATAATGGTCGCGGACTCTGGTCCCAACAGCACGGCGGCCTTTGTTGCGTCTTCTTCTTCGCTCGATTCGACCCGTATCGCTTCGGTACAAACCACATCCCAACCGGCCCGGTCGTACTCGAGTTCAATCGTTTGGAGCGCCGCGTTGCCCGTCAGCACCGGAAGCCCCGAGGTGGGTTGAATCGCTTCCAATCGATACTCGAAGGAGGCTTCGAATGTCTTCGATACTTCGTTTGAATCGGCTTGGTCCGCGTCGCTCGACTCATCCTCCGTCAAAGGCTGGACCGGAATGCCGATGATGTAGGCCAGGCCGCGTCCAGGAACATCCTGTTTGGAAAGACGCAGTCCTTCTCCCTCAAATCGGGTCAGCACGGCGGGGGCATTGAGCAAAAGAAACTGGTCACCCGGCTTGCCGTTGATTTTGATCGTACCGCTTGCCGTGAGACGCCCTTCTTGATCCGCCACCACCCAAGTCTGTGCGATGGAGTCTGACGCTTGAAAACCAACGGGTGCCTTCGCCATGGAGTGGCTTGCCCATGGGGATACTAGTGCAAAGAGCAGCAAGGTTGCCGTCACCGCACCCGCGTCAGGATTTGAATTCTCGTTCCCGGAAATGCTTTTCGCTGTCAGTTCTTCGGCTTTTCGTCCCCACCAATTCCGAACGTCAACAGCGAAGGTGCAAAACGGCGGAAGGAACAGGATCGCAAAGATTCCCAACCCGAGAACACCAAAAAACCAAGCCGCGCCATCACCCTGGGCAAGAATCCCGACTGCGATTGCGGCAACACCCAACATTCTCGCGAACTTGCGGCGAGCAACATCAGCGATGACAAACGACAGCAACACCAGAAGCGTTCCCATCACAATTGCTCCGATCCCGGGAACGGAGAGATCTGATTTCCAAAGCGGCATATTCTCGACCTGAAGTTCGACGGCTTCCCCGGCAGCCAAGATCGGAAGGCTCAAACCTAAAGTGGAGGGTCGTCCCGCGTCGGACCAAGCGACAAACGTGGCGAAAATCGACACCGCGATCGCGATCAAGAAAGACCAAAGCCCTGCGATGCGAAGCGATCCCGATCGACGGCACAAGAAGACGCCAAAGAAAGCCAATAATCCGATTGCCACCAACTGCACCGTCCCATGAGATGCAATCCACTGCAGACCGGTCGGACTCAGCACTGCTTCCGGCGGCGAGACGTTCCCACCGCTCGGAACCAACACGTACTGTTCGTCGCCGGTCACCGTCCACTGCGTTTTTAAGACGGGAGCAAAGACGATCGGGAGCGCCAATTCCGGCTTTGTTTCAACAACGGCCGGTTTCCCCAAACGGAGTTTGACTTCGATGGGAATGTTGGGGTCGGTGCCAGGGAGCGGAATCACGGTCGCGTCTTCTGTTTGTCTCGCGGTAACCGGTTGCCCGTCCACCGCGACGTCCCAGAGGCGAACGGGTTCACCTGGTAGTCGGACTTTCAGCGAACGTTGTCCTCGTGACTTGACGAAGTAAACGACGTCGGTCACCAATTCACCGTCTTTGCTGACCCGGCTGTTTGCTTCCGAGAATTCGACGATTTGCGTCGCGATCGACCCTGGTTGAAACCACGTCACTTGTAACCCTAGCGTGAATGGACGCTCGGTGTATTGCCACGTGCCGAGCTGTGGAGCCGTGCTGAGCAGCCGGAGCTCGGCGGGTAGTTCGAGCGGATCGAGTTTGAGCAGATCTTCCGAAATCGCTTCCGTGCTGATCTCCACTTGCATTGGACTCACGATTTGGATGAAGCCACGTTCGCCCTGGACATCCA
>JBCCOI010000535.1:0-5331 GCA_039025515.1 Planctomycetota bacterium
GGTGGCTTCGGCGGCGGCAGACCCGATGCGGCCCAGATCGCCTCATTCACGATGCAGCGGTATGACAAGAACAGTGATGGAGTCCTTTCGTCCGACGAAATTCAAGCGATCGATGCTCAGTTTCGTGATGGCACGTTGGAAGCGGATGCGAACGGTGACGGCGCGGTCTCTCGAGACGAGCTGATTCAAGGCATCAAGAAGAAGTTTGGAGGCTGATGGCATGTCGATGACCGATGCTTATCGCGCCGCCGAACCTAGTTTCACCGTGGATGCAACCACGCCGACTCGATTGGCGACTTCCATCCGCGACATTCAAAAGCACTATGTGCTCAAGAGTGAAACAGTAAAAGCCTTACGTGGTGTGTCCTTCGATGTGCCCGAAGGAGACTATGTCGCGATCATGGGACCTTCGGGGAGCGGAAAGAGCACGCTCCTCAATCTGCTCGGTTGCCTCGACAAGCCGACACACGGCTCGCTGTTCCTGGGTGAAGATGACATCGCCGAAATGAGCGATGACGAACTTGCACAGATCCGTTCGGAACGAATCGGATTCGTGTTTCAGTCCTACAACCTGATTCAACAACTGAGTGTCGTCGAAAACATACAAGTTCCACTCTACTACCAGGGCGTGATTGGTTCAAAGGAGCGGAAGCGATCAACCGAATTGGCCGAACGCGTCGGCCTGGGTGAACGCCTCGACCACCGGCCATCCCAGCTTTCTGGTGGTCAGCAACAGCGTGTCGCGATCGCGCGGTCACTCGTGAACGATCCATATTTTATTCTCGCAGACGAACCGACGGGTAACCTTGACTCGGTGACCACTGACGAAATCCTGAATTTGTTCGACGCGCTGAACGACGAGGGTCGAACGATCATCTTGGTGACTCACGAGGACGAGGTCGCGAAGCGTGCGAAACGAATCGTGCGTCTAAAGGACGGCAAGCTTCATCGCGACGAGTGCAACACGGAGCAGGAACGTGTTGAGGCTCGGGAAGCCCAGCGTTTGGTCGTCGAGCAACTCAAGAAAGAGGCGGACCTCTGAGATGATTTGGCTCCGAACGCTTCGACTGGGAATCAAAAGCCTCGCGTTGCATCCGCTGAGAAGTGGATTGACGATGCTGGGGATTTTGATCGGTGTCTGGGCCGTGATTGTGTTGACCGCGATCAGCCAGGGTGCAAGCGATCAGGTGCAAAAGCAGATCGCTTCCCTCGGCGCCAACACGATTATCGTCCGCACCCAAAAACCGCCAGAGGAAAAGCTCTCCGGGTCGCGTGCCGCCAAATATGGTCTTTTGCGACGGGACCTGGATCAAATCCTTGCGACCGTACCGACGGTAGAAAAGGCCATTCCGATTCGAGAGATACGCAGGCAGTTTACTTTCCGTGGTCGTCTTGTTGATGGCCGATTGGTTGGGTGCGTTCCGGGCTACGCAGACGTCAATTCACTGGCGATCCGCAAGCAGGGTGGACGGTTCTTGAGCGATGCGGATTGTGTTCGAACGGATACCGTCTGTGTCATTGCTGCGGGCGTTGCTGAGAAACTCTTCCCCTATGAAGATCCGGTCGGCAAGCGGATCTACATTCCCGACAGCGAAGACTACTACCGGATTGTCGGAGTCCTGGAACCGAGGAATCCCTCCGCAGCAATCGGGGGCTCGCTTGATTCGCAGGATTTCTCGTTGGATGTCTACGTCCCAATTCAGACGCTGAGGAAACGAAATGGCGACACCATCGCAACTCGGCGTAGCGGACAGTTCCAAGTCGAAATCATGGAACTGAATCAAATCACGCTCCAAGTTCGTGATGTCGATCAGGTGCGATCGAGCGCCGCGATGATCGAGTCGATCCTCGATCGAAACCATGGCGACATGGGCGATTTCGCCGTCGTCGTTCCGCTCGAACTTTTGGAGCAGGCTCGCAACTTGCGACTCATGTTCCTCGGGATCGGTGTGCTCATTGCGTGCATTTCATTGATCGTTGGTGGAATCGGCATCATGAATATCATGCTTGCCAGCGTTACCGAGCGGACGCGTGAGATCGGGATCCGGCGAGCGCTTGGAGCGAAGCGTTCGGACATCGTTCGTCAGTTCCTTGTCGAGACGTTGGTGCTCAGTATCTGCGGTGCGGGCCTTGGGATCTTGCTGGGCTTTCTTGGGCCTTACATGTATCAGGGCCTGATCCAGGCAGTTCAAACGGGCTTTCCTGACAAGTTTGCTGCGTTGCCGGATGCGATTCGCGAAGCGGAACCGACCATCGTTTACGAGACGATTCCACTCGCGGTCCTGATCGCCGTCGCCGTCGGTTTGATCAGCGGCCTCTACCCGGCGATTCGTGCGGCACGCATGAACCCGATCGACGCCTTGCGTCACGAGTGATGCCCAACGTTCGACTCACAGCTGCGACTTCGAGATGTCAAAGCTGGCGAGTTCTGCTTGCCCCCGCACCAGCAGTAGGCCTCCGGCGGCCACAGGCGTCGTAAAGCATGGTGTCGTAACGACGGGCGACTGGCAGGCGTAGACGATCGGAAACGGTATTTCGGTCGAATCAAGCACAAAGAGTCTACCGTTCATTCCGAGCACGACGAGCAGATCACCACAGAGAAACCACTGTGGTTCACCACCGAACTCGTAGCCTTCGCGAAAGACAACGGAGCCGTCATTGGAGTCCAAACACGTAAGTTTTCGGTCAGACCCGTAAGTCAGAATTCCCGACGGCGTGCGCACCAAGGGTGCCATCTGATTACTGGCGGCTCTCCGATTCACTTGCCAATCGAGATCTGGTTGACCGGACTTTGTGAGGCTGATCGACTCTGCTCCGGCGGCGTAACCGGCGATAAAAATACGCCGGTCAAACAACAAAGGACTTGTCGAATTGAACTTTCCCATCTCACGGTTTCGGGCATGAAATTCATGTTGCCAAAGGACAGCACCGTGCTGTGGATCGATGGCAGTTAGAAAGTCGTAGCCGAGGACAAAAAGGATTCGCCGGCCCTCATAGTTGCCGATGACCGGAGTTGCATGTGAAGTGGCGTCCGAAGACGTGGTCCACTTCGTTTCGCCATCAAGCAAGCTCACCGCGACGACTCCGCTTTCGCCGGAACGACCGCCGACATTTACGAAGACGGTTTCTTCATCGGCAACTGGACTGGCGGCAAACGGAAAATCGCCAATTTTCGCATCGTAGTCTGCGCGGAGATCTCGTTTCCAACACAATTCTCCATCATCAAGTTTGAGGCAGCGAAGTGTTCCTTCCGCGCTCCACGCCAGAACTCGATCGCCGATGATCGTTGGCGTACTGTACGGTCCGTTGCTGTATTCGAAGCTGCATTCGAAGGACGTCGGATAGGCGTGATTCCATTTCGCCGATCCACTTTGCAAATCCATCGAACGTACGAACTCTTGATCATCATCACGCCCCATGATGACGACCGTTTGATCCGCAATCACTGGAGCGCCATATCCCGTCCCGATGGATGCCTGCCATACAGGCTTGGGGGAGCCCGCCAACTTGCTTAGGTCATAACCGTCCGCCGAAATACTTGCATTGCTGAAGGGTCCCAGAAGCCGGGGCCACGAATCATTGCAGTTGCCTTCTTGGTGTTGAAACTCAGCGGCGTTCTGCGCATCATTCGAATCAACTCGACTGCTTGATTTCGAGTGTTTCGTGCAGCCACAGCTGAAGAACGATAAGCCTAAAACCAGGGCGAACTGCTTCACGACATTGTTCTTCGGCTGCATCAACATTTACCAGGCTTGGATGAGCTTCAAGACCAACCGTGCCGGTACAAGCTCCGAAAGTTTGGCACCTGTTTTGTCCTGTGTCACGGCGACGTAGACTCCGATGACTCGCGGTGGGGTTGCCGTCACATCGTACGCGGGCGACCCGCTGGCACCCGCACCGACTGCGGGAACCGCATAGGCGATCGGTGTTTGTCCCCAGTCACCCTTCTTAGATAATTCTTTCGAAACCAAATGCCCCGGGATCACCAGTGCTGACATGTTCGGCCCGATGCCTTTGGCCATTGGAAATCCGACAAACTCAATTTCTGTGGTCCGTTTGGGAAGGTCGTCAGCGAACCGATCAATATCTATCGTTACATCGCGCATCGCTTGCATCGTCTCCTCAGTGCTTTCCGGAGGCGCGAGTTTTGCGACGGCAAGATCGGCGTGATCATGAAAAACCCAAGGACTCTTGCCGGGAACGAACAACCCCCGCAGCAAAAACCACCGCGAGACTCCTTGCCGATTGACAAACAACAAACGTGTTTCGCCATTCGTCTCATTGGCGGCATGCTTCGCTGTTACCAAGTAAATGTCATCATCTTCTTCGACCAGAAAACCGGATGCGAATCGAGTGTCATTGTTGAGTTTGGTTTGCAGTCCGACGACCCTTTCCCAGCGAGCTTCATCGGTATCTGTCGTTGGTAACTTTTTTGGGACAGCGTCCTGAGAACTCGCGGGCGATGCGAGAACAAACAGGGCGAGTATCGTGGCGAAAAAGGTCGACTTCATTCATTGCTCCTGCGGCACCAAAGAGTGGCTCTCATCAAGTCCAAATTGCCTTCGAACAATCCTTTGAGCCTCATTCCAGACAGTTTCATCCTCGAATTGATTCCGGCTGATCATCATGCCGACCGTCGCACTCTCTTCGGGATAGAAAACCATGATTCTTTCGACAACTTCTGCGGAGTGGAAGAAGTCCCAAGCGACACGCGTTTGCCCCAGTTTGGTGACGGAGCAATAGCCATTGGTGTCGATCCAGCCTTTCGCATTCCAGAGAGGAGTCCCGCCATTCAAACGTGCGCCGCGACCCTGACGCCAAGCGTTGAACCTGCGCAAGATAGTGATGGCGACCACCAGGATCGCAGTGATGATGATCAGATCGGCACCCATTTCGAAGAGCAATGCGAGACCTGCCACAACAGCCATCACCGAGAGAACGGTCAACGACCATTGAAGCAGAGTGATACGCCGAGATCTTTTTGAGAACCGAGAGCCACGCATTTCTTCGGACAGGAGTTGACCACCGAAGTGCAGAGCGTCATCACTCGGTTCGAACGTGGTGTTTGAGTCGTCTTGGTCGAGAAGTCGTGTATCCGCTTCCGGTTTTCGCACTGGAAACTCGGAGGAAAGCCTTAACGTGGTCTTCCGAGCGTGGTCTGGATCTTCGAACGCGTCAAAGGGAATCATATACCACATGAGATGTACTCGATGAAACGAAAGAACCATGACGTCCGCCGCGGAGATGCAACTAACGAGTTCATTCATCGAACATCGGTATTCGTAGTTCTTTTTGCAGACTCGAAATGTCTCACCGTCGATGGTTCCTTCA
>JBCCOI010000536.1:0-5320 GCA_039025515.1 Planctomycetota bacterium
TCCAGTTCCATCCGCTCCGACAACTCGCGTATGCGTTGGAACGCTCGTTCTTCATCGAGACCAAAACCGATGGCAAAGTAGTGGAGCATTTCACGAGGAGTCAGCCACTGGTAAAGCCCCGCGCTTGCCGAAACGAGCCCAATCAGCTGTTTAATTCGAAGTGGATCGCTTGCCACACTGCATCCCAAAATGCTCGCATCGCCGCTGGTCGGCGGCAGCAGGCCCAGGATCATTCGAAGCGTCGTCGTTTTCCCGGCACCGTTCGGCCCGAGCAGCCCGTAGACTTCACCGGGCGCCACCTTCAATGAAAGTCGATCAACCGCAACAACGTCTTCGTTGTATACCTTCGTTAGCTCATTTAGCTCAATCATAATGGGCGACTGATCGTGCGTTCGATTGCAGAACCAAACGTAGTAGCCGGCAAGAGTGGAATACGTTCCGGTGGTGTTTCATTGGTTCACAATTTGACAGCACTTGCAGTTCGATTGCAACAACGGGTGGCAGGCCGATCTCTTGGCACCTCTGCGGCCGACACCCAATGCTAACCGGCAAATGCTTCCCAGGGTCCGGTGATCGCCATCGTCATCCCTGGCGTCTGAATGTTCGCGAAGAGCCATTCGCCGTCGGGGCTGAATGTGGCTCCCGCCCACTCTCTGCCTCGAAAATCACCCCGGAATCCCTTCTCGCCTTTCAACTGCAGATCGTTCACCGCTAGCGGCATCAAGTTCCCGTCTTGGGTGAGAAGATGGATCCGCTGAGCTCGTTCGGCACCTCCGTAGTCACCGTCTTCGCAAAGAACCAATCCTCCGCGTGGATTGACGCAGAGGTTGTCTGGCATGTTGAGCACATCTTTGTTTGGACTTTCGAACAATAGAGTGAGGGATTCTGCAGATGGATCGTACTGCCAGATCTGTCCGCATTCGGCCCGTCCTCCGCTAGTTGCGTCGAAATAAATTCGATCGTTGCCGCTCCAGCAACCTTCCAACCGGGCGAATGTCGTCCCGCCAAGAGCTTTGCCTTGTTTGAAGACGCCGAGTTCATCAGGAGGCTCAAGCCCGGGGGTGTTAGCGAGCGACGGTTGTTTGATCGTGTGCCAGCGTACATCAAACGTTGTGTTGGGTTCGACGTGACCGCGCAGATCTGCATGTCCTATAACCTCAGCCATCTGCAGCTCGCCACCCGCCGAAAGATTCCCATTCTCTCGCGGGAGGAAGCGGTAGAACCCCGCCGTGCCTCGGTCTTCTGTTTCGTAAACGATGCCCGTCTTACGGTCGATCGCTACGGCTTCATGAACGAATCTGCCCATCGCTTCGAGCGGAACCGGATTCGCGACGCCCTTCGGGTCGACCTCGAAAACCCAGCCGTGATCCCGTTGAAAGGATCGCTTGGCGTTTGCCTTGTAGGGGTCCATCGAGCCGACCCCCAAGACCGTCTCCTCCGCCGTCAGCCATGTTCCCCACGGCGTTACGCCGCCGGCGCAGTTTCGACTGGTGCCGGAGAGCGCGACGTGACTCTCCAGCCACTTGCCATGACCGGAATCAAACTTTAGCGTCGTGCAGCCGCCCCCAGCCTTGCGGTCATAGGGAGCGACAGTCTTCTGGGAGAGTGCCTCGCGGTCATCGCTCACCTCATGATTCCTCACCAGCGTGACGATCCCGTCCGATTCGTCGACGACTCCCATGCCATCATGGGACGCGGGCGTGGGATGTCCATCCGACATCGGGTCGTTGGTCCAGCCATAGCTGATGTAGCGAAATCCTTCCGGCAATCGAATGAGCTCCAAACCAGTCGTTTCGTCCGTTGTCGGGACGAGTTTGGGATTCCTTTTTGCCGTTTCACCCATTGCAACGCGCCCATGAAACGCCGTAAACGCCGCTGCCACACCGAAGCCCGTCATCGAAGAAAAGGCTTCACTCAAGAACTCGCGGCGGGATTTCATTTGGGATCCTCAAACGACGCTATTTTGGCCGGGCGAAGGGACTCACTGGAAGGATTTCGCAGACTGATTCTACGGTGATTTCTCTTCGCCGCCACCGACCCAACTAGCCCCAAACTCGCAGGCAAATCTTGCTTTGCCCCTAGTCTGCTGCTATCCTCCAGAGGTGTTAGGAACGATGAGTTTTTGTCGTCAATTAGGTCCCAATCGGTGGTACGCAGCGCTTTCAATCCGATGAGGGACTTCGCACCGCGGACGTCCCGACGACGCGGGTCCGAGGCCGTCCCATGCCGCTCCAATCGAGTCGGTTTGACTCTAATTGAGCTTCTGGTCGTCATCGCGATCATTGGCATCCTGGTAGGCTTGCTCCTTCCCGCCGTCTCTGCCGCGCGCGAGGCCGCACGCAGGATGGCATGCACGAGCCATTTGAGGCAAATCGGAATCGGATTGCACGCCTACCACAACGTTCACTCCAGCTTTCCTCCGGGCTATGTGGCGGACCTGGAAAGTGGACGAGACGGTCGCAGTTGGGGCTGGGGAAAACTGTTGCTTCCGTTTCTCGAACAAGTTCCACTCTCGGAACAGCTAGGGTCGTCGAGGCTGACCTTCGACGCGGTTGCATCGGATGATAGGAAGTCCGGGTTTCTGGAAACGGGAGTCAGCATTTATCAGTGCCCATCGGATCCAGGGGATGGGCTATCGCACCCTTTCCGGTCGATCTTCGTTCCGGTGCCAATTACGGTCAACTCGAGCAGATCTCCCGGTTCGAAACAGACACTGGCTCATGTTTTTCCGCCACCAGATCCCGACCCAGGAGGTGGTGGAGGAGTTCTCCTTTTCGCGACTCGGGTTGGCAAGTCGAATTATGTCGGCTCAATCGGCTCCGGATGGAAGTCTCAACGGGACAACTGGAATAACAGAGACTTCGAAGGGAACGGGGTCTTCGGACGCAATCCTGGAGTGAGAATTGCAGCGATCTTTGACGGTACAAGCAATACGATTGCGGTCGGCGAGCGGTGCATGCGAAACTACGCCGCCGTATGGTCCGGCAGTAACTCATGGTTGAATTGCGGATTCAGCGACAACCAAATGGTACTCGGGACCGCTTTCTATCCGATCAATGACCTTCCTATCCGTCAGAATCTTGACTGTGATGGGCAGGGCGCGGCCAATTTCAGTAGCTATCACACAGGCGGCGCCAACTTCGTCTTTGCCGATGGCTCCGTACACTTCCTGACGGAGCAAATTGACATGGATGTCTTTCACACATTGGCTCAACGCGATGACGGAGAGCAAGTTGGTGACTACTAAGCGATTTGCAGCCGTTGGTCCATCGCTTCTCGTGATTCTGCTACTCGGCGTTGCGATCTATGCTTGGTCGTCTGCCACCAAGGACAACCAGTCCTCACGACCGGATGGGCTCCGCGGTGGCCACATCATTGCAATGCCGGGTGTCGATGGTTTTCAGTTTGAATTCACTGTCGATTCGCGAACCCGACGAATGGTGCTCTATTCGCAAGAAGCGGGCACACGAGAACCATACGCACTCGCAACAGATCACGTCGATGCAGAGTTTGGTGCGAATGGTGAAATTTACGACGCGACTTTCAACGCAGATCCGCAATCAGATGATCCGGAAGGGCGATCCTCTCGCTTTGTACTTTCTCTCGATAAGGTGCCCCAGCAGCTTGCTGCGTCACATGATTACACATTGACGCTTTCATTCTCCTCCGATGGGGGCGTCGTCAGCGGCAAGATGTCCCATCACGACGATCATTCGCATCAATTCGATCATGATTAATCGGACCAGTTTTAATGCTGTAAGCATTCGAGCAATTTGAATTCGAATTCGTCCCAGCCTGACGTTCGGCGATCCAGGATGATTTCAAGGCGGCTGTCGCGTCGGTACGCCGATGTGGCGTACGAAGTCTCGTCCTTTGCTCGGTTGATCGTCCACCAATCGTCGGTGCACCGAAAAACGCCTTTTAAGCGGACGATGGGATGAACGTAACCGAGCAAGTCAAGCAGCTTCTCACGTTCAAAAACGTCCTCGACGTGAAAGATCCAGCCGCACGCGTCGTAGTCGGGGTCATCGTTTAGAAAGCGAAGCGGTCTGCCCGGCTCAGGCTTCGGGTCGTCGTGCTTGCCATGCTCATGGTTTTGATGTTCATCCCCGTCGCCGGTTTTACTCTTAGTTACGAGTTTCAGATCCGTAAGTTTCGTTTGTTCTTCATTCGGGAGCTGGTGAGCATCGGCAAATTTTGGGAACCGCTGCGTTTCAAATTCCAAGTCCAAAAGGTCGAGATCAATCGTGCCGAACGTTGTTTCTAAGACCAGCTGTTTCTGCGGCCGGAAGCTGTCAACCCAGTCTCGACATTCATCAATCAACTCGCGGTTGCGGCAGTCCGTCCAATTGATAACGACGATATCTGCCATCTGCACTTGATCTTGAAAGACAGCAGTCTCACGCCAGCGTGTGTCTTCGAAATCCTTCGGGTCGATGATGCAGATGACATTTCGAAGCTCGATGGAATCCGCGAAGGCGGGACCGCGAAGTACGTCGATGACATTGGCCGGATGACTGACTCCGGAGGGTTCCAGAATCAGCCGATGCGGCTTGGTTCGCTTCAGGAACTGAGTGAGAAGCGGTCGAAAGACCAATGCCAAGGTGCAGCAAGCACAACCGCCACCCAGCTCTTCGATCGCCACACCCTTCAAGCTCGATTCAACGAGCGCGTGATCGATCGAAACCATGCCGAACTCGTTGATGAGAATCGACCAGTCCTCATCTTCGGGTCGCTGTTCGATCAAATTTGCGATTGCCGTCGTCTTCCCCGAACCAAGGAATCCGACAATCACGTTCGTCGGAACTCGGTTATCACCTGTTCTTGTCATGTTTAACAGCTACGGCAGACGACCCAAACTCCGAATCAAAGAATTTTAACTTGATGGCGGCATCCACGACAACGAAGAATGGTGGAGCGAGATCAGAACTTTGTCGTTGAGCTTGTGATACGCGAAAGTGTAGTCGGCCCGAGTCGCATCGCCGTTTGCATTGACGAAGGTGTAGTGCCCCATGTCCTTATATCCCAAGCCACCGGCTTTCAATATCGGGCCCACGGCACTCTGAAAGTCGACGTGCTTCCATCCGTTATTCAAGAAACCGCCATCGTTAGGATAGTTTGGATCTCCACCAACAAAGTAGGACCTCGCACCCGCCTCATCCAATCGAATGACATCCGCCAAAGTCGGTTTGAAAAGTAGGGGTTCATCCGGCGAACCAAAGTCGTAGAGCCCCAAAAGGGTCTCGAGGTCTTGGTCGATCACCGCCTTCGCCCATGCACGTTGAGCATTGACGACCTCGGCCTTCGACATTTTTTGAAA
>JBCCOI010000537.1:0-5305 GCA_039025515.1 Planctomycetota bacterium
AGCTGATCGACAGGAGTCTCGCGGATCTTCTTACCCGCTTCCTCCGTCGGGATCGGCTTTAAGTCAAATGCCGCCGAAGGGATCTCTGCACCGCGTCTCGCTTTGCAGCGGTCGTAGGCGCTGGTGTGTTCAGCTTGGTGGGGGTTTTCCGCAATCGCCGCCCGCACTGTATTCAAGTCGACTTACATGCTGCAGGCCAACAACCCCGCCTCATCAACAATCCGCTGGCATTTGAAACGTCCTTCCCAAAAACGACCGGTGCACTCGTCTTGCTTGTTGGCCATTCGGGCAATCGGCTCGGCAAGAGCACGCATAAACCAAGAGATGTCAGAGATACGCTTTCGAATCTCTACCAGCCTTTCCTTGTCGCGGCAGAGCGTCTTCACATCGTTTTCGGTGGGTTCGGCAAGGTGTTCTTCGAGCCTTCTACCCGGAAAAACACGCAGCCAGCGAATCGCGACTTCCTCATCGGACCACTGCTCCGCAACGTCAGGGCGGTTGCGCAAGATCTGATGCAGGTGATTGCTCATGATCGCATACGAAAGCACATCTACTGCGAACACGGAGGCGAGCGCCTCCATGCGTCTCCGAATCCACTCTTTACGGAATGAGTAATCGTTGCCCGTTGCATGATCGATGCCCGCCAGAAACGCACGTCTCACGCATCTCTGCACGACGTGAACGACACAGATTTGGGCAGGATTGAACTGGTCGGCACGTTGGGGTCGCGGCATGGGAGTATCCACATTTGTTGGTGATTTTCCCAAATCTACGAAAATCCGCGACCTCCGTCAATCGTTTGCTGGGTGGCACCATCTAATCATCACCTTGAATCCCGAATCTTACCCCACGCGAAGCGTTTCCCACTCATCGATAGCGGCTGGTCGTTCCCGCAACCGACCACCGAGTTGCTAGAAACTCGAAACATGGCTGGCACCGATCGGCCGCACCGATCGGCGGGCACCCTCGAACAAGTTGCGTAAGACAAGAAACCTAACAAACCAAACGAAAGCCGTCAATCATAAAGTGGCTGGCACCAATCATTCGGCACCAATCATTGCTGATCCATGTACGCTCACACTTCAAATGCGATTGCCCTGGGCACCAATCAGGCACATCCGGTGAAGCATTACACAGGTCCAGCTGACTCTAATGATCAACCGTGCAGTTCGGACATTCTTCAACAATCACACCTATGCCAGAATCGGAGATTTCGGTGCCGCGAAGGGACAGATAATGGAGAGACTTGGCAAGCTCTACAATGCTTGAAATATGCTCATTACGCAAGTTAGCGCCATCGAGCGAGACACGTTGCACTCGCTTCAGTGAACTTAACTGTCTAATTGTCTCACTGGGTTCGGCGAAGGATGCGTCTTCGAGGTACAACTCTTCAAGTAGTGGCAAATGCCCTACTTCGGCCAGCAGTTCTTGGACAAATCTACAATTCCGTACTCTCAATGACTCAAGAGGGAGTCCATGAAGACAAGCAAAGTCACCCTCGCCGAGCGCTCCAGCGTCGATATGAAGTGCCTTCAAAGAGCGTATATTCACTATTGATCTCAGCTCGTAGGCACTAAGCTGGTAGGGAACATCGACCCATTCAAGTGGCGATGTCTTGAGCAGTGCTTCAAAAGCCTCCTTCGGAACTTGATACTCCGGGAATTGCACAGAACGAATTTTCCATCGTGCCGAGTCTGGTTTCCAAGACATGACTTTGGCGCCTTTGCCGGAAAAGTCTTCTGAGAATGAGAGAGTCGCCCCAAGTCGATACAGATTGACGGCGGTGTTCAACTCGCGAATTTTCCCTCTGTACACCAAGAATTGAACACCGATTGTGATCAAAAGCCCTAAAGCAGTGAGCACCGCTAGTAATCTGAAGAACGTTTTAAGGGTCAACTTGAATCTCCCTCTCCCATTCCTGCAGTCTGCAATTGTAAACCGCAGTGTGATCGCAGAGCTTTCTGGTCAAATCAGGTCCGAGATGATTACGCATATCGAAATCACAATAGACAACTATTGAGATTCTGTCACATTTCTTTCCGCAGCGTTTCTTGTTGCAATAACCGCTAGCTTTCGCTGCGGCAGCCTTCAGTGCATCCTTAAACTTTTCGATGCCCAATTCGAAAGGAATTGGCATGGGGTATAGGGGCACCTCCGGCATAAGTGGAAGATTAGAGAATTTTTTGCATACCTGTTTACTGTTGCAGCAGATAACTCCAACCTCTGTAACCTTGCAATCAAGCCCCTTTTTACCATACAGCTTTCGTATCTCTCGCTCAGGATTGTGTGTGTGCCCAGCATAAATCCGAAAGTTGCAAGTCTGGAATGATTTTAGTCCCGTTGGATCGACTCCGTTAAGACCGAACTGATTTCCGTACAACCCCGTACCGTCCCAATAACCCATTGGATCACGCCCGTAAAACCGCCCTGCCGCCGGATCGTATATACGATACCTAAAGTGATAGAGCCCAAGCATTTCGTCCCACTCTCGTCCGGTGTAGGTGTATCGATTGGATTCAGCAGTTGACGTGCGTGCGGTGCCGCTGCTGTCAAGGATGGACAATCCGCCGTAGGCATCGAAGGCGTAGCGTTCCTTGATCGCCCCAAGTGAATCCGTCAGCGCGGTAATACTGTACTGTTGGCCTCGATGGTAGTACCGATCGCCACCGGTGCCGGTCCTTAAGACAGGTTCGTCGATGTAGCTGGCGTAAACGTAGTTGTAAGTGGGGCTCGAAGCAGCCGTACCCGACGTGTAGTCGGCAATCGATTGCTGTCCGTTTTGGACGTAGACGCTCGCCGTTGTACCGTCGTCCCGGAAAACACGTCGGCCAAGGGCATCCCACTTGTAGGTCACATCGACCGTGGAGTTATTGTCCACGTCAGCCGTTGAGAGTCGATTGTCAAAGTCCCACGTGAGAGTCATCGTGACGCCGCTCGGCCGGAGAACTCCGGGAATTAATGTGATGTTCCCTTTTACGTCGTGCTGAATCGCTTGCGAGGCGGCGGTGAGAAGCTCGTGGCTCGGTCCGTGAGTTCGGGTCTGCGTGCTGCCGTTCTCGGTGTAGCTGCTCCAGTCCCCGACGAGTGACAGACTCCAGGAGTAGTCGTCACCACTGATGTACTGGGCCTCTTCAAGGCGATCTTCGAGATCGTATACTGCCTCGTCGAGCGTGTAAGCTGCCATCGTTCCCGCGATCCCCTCGCTGGTCTTGTTCTTGTTGGCATCCCAACCATACGTCAGGTTACCGATTGCGGCGCCAGTGTAACTGATGCTGGCCAAGGTGTTGTCGTTGTTGTAGGTCCGCGACTCGCTGACACCATTATTGTAGCTGCTTGCCGTCATGCGGCCACCATCATCGTAAGTCCGTGTGTCGATCGTCGTGCTACCAACAATAATCGTCGCGAGCTGGCTGCGGTCGGTATACGTGCGTCCAACAGACGTCCCGTCCGGGTAGGTGAGCGCCGAGACACGCCCCTGAGTGTCGTACGCAGTTGTTACCGTGTAAGTCTGACCGCTGATCGTGAGGGCCTCAGTCGACTTACGTCCCGCATTGTCATAGGTGTAGGTCACCGTGTTGCTGTAGCGGCCGCTGACCGCCGTCAGCATCCTTCCGGCGTCGTCATACGTGAAGCTGTCGGTATCGGCGACCGTGCCTGACGGGCTGTTGGCAGCTGTCCGGTACTGTCGTGAGGTCAAGCGACCGGCAAGGTCATAGTTATAGGTGACCGTGTCACCGAGTTGATCCTGCTTGCGAAGGACGCGCCCCGCTGCGTCGGGCGTGAACGTCACGATGCCGTAAGTCGACGCACCGGGAGATCCTCCAGTGTGATCGGGGTAGGTCTCTGTGAGCTTGAACCCGGCCGCATCATAGGTGTAGCTGGTGACCTGGTTCTCCGCGTCAGTGAGACTGGAGAGGCGGTTCATATCCGTGTAGGCGAACTCGGTCTCCCCGCCGAGACGATCTGTTTGTTTGATCTGGCGGCCACGAGCATCATAGTTGTAGGTGGTGTCTTCGTTCTTGGCATCGGTTGACGTGATTTTGTTGCCCGCGAGATCGTAGCTGCTCTTGGTCACATCGCTGCCGGTGTCCGTGCACTGCGTCTGGCGTCCGAGCGCATCGTAGAGGCAGTCTTGGCCGACGCTGTTGGGATCACGAATCTTGAGCCGGTTGCCACCGGCGTCGTATTCGTAGGTGGTTACCTTGGCGAGCTGGTCCACGCTGCGGATCATGCGTCTGGCCCCGTCACTGAGTGATTTGCTGGTCTTGCCATCGGCGTCCACGCTGATCGAAGCCAGCACGGTCCCGAATCCGCTGATCGACTCCGTCTGGTCGTAGGCTTGGCATCTCCAAGTGATCAGGGCGTTGGAGCTGTTGAGCATGCCGCTCATGACACTTCGCCCCGCCGCGTCACTGATGGTGAAGCGGACTTCACCTTCGGCACTGATCACTACACGCGCTGATCCGTTGTTTGTCGCGTCGAAAGTCACGCCCGCACCGCCGCTGGCGATCGCATCATCCAGCTTGTTGAGCGCCGTGGTGAGTGAAACGACCGTTCCACCGAGTACCCCGGCGACACCGCTGGAAGAATCAAGTCCCGTTCCATCACCCAAATCATCGTCGTAGAGATACTGCACCGTCAGTCCGTCTGAGGCGGGAACGCTGTTTAAACCGGCGATCGGTGGATCGTTTGCATCGACCGTGCCCCGCGCCGTCAGCCACGTCGTCCGCGCGACCGGACGACCCCGCCCGTCATACTTCGTGGTCACTTCGCGGAGTGTCTTCGCATCGACCGGATTGTCCAGGGCTGATGAGTGCGCCGAGTAATCCTCAAACACCACCTGGTGAACCGACCGGCCCATCGGATCTTTGCGAATAAGGCTTCCATGACCGAGCGGATTCTCCTGCGCGATCACCTGACCGCAACAATCCACGTAGTGAATCTTCGACGTTTCGCCGTCGAAGTCGACGTGCTCGGTTCTTCGGCCGTTTAGATCGTAGACGAAGGACTCGGTCGCAGCGATGGTCGTGCCAGCTGCCTCGGTGTGCGAGGCTACTTTATTGGCCGGTGTGTAGGTCCAGATCTCTTTCGCCTTGTTGTGACCCTCGGTATCGGTCGCATCGAAGTATCGCGGTGAGCGGACTTCCGTGACGTTGCCGGCAAGGTCGTAGTCGGTCTCCGTTTTCGCTTCGGCAGTGGTGCCAACGGCAACGGTCCGAACGGTCGCGCGGTTCCGACTGTCGTACGTCGTCGTGGTTTCGTTGCCTCGCGGATCAGTCATCGACGTCAGATTGCCGACCGCGTC
>JBCCOI010000538.1:0-5302 GCA_039025515.1 Planctomycetota bacterium
CACCTTCAAGGATCACCATGTTGTGATCGTTGTGCCCCAACACTTGGACTTGATCAGGAGTGTCGCGAAGCACCGTTTCGGTCGCCGGGGCCCGCTCTACTGTTTTGCTTTCATCGCCACTGGCGGCCATGACCCACCTCGCGGCCGATCTCGTGGCCGCACTTTTATTCTCGTTATCGGCCAAAATATCCGCTGCGATCTCTCGTGCTTGATCACGAACTTCGCGCGACTCGGCGTTGCCCATCGCCATTAACAATGCAGGGTTTTCGGACGCGAGCGACGCATGCATCTCTTTGGTAATTGCGGTGTTTTTTCCGATCTCCCGGATCAACCAACCTCGTTCCCAGCGACCCGGCTGAATCAACTGGATGACGTCGGTTGGATCGCGAAATTCGATCCAATCCATGACCGCTCGAGCGGCCCGTTTCGCGGCCCAGAGATCGGCGCGTCTTCGCGAGGCCTCCTGCCCATGCAGCGATAACCAATCGTCGGGATTGTCACGTTCAAAAATCGCCGTCGCGACGATGCCTCGACCACCGGCACGCTCGGCAATCGACGCGGTTTTGGGCGTGTAGCCCGCTTTCATTGCACGGGCACATTCCTGGGCAAACGTTGCGAAGTCCAAGGCCTCGGCGACCACCGCTTGCTTGCCGTTTCGGTCCAGCCAAACCGTCGACACCACGATGTCGAACTCGGCTCTCCGCGCGAAACTCTGAAACTCCGGTGTTTCCCAAAGCGTTCCGTACACGCTTTGGAGCCACGTCTCAGTCGGCAAGCCTTCGCGCTCGAGCGTCTCCATGTCCGTAACTGCCCGCCGCTGGAAATCACGTCGTGTCGATGCATCATTGGTGCCCAACGACGCAACCACCAGAGCGTTCACGCGTTTGAGGCTAGGCGGCGTTCCTTCGATCGCCTTTGAAACTCGGTCTTCCCAACTGCCCGCGGCACCGTCATTCGAATCATTGCTCTCCGTCGCGACCTCAAGCACTGGCATGACGCCGTTGATGAAGGAGTTTTGCTCTTCGTCATTGGACGCGTCTCGCGAGCTGAGTTGGGTCTTCAGTTCCGCCAACAGTTTTTTCGCAACGGATTGGTTCCCCAGCTTGAGTTGCGAAAGGAATTTGAAAAGTTGGACGGTATTCCGTTCTTCATTCGAGGAAAAGTCCGTGATGGCATTCAGTTGCCCGAACGCCTCCTCTGAATTGCCACGAAAGAACTCAACGAGTGCAAGCCTGCTAGGCCTTGGAAAAGGGCTGCTTGTCCAAATCGACCCAGCCGATGGATCACTCAACATCGTGTTCCAAAGTCCGGCGGGCAAGATGGGATTAAGAGCCGTGAAAACACGTCTCAGGCCGATCCGCTGGGCGCGGTCGAAGTCCTTACAATCGATGGAAGCATTCGAACTGGCTTCGGCTAGAAAGTACGGTACAAATTCATTGTATTTACTATCGAACTTCGACCAAATGCTGTTGTGTTTGGCCGATTGGCCCGCCACTCCTCCGACATGGTAGGACAAAGAACGAAGGCCGCTGCCGTTGAAAGCTCGACGCCAACTACCTTCAACCTCGACACCCGAGTACCAAATCGAATTGCGGACTCCAAGACTTAACGTCGTGGGTTCGCCAGGCTCGTCGCTCCAAACTAGATGGAAACGATCGGAAGGATCGCGATTGCTCCACGCTGCGGGCTTGCAGGAAACAGCGCGATAGCCTTTTTCGGTGAGTTGACGGTGCTTTCGCATTGCCGCATCCCGATCCAGCCCCAGTTCCATCAATGACTCAAATTCGGATCGTTTCCATACCGCGCAATAAAACCGGTCACCGTTCCGCGTGTAATCCGCGACTTGGATGACCCGAAGACCCTTCGCTGCTTTTTCATTCACGTCATCGAGGAGTTCCTTTTCTTTCAAGCCCCATGCCACCGCCGCGTCGTCGGAGGCGATTTCCCCAGAGGCATGGTCGTCAGAAATCGTCTGGATGACTTTTGGGCCCTCGTCGTTTTCATCAAACTTCAGATCGGCAATATGGCGGGTTGCCCCATGGTTTCGCGAAGCCAACTCGGAACCCAGATTTCCGTACGCCATCCGCGATGCTTGCCAGGACTTGAAATGGTCGTTTGCAGGTAGCAGGCGCGATGCGTTGGTGGGTTGAAACGAAACCAAGTCCGGCACTTCGCCTTCCCGAGCAGGGTCTTCGCGGCTTTGAAGCAACTGCGTCACGCCACCGGCGGCAGCGATTCGCTGACCCAGGCGTTGTTCCAACGCTTGTTCGGTGTCCTTTGGCGTCCAAGTCACCGGTTCCGGGATTCTCTCCCGCTGGATGACCGAAGTACCCGAGCCCTCGCCGGCGATCACGCTGCTGCTGTAGACCAACGATCGATCCCTAATTTGTGCGAGGGAGGGTGAACTGGAATATCCATGACGACGCCCAAGCTGCAACAATGACTGCCGATCTCTTACCTCGATTTGATGAAAGCCTCCGGCTACGAATCGATCTTCATCTCCGTAGTACCAACTTGAAAAGGGACCGAAACGGCCCCGTCGCGCCGAAATTCTCTGCAGTTCCGGAAACGAATACCTATAGACGGTGCCGAGTCGCGTGGAGGCAATCACCTCACTCTGGTCCTGGCTTAAATCTAGGCTGAAAACCTCGGAGTCAAGAGGAGAATTTGTTTCACCTACAAGCTCGCCGCTGACTCGGAACGTCTTGATGCTGCCATCATAAGAACCAATCGCAAGCAATTTGGATTCCTCGCACCAAGCAAGTGCAAAACTTAAAAACGGAGAGCCAATTTTCTTTAGTTTCACCCTGTTACTGTCATCGAATTTAGCGATCCAGTTACCTCTCATATGTCCCCCTACGGCGACAAAAGGGACTCCATCAATTTGGAACGACTGAATGCCATATTTTCCAGTATAGATATCCGGTAAAACTGCTTGCTCTATCGGTGCGAGCGACTGCGCGCTCCAAATGCCAATTCCATCTGGCTGGAAACCGATGCCGAGTGTGTTCGGAACATGTTCATCGAGACATTTCACCCCTGGTACAAATGCCATGCAACAAAGCTTTCCTGATTTTTGATCCTCGTACTCCAGAATCTGGTCTTTTGAATTGAGCCAGAGCGATATGCTTCGGTCTAGTTCCGTCCGGTGACTCGCTGGTCCTGAAATGACCGTTCCAGTATTTAGGTGACCAGGAACTCGATAGATGCGAACATTTGTCCCTTTGGTGCCCACGGATAGCGAGGCACAGAGGGCGTTGCGGCTTTCCGAACGAATGGGAGCCAAGCCGACAGAGTATTGCCAAATCGGAGCAAATTCACGCAGATCCCATCCGGTGACGATCAAACCTTTGTCAGTTGTGATCAGATTTCCTGAATCGCGATCGAATGACAAATCGTTTGTATTATTCGTCAAGCGGACAGAGCCGAGTCGTTGTCCTGTTAGACCATTGCAAATGCGAACTAATGAGCTTAGCGAGCCAGAGAAATCGCTACACGCAACAAGACATCGATCAGCGTCCAGGGCATAGGCGTAGCCGCCACCGGCTACGAATGGCCGATTCAAAAGTCGTCCAGCGTTGTCAACAACATAGACCTTCTTGTTATTCCCGATCGCCATCAAACGTGATTCGCGTGCGGAGACCGACAATTCCAAGACGCCCTCAACACCCCGAAAAATGAGACGAGCTTGATCCATGTTATCGTTGAGCTCAAATATCCCGCCTTCATCGTCGCTTACGTAGACCTTCCCGGTAGAGGAAACCTCAATATCGGTGATCAAGGATTCGATGGGTCGGGTAGACCCCAAGTCCATCCCATTGGACGCCGTTTTCACCAGTGATCCATCGTCTAACGCGATGAGAAAACAATCGAGGCGATCCAAGTACCGGATCGCTTTGATGGGAAGTTCAAAGGTCCGATCCATGACGACTTCTGCAGAATCGGATGCACGTGCAATCACCAAACGGTTTGCGTTGTCAACGTTTGCAGTTTTCAAGTCAGGCGGAAACAGCGTGAACGCGACAAAGTCCCCATCGTCGCTGAACGCAATTTCTCGCCCGACGAACCCTTCAAGGTCAAGCGAGCCGATGAATCTTGGGGTGTACGGCAGCCATGCCGCGATGTTGCGGCGAATCACTTCTTCAATGTGCGATCCTTCGGGCGGTGCCGACCGAAGTGCCCGCGCCATCCAGCCCAGGCCCTCCGAAATTAAACCTTTGTTCGCGAAATCGAGGCCTTTCTCAAGTTGGACTCGGGCGGTCGCTTGCTGCGAAGTGACACGAAGGTCCTCTTCCGCATCACGTGCTATCCTTGCTTCGTCGCGTGCTTTCTGTGCTTCTTTGGTGAGAAATCGTTGGTCCTCTTCCGCTGCGGTTGCTCGTGTGGCCTCCTGGTTCTTCTCCAGTGCGAGGCGTTCGGCTCGGGTCCACAGCGTTGTCGTGCCGACCAAGGCGACCAGCAGGATCGCGGCGATGGAACCGATCGCGGCAAAGAGACCTCGGTTCTTCCTCGCGGCCTTCCGAAATCGATATCCAAGGCTCGGGGGGCGTGCCTCAATCGCGTCCCCGTCGAGGTATCGTTGGATGTCATCGGCCATCGCTGATGGGCTGTCGTAGCGGCGAGTGCGATCCTTTTCCAAGGCCTTGATCGCGATCCAGTCAAGTTCGCCTTTGAGAACGAGCGATAGCTTTCGCGGCTCGGTCTTGCGTTGTTCGGAAATACTCCTAACGGCGTCACCGGATTCACTCAGACGCGAACTGGGTCGTGGCGCATCTTCTTCGCGAATGATCCTCAGGATGCGGTCGAGGGCTTCTTTACGAAGCCTTTCACGACCGATTGGCGTCGATCCGGTCAGCAATTCGAAGAAGATGACGCCCAGCGAAAAGACGTCGGTACGCGTGTCGACATCCATCGCGTTGAACTCGGCCTGCTCCGGGCTCATGTACTCGAGCGTGCCCACGACCTGACCGTACTGAGTGAACAATGTTCGATCGGTGAGGTGCGTTTGATCGAAAACGGCCTTCGCCAAACCAAAATCGATCACTTTGGCGATCGGCTTTCCGTCATACAATGCAACCAGGATGTTGGAGGGTTTGAGGTCACGGTGAACGATACCTTTTTGATGTGCGTGCTGAATCGCACGACACACTTGGACGAAAATTGCGAGTCGTTCATCGGGTGTCAGCCGATTCTTATTGCAGTACGCCGTGATCGGGATTCCCTTGACAAGCTCCATTGCAAAATAGGGTCGTCCATCGGATGTGATGCCCGCATCCAAGACCTTTGCGATGTTGACGTGGTC
>JBCCOI010000539.1:0-5292 GCA_039025515.1 Planctomycetota bacterium
CGACCGCCCGCAACAAGATCGACGACACGATTCGCGAAGGCGACCTGTCGCTCGCCTACCGCATCTTCGATCGCTTCACCGCCAGGGTCGACGAACGGGTCCGGATTGCACTGGAACTTCTTGACGGCGATTTCGACTTCACCAAAGACGACTTCATCGTCGTCGACGCGGATGTGGCAAAGTACGCCAGGAACACGGAGGAAGTGAAAGATCGATGGCGACGTCAACTCAAGTATGCCCTTCTTGATCTCCAAGACGATGACACCATCGGTGAAGAAGCAAAGGACCTGCTGCGTCGGCGATACCAACGCTACGCGCGTCGCTTCAAGAACTATGACAACGATGACATTCTGGAAGCCTACCTGACTTCCATCACCAGCGCCTTCGATCCGCATTCGACCTACATGTCGCCCGCGACGCTGGAAGACTTCAACATCTCGATGGGACTCAAGTTGCAGGGCATCGGTGCCGCACTTCGCGAGAAGGACGGCAGCACGGTGGTGATGCAAATCATCCCGGGAGGTGCTGCCTACGCCGATAAACGGCTGCAACCGGATGATGTCATCGTCTCCGTTGGACAGGGAGAAGAAGGCCCGATGCTGGACATCATCGAGATGCCGCTCACCGACGTCGTTGACATGATCCGCGGAAACGCCGGAACCATCGTCCGACTGGGCGTGAAGAAGGGCGGCAAAGGTGAGACCGAGGTCTACCAGATCACGCGAGCCGCCGTGGAACTCGAGCAGTCCGCCGCACGTGGCAAAGTCATCGAGCACAAATCCCCGAGCGGACAGTCACGCAGCATCGGCTTCATCAACCTTCCCAGCTTCTACATGGACATGCAGGCCGCCCGCGAGGGCCGGTCAGACTTCCGCAGCAGCACGCGGGATGTGCGAAACATCTTGGCCGACTTTCGGAAGCAGGGCGTCGATGGTGTGGTGATTGACCTGAGCCGGAATGGTGGTGGATCGCTAACGGAGGCGATCAATCTGACCGGACTGTTCATCAATCGCGGCCCGGTTGTTCAAGTGAAGGACAGCAACGGTCAGATTGAACAATACAACGATGAAGAACCGGGTACCGCCTGGGGCGGCCCACTCGTCGTGTTGACCAGCAAGTTCAGCGCAAGCGCCAGCGAGATCTTTGCGGGAGCCATCAAGGACTACAACCGTGGAATCGTTGTCGGGGACCCCGCGACGCACGGGAAAGGGACCGTGCAAACGTTGATGGATCTCGGCCAAAAGCTGTTCCTCAACGGGCGACAAAACTATGGCGCGTTGAAAGTCACGCTACAGCAGTTTTATCTCCCCGACGGTGCGAGCACGCAGCGGGAGGGCGTTCAGGCCGATATCGTGCTGCCAAGTCTGACCCAAAAGATGGACGTGGCCGAGGGCGATCTCAAGTACGCCCTGGGTAGCGATCGCATCAGTGAAGCCGAGCACGACGTGTATGACTTGGTGCCCGCTCCGCTACTGTCGGAGCTTCGTAAAAAGTCTGAACAACGCGTTCAAAAGGACGAGGAGTTCGTCGACCTGCTGCGGCGCATCGAATTGTTCGTCAAGCAGAAGGAAGAGGACACCGTCCCCTTGGAAGAAACCGCGTTTATGAACCGGCGAAAAGAGCTCGATGCTCAACAAGAAGAAGAGAAAGAAGAGCTCGATCAACAGACGGACCAAGAGGTCTTCCGCGATACCTTCTACAACCGCGAGGTTCTTAACATCGCTTCTGATTACATCGAAGGCCTTCGACGTCAGAAGTTGGTTCAAGCGAAATAGCTTCGACTTTTCGCTCCGTATGCGTAAGAAGACTCGGCATCGCATTCCGTGCGGCCGAGTCTTTTTTTGTGCACACCGTTCAGCGCCGCTGCAGCATAGCGCCAATCACCGCATTGCGAAGTTGTTCCATATCCTGAATCGTTCGACGCGAGAACTGTGGCGGCATGGAAGCATCACGATCAAACGGAGTCGGCTGACGATAATTTGAAGGCGTGACCGATGGAACGACCCCGATTCGGCCGTTGTCGATCGTCAACCCGAAAGGAATGTCACCGACCGGGTTGGTGAAAAACGGACGCTGATCGAACTGAGGACCGAGCGTTGGTACAGTTCGGATCGGTGTTCGCAACGTCCGCAGATTGGGAGCACAGCCACCGTTTCGGGTTCGATAAGCTCGGTAGCACGGCAGCTGATTGAATTCGAAAGCCAACGCTTCATAGCTCCTCACCACGGCAACCCAGCAAGCTTCTAACCTCGGATCGGGTGGGTAGACTCCGCTGCCGAAAAAGACGGCTTCCACTTGTCGATGAAGTGCGTCCGTCTCCGCGAATCGCTGGCACAGACGGTCCGTTCGGCTGAGTTGTCGCGCCGCCGAGCGAAGCCGACTGGTGCTGTCCTCCAAGTCATCCACCAACCGCTCGTCACAACGTGCGACGTATCGAACTCTCTGAACGTGCCGTTCGAAATCGACGACCGCTTCTCGATACCGATCGGCGGAACAAAACACTGGGCAGTTATTACCGGCTTGGGCGGAGGGTGTTCCCAGAAACACACCCAACAAAGCGAACATTGAAACTGTGAGCAAGCTCGATCGATTCATCTCGATTTCTCCCGTGTAAAAAGTGAGGCAAAACCCAATAGGTGGCATCCGGCATGCCCAAACGGGAAGAAAGGCGTAAGTCCTTTTCCAAAAGACACTTATCGCATCGACTCGTTTCTTTCGTGGTGAAAAATGTCATCAAAACGACCTCACTCGCGCCGCAGAAACGAGACACGTAGCGTCTTTGCCGCTTGAGTTTGCAGGCTCCTGCGTTCCCCTGCACGCGGGTCTGCCGGCGCGGGTCTCCGACTGTCGACTCTGCGGAATCGAAATTCCTCCTGAGATTGAAACGAAGCCTCGCCTGCCCCGTTGCCGATGTTTTTTGTGCGGAGGTCTCCGTGCGAAAAGATTGGAAATCAGGCTTCGGACACAACGTTGAGGACGCTTCGTGATTCCCTGGCGAACCCCCAGGCTGGTCGATTATCGCGGGATTGGCGGGTCCGTGCGTGGCAGCGTTCGCGACGTGTCCCGGTCGACTTGGCAATGGGTGGGTGCCGTTCGAAAAGCATGTGAGCGTCTCAAACGTCTTTCAACGTCAAAGCTGACTGGGGAAGGCGATTCGCTGAGGAAGCGAGACTGGTCGAGCGGTCTGAATTCGGAAGACGTCATCGACTCATTCGCCCTGACTTCGGAGGCGCTTCGCCGCGTTCGGTCGATGGAGTTCTACGATGTCCAGTTGGCGGCCGGCTTTGCCCTTGCTTCCGGAATCATTGCGGAGATCGAGACGGGAGAAGGCAAGACGATTACAACCGCTCTGCCCGCGGCTCTTCACGCGTGGAGAGGTCAGGGCGTTCACGTCGCAACGACGAATGCGTATCTCTCGCAGCGTGATTTTGAAACGCTGCGATCGGTGTACGAAATCATGGGCCTGACCGCCGCCAATGTAGCTTCCGATGCGGACCTTACCTCGAAAGCCAACGCCTATCGCTCGGACATCACGTACGCCGCCGGCTATGAATTCGGGTTCGACTTTCTTCGTGATCAAGTCGGCATTCGCAAGGCGAACGACAACACACGTTTGGGCGATCGCTATCTGCAGAATTTGGAAGGCAGAATCCCTAGCGGCCCGACCCGTCTGCAGCGAGCGCTCGCGTTCACGATCGTCGATGAGGCAGACAGCGTGATGGTCGACGAAGCTTCCACGCCACTCATCCTTGGCGCGACGACTGAAGCCGATCAACACCTGCAAGAGCTGTATCGGTTTGCAGATCGATTCGCATCGGGCTTGTCGCGAGGAATCGATTTCGATGTCCAGCCGAAACAGCGACGCATCTGGTTGACGGATACCGGACGGCAGCGTTGCATGCAGTCCATCCCGAGTGAACTTCAGGCTGGGCTGATCCGTCCCTGGCCCCGCTTCATTGAGCAAGCGCTGTTCGCACGAGCGCTACTGCGGCGAGACGCACACTACATCGTTGACGGTGAGGGTGTTTCGATCGTTGATGAGAACACGGGACGGATTCATCGGGAACGACGGTGGAGTGGCGGTCTACAACAAGCCGTCGAAGCGAAAGAGCAAACTGCAATTTCACCGGAGCAGGTGAACGAGGCGCGGGTCAGTCGGCAGCGGTTCTTTGGTTTCTATGATCGCTTGGCCGGAATGACGGGCACGGCCGCCGACGCGGTCGAAGACTTTCGCGATTTCTATCAGCTTCCTGTCGTACGCATTCCGACGCATCGTCCCTCAAGACGACGTTGGTTGCCGCTTAGGTGTTTCGCGGATGAAAACGCTAAGCTCGATGCGATCACCGACGACATCCGGCGGCGGATCGCTGCGGGACAGCCGGTCCTACTTGGAAGTGCGACCATCGAGGAAAGCCAAAACTTATCGCGGCGACTTGCGGCTCATGGCGTCGAACACACGGTGCTGAACGGAATCCAGGATGCCGAAGAGGCCAGCATCATCGCCACTGCCGGCAGCTCATCACGAGTGACTGTCGCGACCAGTATGGCTGGCCGCGGAACGGATATAAAGATCGATGAGGCGACGAAAGCCGCCGACGGCCTCCACGTGATCGGGACGCAAGTTCAATTCTCGCGACGAGTCGATCGCCAGCTCGCCGGCCGTGCCGCTCGACAAGGCGAGCCAGGATCGGTGCAGTTTTACTGTTGCGCGGAAGACCCGCTGCTACGACTCTTTCATGCCAGCCACGGTGAACGCATGAAAGCGAGCGCGGATTCAGCAGGTGAATCGCATGCCGACATGTCAAACGGCGTCAGACTCGCTCAGCAACGGGCGGAGCAAGAGTCTTTGACGAGACGACGGCAGCTTGTCCGCCAGGATAATTGGATCGAATCGATCCAATCCTCGTTTACCCGACCTCGGCCCGCTTAAGGACGGCCCATCGATGTCTGGCTTGTTTTTGAAAGTCGCCCATCGGTGAAAACAATAATCACGCTTCCGCGGATGCATTCGTTTCGCAGCAGCCGCAAAGGCATCCAAAACGCCGATTCAAGAGATGGGCGGAAACCAAAATGAGTCCGCCGAGCGGCGTAAGCCACGGGGCAACCCTCGAGAGGAACGCGTCGGAATTGAAGATCCCCGCTTGAACGACGGGAATCTCACCGTCGGCAACATCACTGCTGCAAGCCGGACAGCAAGCGTCGTCGCAGGTGTCGAAAGATGCCGTTGCGGCAGGTGATGATGCAGGTGAATCATCCATGACGGCGACGGTGGCTGAGTCAGACGCGACCGAA
>JBCCOI010000540.1:0-5265 GCA_039025515.1 Planctomycetota bacterium
CCTGCGCAGCAGGTTGAGGCCAATGTGACGGTGGTGCGAACAGGGGCGGCCCCATTTTGCAGAGCCCGAACAAGCGTCTCGCCGTCTTGATTGCAAGCGAAACCTATCAGGAACTCACCCACCAAATCTGCGGATGAGCCAGACTTCAAAGCCGTCGACGGTTCGGTAAACATCGATGATTCGCAGATTGTGAGTGTGGACGTTCCATGTGCGAACGGAATCATTCATGTGGTCGATGACGTCATTCTTCCAGTTCAAGAAAGTGTTTTGGGACTTCTCAGACAGGAAGAGGACTTTTCAATTCTCGTCGATCTCCTGGAGGCAACCGGGTTGGACTTGCCAGTAGCTTCCTCATCCGCATTCACCGTCTTTGCGCCGACCAACGCGGCCTGGAAGGCCTCCGATTACGCGGGCATCACTGAAGATCCAACAGATGAGCAGCGAGAACGCATCTTTGCCGTGCTAGCTCGTCACGTGATCACGGGAAAGCATGTGAGCGAGAATGCTCTGCCATACGCAAAGCTCCGCACAATTCACGGCGCACCGATCTACCTCACTCGGTATCGGGGCGGGCCAGAGATCAATGGTATACCGATTAGCTCAAGCGATTCGGAGGCATTCAATGGTTTGGTGAATCGAATCGATCAGGTGATTCCCGACATGATGGAGTTACCGGAGGGCGACATTTCGACGATCGACGCAATCAAGTTTGTGCAGGAGACGTTGATCGAAGGAGCGAAACTCTACGACGTGGGCGAGTTTGAAGACTCGTGGCGATACTATGAACGCCGAGGATACGAGTTTATTGACAAATACCAGTCTTTGGTGAACATCAAGTATCTCCGCAATGCGATTGTTGACGACCAGCCAATTTTCCAGTTTGCCGCGCAATCCTGGGAATCGAGAAATGGGTTTCGAAACGTCTTGCGAGAATTGGAGAAGCGTGAAGACAGTGTTCAAGATAACTTCTTGATGCAAAGACCAACTGTCGAAGTGTTTGGTCGATAATGCGATTCGAGGGATATGGGAGCGGATTGCGGGACGATCTCAGTTGGTCAACTGAGTGACGCTAAGCCGCACATCGTAGATCACGATGTCGTGTTTGCCGACGTTCGCTCCCAGTTGGAGATAGATTGGGAAACCGCGTTCGGTGTCGTAGATCACATCGACTTGTGCAAAATCATTTTCGTACGCGTAGTCAATTACATCGAACAATCCTTCGATGCGTAGATTACGCACATCAATTTCACTTTCGTTCAATCTGCTGGTGTCACCTTCATCGGATTGGAATCGATCGATTCGAACACTTGCTGAATTCGTTGAGGAGGATCCACCGACGAGACTCGTGTAGGTAAGGTCATAGTTCGATGTGTTCGAACTTGACCACGACGCTCTGGCAGTAGCGAGGTCCTCAATCGCTTCTTTCCGATCGGTCGTCGCCGATTCCACATGGGAAACACTGAAACTGTAGCCCTCGTCGGCAATGAACGGGGACTGATCAAATCTGGCCGATGTCGGTACACCTGTCACGGGATCATATTCGATGCTGATCTCTTCCAGCTGACTACTGATTGCATTCTGAATCACCCCGTGCAGGCCTTCGACGGTAAACGCCTCGGCACCGATTGATGACGAATGGTCAAAATCTTCAGTGACTGATTCAAGCCCGGCGGAAGCAGCACCGTCTCGGACCAATACGTTCTGGGTTCCCGCAAACCATTCCGTCGCCCAGTGGTAGACCAAGTCATAGTCTTGAGGGCGAAAATGCCGCCATCTCTCGCGAGCGTGATTCAAGTCTGCCTGGTATTGGTCAAGTCTCGCAATTGTGTTGATGACGCGTAAAGCATCTTCTGGCGTCAAGCGATCGTCGCGATTGACGTCGACGAACGCGTTGGCGTCTTCGATTGAAGGGACCGAATTGTCTGTCTGGCGGGCGATTGCATTGATGACGACCAACGCATCTCTTGGCGTCACGACGTCGTCGCAGTTCACATCGCCGCTGTGCCGAATCATGAATGGGACGTTTGCACATCCGGCAAGTCCGCCGTCCAGCACCATTCGGCTCTCGAGACGTTGAAAAAGAGGCCGCCGAGAATGTACTTTTCGCGAATTCATCGAGCTTCGAACGACGGAATGGACCAGTGATCTCAATCGCTTCCACTGGCGGCTAGCTTAATCAAGGAAGGAGATCGGAGCGAATACCAATATTGGAATGAGCGCCGCGCTCGAGAAATTGTCTATGTCTCGAGTGCAGCGTTAAGCCCGGGCCGGTGCCTCGTCTGGCCCATGCTCATTTGGCTGGCACCGATCAAGCCAGTGCCCATCTGGCTGGCGGGTTTCAAGCCTCCTACGATATCGACGAATCGCCTCTATTGTTAAACAGTCGACCATGAACCCCAAACCAACCAGCCCGAAGCTGGAATCTTCGTCGAAGAATGCCGCCGAGCTTGATGGGGCGATGCGTGCGGACCAAAGGCGACTGAAGAAATCGAAACGTAAACTCACCGAATCGGAGTTTGCCGAGCGTCTGCAGGACTCGGTGGAACGAAGAAGACGCCGCGAAGCCTACCAGCCGAAGTTGGAGTATCCCGAAGATCTTCCAATCAGCGGGTATCGCGAAGAATTGGTGCATTTGATCCAGCAGCGTCAGGTCATCGTCGTCTGTGGCGAGACTGGAAGCGGAAAAAGTACGCAGCTTCCCAAGCTTTGCCTTGAGGCGGGCCGCGGTCGTGAGGCAATGATTGGTCACACTCAGCCAAGACGTCTCGCGGCTCGCAGTATTGCCGATCGTCTAGCTGACGAAATGGGATGTGGGTTGGGCGAGCAGGTGGGTTATCAGGTGCGTTTCGGAGATCAGACCGGCCCAGACACCATGGTCAAGCTAATGACCGATGGAATTTTGCTGGCCGAGACCGCTTCCGACAGGCTGCTGGAGCAATATGACACGATCATCATCGATGAGGCGCACGAAAGGTCGCTCAACATAGATTTCCTGTTGGCGTACCTGAAGCAGTTATTGACCAAACGTGACGATCTAAAGCTGATCATCACATCGGCAACCATCGATGCGGAACGATTTGCGGAGCACTTCTCAGATCAACTCGGAAACGCACCCATCTTCCGCGTGGAAGGGCGTGGATATCCCGTTGAAATTCGCAATCTGGCCTGGGAAGACGTTTCGGGAGATTCGTTTCGACACCCGGATCTTTCCATTCATGTCATCGAGGCGATCAAGCAATTATCACGTGACGGTACGGGCGACTGTTTGGTGTTCTTGCCGACCGAACGTGACATTCGGGTCGTTTCGCATCGAGTGGCAGGACATTACAAACGGATGGGGCTTGAGGGACGCTTCGAAGTCTTGCCACTCTATGCAAGGCTTCCACAGAAAGACCAGCAACGGATCTTTCAACCGACCGGAAGGAAACAACGTTTGATTTTCGCGACAAATGTTGCGGAGAGTTCGCTCACGGTGCCCGGCATTCGTTACGTGATCGACTCCGGAACGGCGCGCATTAGCCGCTACAGTCCCCGAAGCAAGCTGCAGCGATTACCGATTGAGCCGGTGAGTCGCGCGAGCGCCGACCAACGCGCGGGCCGCTGCGGTCGGGTGGGCCCCGGCATCTGTGTGCGGCTTTACTCAGCCGAGGACTATGAGAGTCGTGAAGCTTTCACAACACCGGAGATCCGTCGAACCAATTTGGCTTCGGTCGTTCTGCAAGCGAAGATGCTGGGCTTTGCAAACTTGGAAGCCTTGCCGTTGCTGGACGTTCCTCGGCCCGAATCGATCCGCGAAGGCATACAGACGCTACGTGAACTCGGTGCGACCGATGAAACGCAAGAGTTGACAGAGACGGGACGCACGTTGGGGCGTTTACCTGTCGACCCGCGCATCGGCCGAATGATCCTTGCCGCCGAAGAATACGGGGCGTTACCAGAAGTGCTCCCCATTGCCGCCGCACTGGAACTACCCGACCCACGGCAGCGCCCGCCCGAGAAACAGCAGGCGGCCGATGAAGCCCATGCGGAGTTTCGTGATTCTCAGAGTGACTTCATCAGTTTGTTGCGTCTTTGGCGTTACTATGAAAACCTTCGCGCTGAGGTGTCTCGTAATCGACTGACGAAAGAGCTTCGAAAACGGTTTCTCTCGCCAACTCGCATGCGTGAGTGGTCTGACGTCTATCGGCAACTACGCGAAACCGCTGCAAAGATAACATCCAAACGCACCGGCGCACTCGCGAAGATTCGCTATCAGGACGACGGCGAGCATTTGGTTGGCCGCGATGTTTACGCGGCGATTCACAAAAGCCTGTTGGCGGGCTTGCTGAGCGGCGTTGCGATGGCCAGTGATAAAAATGAATATTCGGGTCCCCGCAATTTGAAGCTCTTTCTCTGGCCGGGTAGCGGCGTCTTCGACTCAAAGCCAAAGTGGATCGTTGCGGCGGAACTCGTCGAAACGGCAAGGCAATATGCCCGAACAGTCGCAAGAATACAGCCGCAATGGATTGAGCAGGTCGGCGCCCATTTGTTGAAAGCGTCATACAGCGATCCGCACTGGAGCACGAAGTCAAGCGGGGCATTCTGCTACCAAAGGCTATCGCTATTCGGGTTGCCCGTTGTCGTCCGGCGACGAGTTCCACTCGCACCCGTTGATCCCGCGACGTCACGTGATCTGCTGATCGAACATGGATTGGTACAGCGTGAGCTGCGCACGAACGCAAGATTCGTACGTCATAACCGCGAGATACGCGATTCAATTGCTCAGCTCGCTGCAAAGACTCGTCGGCGTGACCTGGTCGTGGATGATTATGTGGTGCTGCAGATCTATCACCAGCGTTTGCCAAAAGACGTCGTTGATCGCGGACGTTTGGAGAAGTTTGCAAAGACGCTTGTGCCTCCGGAGTGGGCCAACCGCTATCAATCCGCCGCCTCGCTTTCTTCCGTACTTTCATCGGAGCAAGCGAAAGCGAATGAGGAACCGATGGGTCTCTTTTTTCGTCCGTCGGATTTGCTCGAGGCCCACTCGGAAGCGATCTCGGCAGAGGCCTATCCCAACGAACTCAAGATTGGTCGCAGCGAGATGCCGCTGCGGTACCGTTACGAACCGGGGGCGGAGGACGACGGTGTGGCGATTCGAGTGCACGAGGCCGCCGTGGCGCAAGTGAGCGACGATCGCTTAGGTTGGTTGGTCCCCGGTTTGTTGAAGCAGAAGATTACCGCACTCATCAAATCACTCCCGAAGCGATTGCGCCGAAACCTGGTTCC